>NZ_PKFQ01000001.1:5217340-5528882 GCF_002939475.1 Streptomyces cinnamoneus | reverse complement strand
TCGGTGATCGCGCCGTTCATCATCACGATCTGGCCCTTGTCGGCGTTGTCGCCCAGTTCCTTCAGCAGGGACTCGGCCTGGATCTTGCCGACGCGCTCGTTGTCCACGGAGGTGTAGGCCTTGACCGGGCCCTCGGCGAGGCGGTCGTAGGCGACGACGGGAATGCCCTTGTCATTGGCCTTCTTCACCGAGGACGCTATCGACTTCGCGTCCACCGCGTCGACGATCAGCGCGTCGACCTTTTTGGTGATCATGGTGTCGACCTGCTGCTGCTGGACCGCGGCGTCCTGCTTGGCGTTCTCGTAGAGGACCTTGACGTCGGGGCCGCCGAGTTCCTTGATCTTCTTTTCGATCAGCGGCTTGTCGAAGCGCTCGTAACGGGCGGTCTGGTTCTCCGGAAGGAGGAGCCCGATGGTGAGGGGACCCTTCTTGTCCTTCTTCTTGTCCCCGCCGTCGCCGGCTTCCTTGGCGCTGCCACAGGCGGCGAGACCGGCGGCCATGGACACGGCGGCCACGGCGACCGCGGCACGACGCAGATGAGCGTTCACTTGCAGATACCTCCCTGACGAGGCCGCGACGTTGCGGCCGAGGTGGCTGGAAGTCAACTCGGCCGCCAAGAGACCGTCAAGAAGTAAATCCTTAACGAGATGGCAACGATGCCATTCGTTATCTGCGTGAACTCAAGAATGGCATCGCCGTGTCTCAGCCGGGCAGCGGCGCGCGAAAGGGCGCGGCGTCGTCCAGCAGGGAGGCGTCACCCATTTCGCTGAGGACGAGCGCGAGCGCGCCCAGCACCTCGGCCCGGCCGCCCAGCGCGCCGGGCACGACCTCCAACTGCCGTGCGGCGCTGGGGATCGCGTAGCGGGAGACGGATTCCCGGATGGGCGCGAGCACCAGCTCACCGGAGTCCGCGAGGTCGCCGCCGAGGACGACACGACTGGGATTGAGCAGATTGCAGAGATTGGCCACGCCACTACCGATATGGCGACCCACGTCCGAAATGACCCGCCGGCATCCGGGGTCGCCCTCCTGGGCGAGCCGCACCATTTTGGCCACGGTCAGATCGGCGCCGTGGGCCGAATGGAGCAGCGGCAGCACGTACCGGGCGGCAGTGAAGGTCTCCAGGCAGCCGCGGTTGCCGCAACGGCAGACGGGACCGGACTCGTCGAGGGTGATGTGCCCGATCTCGCCGGCGGTGCCGCCCGGGCCCCGGTAGATCTGCCCGTTGATGACGAGCCCGGCACCGACGCCGCTGGCGACCTTGATGTAGGCGAGGTCCGCGGCCCCGCGCCCGGCACCCCAGACCAGCTCGCCGAGGGCACCGAGGTTGGCGTCGTTGTCGACGTAGACGGGCACGCCGAGCCGGCCCGCGAGGTCGTCGCGGGGGTTGGTGCCGGCCCAGCCCGGCAGGATCGCGGTGGAGCCGAGCACGCCGGACTCCACGTCGATGGGCCCGGGCACACCCAGACCCACGCCGATGATCTTGTCGGGGCTGATGCCGGCGGCCGAGATCAGGCTCTTGACCAGGTACTCCGCGCGGGCCAGCCCCTGCGCGGCGGAGGCGTCGACGTCCAGCGGCTCGGCCTCCTCGGCCAGCACGCGGTGGGCGAGGTTCCCGACGGCCACGCGCAGGTGGGTGTGGCCGAAGTCCACGCCGACGACGATGCCGGCGTCACCGGACAGCGAGACGCTGCGCGCCCGCCGCCCGCCGGAGGAGGTGGGCGTGACCTCGACGGTCCCGCCGTCCTTGAGCTCGCGGACGATGTTTGAGACGGTGGCCGCGGAGAGCCCCGTCGACCGGGCGATCTCCGCCTGGGTGAGCGACCCCGCCATGCGCACGGCACGCACGACCCGCTCCAGGTTGGCCCGGTGCAGCGACGACTGCGACCCCGGAGTCTCCACGCCCATCCACTCCCGCCTAGACGGCGCGGCACGACCACCGCCCCGTGGGCCGGACCACAACTCTGGGGCCCGGCGTTCCGTACAACATGTGAACTCTAAGTGAGCCGTTCGGCGGAGACCCCCGTCAAGGCCTGGTATCACATCGAGGCCTCATCGTACGGAACGGGCGCGCGGGGGCGGGGGGGCGGTGGACCCGACGGCTCCAAGGACGCCAGGTGATCAACATTCTCGATACCGCACGCCCGAGACACACTGAACTGTCGGGGTCACCTAGGAAGTGTTTGAGATGTGCTCGTAGAGGCTGATGGGGCCTGTCGCGGCCCTACCCGCCCCACTCGGGCGGTCGTCGAGTGTGCCGGTTACCGTTCCCCCCGTGGCAGAGGAACCGATAGCCATCAAGCTCACGCGCGATCAAGCTCTTGTACTGTCGGACTGGCTCTATCAGGCGATGCACCGGTCCGACGTGCTGGATGACCTGTTGAAGACAGACCGTGCAGTCTGGTCTCCGATCTACGCGATCTCTGGGACGCTGGAAAGGACGCTCACTGAGATTTTCACGCCGGACTACGACGAGCGCATGAAGGCGGCGCGTCAGCGCCTGCTGGTCGAAATGTATGGCTCGGATGACGAAGCAGAGACAGGGGAGACAGCGTCCTGATGCAGGTCTGAGTCGTCGATCAGGCCCGTGAAACGATCTCGGTGTGGCTCGTGGGGATCTGACAGACGACCAGTGGGAGCGGCTGGAGCCGCTGCTGCCGCCAGTACCGAAGATGGGGCGGCCGCCGAGGGACCGGCGGCAGGTCTTCGACGGAATCTGGTGGCGGGCAAGGACCGGCTCGCCATGGCGGGACGTCCCCCGGCGGTACGGGCCGTGGGAAACCGCCTACTCGGTCTTCCGGCGCTGGCAGATCGACGGCGTTTGGGCCCGCGTTCTGACAGAGCTCCAGATCAAGGCTGATGCGGACGGCATGATCGAGTGGGAGGTCTCCGTCGACTCGACGGTTTGCCGGGCCCATCAGCATGCCGCCGGTGCCCGCAAAAAGGGGCTCACGATCCGGGCCGGACGGGTGCGGACTACCTGGCGGCGGAGCCGGACGACCACGCACTGGGCCGCTCGCGCGGGGGCCTGACCTCCAAGATCCACATGGCGGCGGACGCCTCCGGACATCTCCTGGCCGTCACGGTCACCGGTGGGCAGCGCGGGGACGCCCCGCAGTTCATCCGCCTCATAGACAAGATCCGCGTCGCCCGAACGGACGGCGGGCGCCCGCGCACCCGGCCCACTCGCGTGATCGTCGACCGGGCGTACTCTTCCCGCGCGATCCGCGCCTACCTGCGCCGCCGCCAGGTCCCGCACACGATCCCGGAGAAGCGCGACCAGGCCGGCCACCGACTCCGTCGGGGTTCGGCAGGTGGCCGCCCGCCCGGCTTCGACCCCGAGGTCTACAAGCGCAGGCACAAGGTCGAGTGCCGGATCGGGCTGCTCAAGCAGGCTCGGGGCGTGGCCACCAGATACGACAAGCTCGCCATCCGCTACGAGGCGACCGTCCAACTCACCCTGATACGGCAATCGCTGTGACTACATCTCAAACACTTCCTAGGGGCAGCCCCCGCCCCCGTCGCCCGACTGTCAGGCACCGCCGCCCGCTCCTGCCGCCATCTCACACAGACGCCCCGCCAGGCAACACCTGACGGGGCTTCACGTAGCGTCATTGCTGGGGCAGTTAGCAACCGCCACCCAGCGGCAGATCAGGCAGGCTGTACGGCAAAATCCGAGCCTTTGTGGCATCCACACATTTCTCGAATTCTGCGGCGTCCCCGCTTTCGAGTGCTTCTCGCACTAGTGATTTCGCGGCGAAGGCCACCCCAGCGCCAAATTCCCTGACAGCGGTCATCAACCTGCGGGGAGGCTCCTGGCTAGGCGATTTCAGTTAGCCAGTCCCAGTCCCCGGGGCACGTGCGCAGCTGCGCAAAACCTTGCTCGAGACAGTCACCAAGGCTGGACGACTCAGCACGAATGTACTCTAGGCCACCCACGCCTGGCCCTGACATTAGCAAAGTCCAGGGCTCTCCGCCTTTCGCCATTCTCTCCTCATCAATTTTCAGTAGGACAGTGACTCCGGAGCGTCCCAGCTTCTCCATGAGCCGTCTTACGTCGATTTCTTGCATTCCCATCAATTCCTCTTCAAAGCCGCCGAGATTTCATTAATTTCTCTCAACTCGCCCTTCCCCACTCGAAGGACTATTTTCTCCAGAGCCTCAGGCGTTGGGCGGACCCTAATTCGATTTCGCTCTATCAGCTGCTCGGCGACGGCCTCAGCAGTCCGCTTATTGCCATCGTTATACATGTGGGCACCAGCAATATCCCGAACAACAACCGCTATTTTATCCCAGAAGCTATTGTAGCGGCTAGCATTGATGTACATATTCTCAGGCGAGCCGGTGTAGAGGATCTTCCCGCCAACGCTGCGGTTAATCGCAGCGATCTCCTCAGGCGTCAGCGCAACCTTGAACCCCCCAGTGGCTGCTGCACGCGCCACGCGTGAGCCTCTGGCTGCACCTTTGACTCCTTCCGCGAGCTTTTCCGCCGCCTTGAGTCTGCCGAAAGGGAGGGCCACCATTGCGGCTACGGCACACTTATCCAAGGTGGGATTTTTAGCGCAATCCTCGATGTCCTGAAGTCCCGTAACGACCCATACGGCTTTAGTCAGCCTTGGGTCAGGCGGCGTGTCGTCGATGGTCCATGCGCCCGGCCCGCGTGTGCAGGCCATCCCGCCGAGTTCGTTGCCGGGGTGATCCGGGATCGCACGGCACTTCCGCTTTTCCTTCTCCCTCCTCTCCTTCTCGATCTGCTTTCGCTGCTGCTCAGCCAGGCGCTGCGCCTCCGCCTGCTCGGCCTGACGCTTCTTCAGCACTTCTTCCCACGCCTTGGAGGCGTAGGTGTTGGCTTCCTCGGCATTCTTTCCAGCTGCCACGGCAGAGCTGCGAGCGTCGTCGGCGTAGTCAGCTGCATCGCTGGCGGATTGACGGGCGTAGATAGCAGAGAATTCGGCCTGAGCTGCGGATTCGGTGGCTGCGTCCGCATCACGATCAGCAGCATCGGCGGCATTGCGCGCCGTGGTCGCAGATTTCGCCGCCTTTGCAGCAGAGCTCTCGGCCTGACGAGCGGACCTGTCAGCGTCGGCGGCGTACCCCTTGGCTTCGTCAGCCGACTTCTTGGCCTGGTCGGCGGCCTTGTCCGCGTCAGTCGAGGCGCCCTTGGCGACAGCCGCGGCCTTGGCCGCGATCCAGCTGTTCTCCTGCGCCTTGGCCGCGATCTGGGAGCCGTGGTCGATCAGGTTCTGGAGCCGGGCGATGTGTGTGGCGGAGAGTTGGTCCTTGCGGTCGGCCGTGTACTGGCCTGTCTGGATGAAGGCGTGCAACTGGTCCGCTGGGCCCGCCATGGCGATCCTGGCGGCGGCCTTCACTTCCGGGCCGCCGGCGCTGAAGATCTGGGCGGCCAGCACCTGCTCGTCGTCGTTCCGCGCCTGGTGCTGCCCGACGTTGAGGAAGGCCACCAGCTTCTTGGTGTCGCGGCTGGCCAAGGCGGCCTTGGCTGCCTCCTTCACTCCGGGCCCACCCGCGGAGTAGATCTGGGAGACGCGGACGTCGTAGTCCACGTCTCCAGCTGCGTACTGACCAGTGGTGTAGAAGTCCTTGATCTGCTGATCACTGCCCTTGAGCGCCGCCTGGGCCGCGCTGCGGACCGCTTCAAAAGGGCTCTGGACGGAGAGGTCGACAACCTGCTGTCGGATCTCCTCCTGTCCAGCCTTCTCCCAGCCACCGCGGAGATACCCGACAACGTCGGCATCAGTTCCGGACAGCGCCCTGGCGGCGGCCTCCTGTTGGAAGGGACCCCGGAGCTTCATGGCCTTCAGAGCCAGAGCCCGGCCCTTCGCAGCGACCGCCTTGACGTCCACGTCTGACTTGGCCGCCTCGGCGGCCAGAGCCTTTGCCGTGTCGTCCAGCCCCCTGGCCTCCACCTCCTGAGCGGCGGCAGCCGAAGTGAACTTCTCCGCCTGCCGCTGGTCGGACTTGGCCCGTTCAATAGCGGCTGCCATGCGGGTGGCGAGTTCTTCCGCCTCGGTGTCGCGGGCTATCGCGAAGACCTTCTTGGCGGTGGCCACTGCCTTGCTCGCCGCGTCGGCGGCTTCCTTCGCGGCTCCGGCTTGTTTGGCCGACTCGGTGGCGGCGTCCTTGGACTCGCCCGCGTGCTTGGCTGCTTCCTCAGCAGCGTCAGCGGCCTTGTTCGCGTGGTAAGCGGCGGAGTTGGCCGCATCCCGAGCTTCGTAGGCGGCATTGGCCGACCTGCCGGCCAGCGCTTCCGCCGCGTTGGCCGCGCGGTTGGCCTCCTGTGCGTGCTGACGCGTCTCCGCTGCCGCCACCGCCGCCGCGTTCGAGTGCACACCCGCTGCGTCCGCATACTGATTGGCCTCGTCGGCGGCATTGGCCGCGTCCATGGCGTTGTCGCGGGCGCTCTTCGACGCCTTCACCGCTTCCCCAGCGGCCCACGAGGCCTTACCCGCCTGGTCCGCGGCCTCAGCCGACTTCTTCGCAAGCCCGGCTGCCGCACGCGCTTGCTTCGCGTAGTCCCTGGCCTCCGCAGCCTTACTAGCGTCGCCGCCCGCAGCGATGGCCGCGTTGTAAGCCCGGGTGGCGGCCTCCGCCGCGGCGTTCGCCGCACTGGCGGTCTGAGCAGCCGCAAGGGCTGCGACACGGGCGGAACGCTGCGCGGCGTTGGCCGCACCGATGGCCTGCTGGGCCGCAGCGGCAGCACCCCGAGCAGCCTCCGCGGCCTGCTGGGCCTTGACAGCCGCCTTCTTGGAGTCGTCCTTGGCGGCCTTGGTCTCCCTCGCCGCCTTCTGCGCAGCCGCCTTGGCCTGCTCCGACGCGGCGACCGCACGGGCAGAGGCCTTCTGCGACGCCTCGGTCGCCTGTTGCGCCTGCAGGCCCGCCTTCTCCGCCTGCTCAGTCAGCTCCGCGATAGTGGCATGTTCCTGATCGCGACTGCGAGCCGTGAACTGGCCCACTTCCAGGAACTCGACGATGTCTTCCGGGGTTCCGTTGAACGCGAGCTTGCCGGCAGCCTGCACGTTCGGGCCACCCGCACTGATGATCTGCCCGACGAGAACCTGGTTGTCCGTCTCACGCTCTTCGTACTGGCCGACTTCCAGGAATCTGGCGACGTCAGCAGGGGTGCCCTTCAGCGCCGCCTGACCGGCCTCCTTAACCCCCGGCCCACCGAAGGAAGCGACTCGGGAAGCCTCTACGATCTGATCGTCTGCGAGAGGCGCTTTCCAGCCATCCCTCAAGAAGGCACGTAGCTCTTCCGGCGTCCCCTTCAGGGCTTTCTTTGCAGCCTCACGTACTGCTGGCCCTCCGACGCTGAAGACGCGGCTGGCGTCGACGGAGTCGTCGTCGTACTGGAGGCTGTCTACGACATCGAAAAACTTCTTGACATCCTCGTCCGTTCCCAGAAGCGCTTGCTCGGCCGCCTCCTTGACGCCTGCGCCACCCGTCTTCCACAGTTCGACTACAAGCCCACGCTCCGGCGACCAGTTTTGATCTTCTGCCGCAGCAGCGGGTGAGCCACCGAGCAGACAGGCGAGCAGCGCAACGGGAAGGGCCCCGGAAACGGTGCCACGCAAGCTGAATAAGTGCTTCCGTCCTCCCCGTAAGGATTCAGGCTTCAGTCGCGCCCCGATTCTCGGGCGCAGAGGACGTCTCATGCGGGCAGTCTCTTTCTGATCGGTCCAGTCCACAGAGAGCCACACCCCGTAGCCGCGTCGCGTACCTTCACGCAGTCGGCGTCAGAGGCACAGTCAGCCGAGGAGTGTGACGAGCGCGACACTCTCGTCGAAGTGGTCCAACTTCCCGTGATCTAGGACTAACTGTGGACATGTCAGCCAGTATCATACCTATGGTTTACTGACGACTACACAGAGTGTCACTCCTGCCCCCGGCTTGTGAACCGAAGAAGGTAAGCATGGCGAGATCTAGCACCCGAAATGGCGTCACAGCTGCCACCATCACGGCATTTGCCCTACTTGTCGGATTAGCCACCTCGTCGGCGGCTCAGCCCGGCCCTTCGCAGGCCACACCCAGGGCGGCCACGGCGCCCGCTCCGGACGGTGACGACGACATGCCGTTCGCCGTCGAGAAGTTCGAATACCCCGACTCTGCGAAGATCCTCAAGGAGAAGGGAATCACCCTGCAACGGGGCGACGGTCACATCGTGCTCGCCGACTGCGCAGTCTCCAACGACATCGAGATCAGAACCCGGGTCGGCCAAAAAAATTACTGCTTCGAAGTCAAGAGCAGGCCGGGTGATCTCACCCTCCAGATACCCCAAGCGTTTTCCATCGCAGTCAAGGACTTCCAGGTCGCGGCCACCATCAAGGTTGACGGCGCAGAGTCCAACATCAACGTCAAGAACGGTTTGGCCACATTCGGCGAAGCCGGCACACCTCCCACGGGTCGCGCGGATCTCATCAGGCTGAAAGTCGCCGGCTGATGATCAGCTGCCGCATTGAAGCCACCTCTATCTGCATGGGCAGCATCTCCGGATCTCTGTTCTGCTGAGCACGGATTCAGTACGCAGCCCGCGCCTGCCTGCCCTACTGGCACTGCGTACCTGCATGTGCCCACATCGACGCGGCAAACGAAGTAACCGACTCCGTTTTCCCCGGATCGCTCCCGTCGGCCAGGCCCCACATACCTCACAAGGAAAAAGCGACATGACCGTCAGACGCCCCCGCGCCACGTGGGTCACCGGTTTCCTCTTAACCGCCGTCACCGCGAGCACACTGACAGCAGCCCCCGCGCACGCCCTCGCGGGAGACACCGTCAACAGCTCCTTCGGGTTCACCGCCAAGCTCGACATCGGCGTCGGAGACGACAAGCGCAGCTGCTCGGCCGCGCTCGTCGCACCCCAGTGGCTGGTGACCGCCGCCAGCTGTTTCGTCAAGGACCCGACCCAGGGCACCAAGGCCCCTACCGGCCCGCTTGCCCCCACACTCAAGACGACAGCCACCATCGGACGCACCGACCTGTCCAAGGAAAACGGCAGCGTGACGGACGTCGTGGAACTCGTCCCCCGCGATGACCGCGACCTGGTGCTGGCCAAGCTCGCCAAGCCCATCACCGGAGTCACTCCCACGGCCGTCAGCCTCAACGCGCCTATCGAGGGCCAGGACTTGTGGCTCACCGGGTACGGCCGCACCAAGACCGAATGGGTCCCCGACCGTCTGCACTACGCCACATTCACCGTGGGCTCGGTAAAAAGCACCACGATCGGTCTCACCGCCAAGACCGAAAAAGCGGCCGTCTGCCAGGGCGACACCGGCGGCCCAGCATTCCGCGAGGTCGGCGGCGGATACGAACTCGTCGGCATCAACAGCCGCTCCTGGCAAGGCGGATGCATCGGCACCGACGAGAAGGAAACCCGCACCGGTGCCATCGACACCCGCGTCGACGACATCGCCGCATGGATTCGTGAGCAGGTCGAACCCAAGGCCCCGGAGCCCCGTGGTGACGCCCCTGTGGACTCCAACATCGACATCAACGGTGACGGCAAGGCCGACTACCTCGTCCTCGACGACGACGGCTCAGTCCGCGCCTGGGCCAACAACAGCGACGACGCCAAGGACGACTGGATCAGCCAAGGTGTGATCGCCACCGGCACCGGTGCACCCGCGAGCAAGATCCGCTTCGCCGACATCGACGGCGACCACAGGACCGACTACCTCGTCGTCGACGACAGGGGTGGCATTCGTGCGTACATCAACAACTCCAGAGTCGCCAAGGACAGCTGGATCGACCGTGGTGTGATCGCCACCGGCACCGGCACCGTTGCAAGCAAGATCCGCTTCGCCGACATCAACGCCGACGGCAAGGCCGACTACCTCGTCGTCGAAGACAACGGATCCGTGCATGCGTACGTCAACAACGGCGGCGACACAAACGGAGGCTGGATCAACAGGGGCGTCATCGCCACCGGCACGGGCGCCGCCGGGCACAAAGTCCGCTTCGCCGACATCAACGCCGACGGCAAGGCCGACTACCTCGTCGTCGAGGACAACGGCTCAGTCCACGCCTGGATCAACAAGAGCAGCGGCACCAAGGACGACTGGCAGGACCGCGGCGTCATCCCCACCGGCACCGGCGCCCCCGGACACAAAGTCCGCTTCGCCGACATCAACGCCGACGGCAAGGCCGACTACCTCGTCGTCGAGGACAACGGCTCAGTCCACGCCTGGATCAACAAGAGCAGCGGCACCAAGGACGACTGGCAGGACCGCGGCGTCATCGCCACCGGCACCGGCGCCCCCGGACACAAAGTCCGCATCTGACCTCTTCCCCTGCTCGCTCCGCCGGCTCACCGGCGCATGTGAACAGCCCCGCGTCGACGGACCGGCGCGGGGCTCCGCTTTCGTCCCGGCTGCCACCCGTACGGCGGCAGCCCTCATGGAAAGTCCCCAACGATGCCCCTCGCCCCTCCTCGTCCGTGCTCTGCGACTCGGCTCCTGGTCGCTGCATTGGCCGCGGCACTGACGACAAGCCTGGCGGCCACGGCCGCGGTCACCCCCGCCGCCGCTGCCCCGGCACCGGACACGGCGGTGACCGCCCCGGCCGGCCGGCAGAACTGGAAGGTGCCGCGCCTGGCCGTCATGCCCCTGGGGGACTCGATCACCTGGGGGGCCGGCAGCTCCACCCGTAACGGCTACCGTTTCGCTCTGCGGGACAAACTGGCCTCACACACCGACTCTCTGCAGTTCGTGGGCTCGGTACGAACCAACGGCGCAGATCACGAAGGACACTCGGGCTGGCAGATCGCCGACCTCTCCGAGAACATCGAACGCTGGCTACCAGCGGCAGACCCGAACGTGGTGCTCCTCCACATCGGCACCAACGACATGGATCTCAACAACGACGTCGACGGCGCTCCCCTCCGGCTCGGCCGTCTGATCGACCAGATCACCCGTGCCGCTCCTGACATGACGCTGCTCGTCGCCTCCCTCGTGCCGTCGCAGTCGGCAGAGATGCAGAAGCGCGTCGAGAAGTTCAACGCCGAGGTGCCCCGCTTGGTCGCCGAGCGGCGGAACAAGGGCTTCAAGGTGGGGTACATCGACATGAGCGCCCTTACCACGCGTGACCTCAACGACCGCCTTCACCCCAATGACAGCGGCTACACGAAGATGGCGACTGCCTTCTACGAGGGACTGACCCGCGCGGCCGGTGACGGCTGGCTGCGCGAGCACGTGGACGTCAAGCCCCCCCCACCCGGCCATGCGCCCCTCGGCGACTACCAGGTGGACATCAACGGTGACGGCAAGGCCGACTACCTGGTCGTCGAGGACAACGGCTCTGTGCATGGGTACGTCAACAACGGCGGTGACGGCCACGGCGGCTGGATCGACCAGGGCATCATCGCCACCGGCACGTGAGCGCCGGGCACCAAGGTCCGTTTCGCCGACATCAACGCCGACGGCAAGGCCGACTACCTCGTCCTCGACGACAACGGCTCAGTCCACGCCTGGACCAACAACAGCGACACCGCCAAGGACAGCTGGACCGATCGCGGCGTCATCGCCACCGGCACCGGAGCGCTGGCGAGCAGGGTCCGTTTCGCCGACATCAACGCCGACGGCAAGGCCGACTACCTCGTCCTCGACGACAACGGCTCAGTCCACGCCTGGACCAACAACGGCGGCGACGGGCACGGCGGCTGGACCGACCAGGGCATCATCGCCACCGGTACAGGCGTCCCTGCGAACAAGGTCCGTTTCGCCGACATCAACGCCGACCGCAAGGCCGACTACCTCGTCCTCGACGACAACGGCTCAGTCCACGCCTGGACCCACAACAGCGACACCGCCAAGGACAGCTGGACCGACCAGGGCATCATCGTCTCCGGTACCCCGACTCCCGACGGCGGCATCCGCTTCTCCGACATCGACGGCGACGGCAAAGCCGACCACCTGATCGTTCATGACGACGGCGCCGTCGACGCCCTCGTGAACCAGGGCGGCGGCCGCGGCGGCTGGGTCGACTACGGCCGCATCGCCACCGGCGCCGGCCCGGGCTTCCGGGTGCGCATCTAGCCAGGAGCAACAGAGCCGGCCCAGACAGGCCTCCACGCCGTGTTCCACCTCCGCGCCGCTGTAGGCGAAGCGCCCGGCGCGGAACAGCGCGCGCATATGGTCGGGGGTCTGGAGCAGGACGGGAACCAGCCCGGTCTACCAGGTCTGGATGGCGACGGCCTTTGAACTCCAGACGCGCCAGATCGGCGACGCCGGGAAAGGCCCTACTTCAGCGCCCCCGCCGTCAGGCCCTGCTGCACCTGCCGCTGGAAGATCACGTACGCCGCCAGGACCGGCAGCATCGCGATGACCAGGCCCGCGAAGAGCCCCGACCAGTCGCCCTTGTAGCGCTGGCTGACCGCGAGGGCGACCAGGCCCTGGGGCAGCAGTTTCTTGTCCTCGTCGCCGATGTTGAGCACCGCGGGCAGCAGGTACTGGTTCCACTGGCCGAGGAAGTTGAAGATGCCGACGCTGATCAGGCCCGGCTTGGCCATGGGCAGCATCACCTGGAAGAACGTGCGGGTGTGCGAGGCTCCGTCGATCAGTGCCGCCTCGGCGACGGAGCTGGGGAGCGTCCGGAAGAAGCCGGTGAGGAAGAAGACCGTGAACGGCAGCGAATAGGCGATGTAGACGAGGATCAGCCCGGGATACGTGTTGAGCAGGTGCATGTTCTTCATCACGAAGAACAGCGGCACCAGGGCCAGGATGACGGGAAAGCTCATCCCGCCCACGAAGAGGAAATAGAAGAACCGGTTGCCGGGGAATTCGAAGCGGGCGAGCACATAGGCCGCCATCGAGCCGAGCAACATCGTGCCGGCGAGCGAACCGGCCACGACGACGAGCGAGTTCACGAAGTACTGGCTCATGTGCGCATCGGACCAGGCGCGGCCCCAGGCGTCGAAGTGCAGGCCCTTGGGCAGCGCCCAGGGCGAGGTGAAGATCTCGTTGTCCGTCTTGAAGGCGCTCATCACCGCCCAGAGCAGCGGCAGGCTGACCATCAGCGCCCAGATCACGAGGATGCCGTGGGAGAAGACGTTGAGCACCTTGCCCTCGGTGGCGGGCCGTTCCTGGCCGGGGCCCGGGGCCGGGCCGCCGCCGCGCTGCCGGGGGACGGCCGGCGCGGTGGTCTGCGTCCCGCCGCCCGGGAGGTGCGGGGGCTCGGCTTGCGCGGTCACGGTGCTACCCCCAGGTCGGTGGGTCGAGTGCGTACGGGCATCGGCAGTCCGGGC
The DNA here is from genome assembly GCF_002939475.1 of Streptomyces cinnamoneus. NCBI lineage: Bacteria > Bacillati > Actinomycetota > Actinomycetes > Kitasatosporales > Streptomycetaceae > Streptomyces > Streptomyces cinnamoneus. The sequence continues at coordinate 5,515,630 of NZ_PKFQ01000001.1, read as the reverse complement.
GGCGCCAGCACCCCAGCTGGCACCGGCACCCCAGCTCGCATCATCAGTCCACCCCGCATCAGTACTCCAGCCGTTCGCGCCGGCCGAGCTTCATCACGACGCCCGCGAAGATCAGGGTGACGATGAGCAGGGCGACGCCGAGGGCCGTGGCGTAGCCGGCCTGCCCGTCGGAGAAGGCCTTGGTGTAGAGGTAGTAGGTCAGCAGCTCGGTGGAGTAGTCCGGGCCGGGCCCGTCGGTCATGATCTGGACGACGGCGAAGCCGTCGAGGGCCATGATGCCCATGTAGACCCAGCCGGTCTGGACCGTGTCCCACAGCAGCGGCAGCGTGATGCGGAAGAACGTCTGGGCGCGGCCCGCCCCGTCGAGCAGTGCGGCCTCGTAGAAGTCCTTCGGGATGGAGCTCATGCCGGCCGAGAACAGTACGACGTAGAAGCCGACGTTGCTCCACACCATCACGGCCGTGACGCACCACAGGGCGAGGTCGGGGTCGCCGAGCCAGTCGGGCCGGACGGAGTCCAGGCCGATGGCGCTCAGGAAGGAGTTGATGGCGCCGCTGTTGGGGTTGTAGGCGAATTTGAACAGCAGGGCGACGATGGCGATGGACAGGACCTGGGGGAAGAAGTAGACGACCTTGTACAGGCCCGCGCCGCGGACGCCGCCCACGGCGGCGTTCTTCCGCCGCCGGCCCCCGACGTTGAGCATGAACGCGAAGAACAGGGCGAGTCCGAGCGTCACCAGCGGCAGCACCAGGAGCAGCAGGACGTTGTGCCCCACCGCCTTCCAGAACAGTTCGTCGTCCCACAGCCGCTGGTAGTTCTTGAGGCCGGTCACCTTGAACTTCGAACTGAGCCCCGTCCAGTCGGTGAACGAGTAGTAGATCGCCTGGACGAAGGGCGAGATGACGAAGACGCCGTAGATCGCCAGGGGCACGACGAGGAATCCGGCGATGAAGCGGTACTTTCCGTGCTGCATGACGTACGACCCCGATCTTTCCGTCTTCCCGGATTGCCCGTGCGAACGGGATCACTTGTGCTTGTACTTCTTGACGGAGTCGTCCTTGCGGGTGTCGTCGACGTACTTCTGGATCTTCTTGATCGTCTCGTCGGGGGTGAGGCGGCCGGCCATCATCTCGCCGAGCGCGCCCTTGCCGATCTTCTCCTTCTGCAGGGTGACGTACCAGTCCTGCAGCCGGGGGTTGACCACGTTCCCGCCGGCCTTGGTGAGGGCTTCCTGGGAGGAGGCCAGGCCCGGCGGCAGGGACAGGCCCTCGGTGCCGCCGTTGAGGGAGGTGAGGGAGGAGACGGCCTTGATGAAGTTCTGGGTGGACTTCTTGCCGAGCATGACGCGGAGGAGTTCCATGCCGCCCTGGGGGTTCTTGGCGCTCTTCGGCACGATGAACGGCTCACCGCCCGAAGCCCAGAGGGTGCCGAACGGCATCTTGTCGCTCTTGTCGAGGCTCGGCGGGGCGCCGACGGCCATCTGGAAGTCGGCGGGGGTCATCTTCTTCGACTCGTTCTCGACCCAGGAGCCGTTGGGGATGAACAGCGCCTTGCCCTGGTTCCAGGCCGTCTGCGACTGGATGTGGTCCAGGCCCGGGGTGCCCTGGAGGACGTAGCCCTTCTTGTAGAGCTCGTAGTAGGCCTCGAAGGCGGCCTTGACGGCCGGGTCCTTCCAGGAGTCGGGCTCCAGGTTGTCGATGCGCTTGAGGACGTCGGCTCCGCCGATTTTGGCGATGAAGGGGTAGAGGCTGAAGGGCAGGTAGTACGGATGCTGTCCCGCGTACGTCCAGCCGGCGACGCCCTTCTTCTTCGCCTTCTCGCAGACCTTGAGCATGTCGTCCCAGGTCTGCGGGTACTGCTCGTCGAGTTTCTGGAGGTTGGTCTTCGAGTACCAGATGCCGTAGACGGTGTAGGCGTAGTAGAGGACCCAGACCTGCTCGCCGTCGAACTGGCCCATTTCCACGACGCCCGGGCGCAGGGTGTCGCGCACCTTCTTCTTGGGGTCGTCGAGGGACGGCGCGTCGAGCAGGGCGTTGAGGTCGGTGAGCTGTTTGAGGCCGACGAGAGTGCCCAGGTCCATCTGCTTGGCACCGGAGTTGTCGATGAGGTCGGGGGGCGTGCCGCCGTTGAAACGCGGCTGGACCTGGGGGCCGATGTCCTGGGTGCCGGAGTGCTTGATCTCGGCCTTCGGGTACGCCTTCTTGTATTCGGCCTCGGCGTCCTTGGCGTACTGCTGGCCGAAACCGCCGTCGAAGATGACGACGTCCAGCGGCGCCGAGCCGTCGACGTTCAGCGGCTTCATCTCGGCGTCCTTCTGTCCCTTGCCGCCGGAGTCCGTCTTCTTGTCGTCGTCGTCATCGCCGCCGGCCGCACAGGCGCTGAGCGCGCTCATCGTCGGCACCGCGATCAGGCCGAGCGCGGCGGCCCGCTTGATGAGGTCGCGCCGGCTGAATTCCGAGGTGGATCCCATGCTCAAGTCCTCGCCCTCTCCAGGACTCAGGCGGTGTGACGGTCTCCCCGGTTCTCTCTCCGGCGACGAAGGGCCCGACACCGCGGGTCAGTTGAAGCTTGGGTGTGCAGGGTGTGCGCGGATATTCACGTGTGCTGGGTGTACACCGGGGAGACGGGTCACGGCGTGCTCACCCGGCCGCTCCCCCCGGGTCGGCTCGGCGGACACGGCCGCCCCGGATTGCCGACAGGTATAGTCCACTCTTCGCCAACTGGGCAAGATCGAAGGCAGCTTTGGCCGGGACTCTTTCCCTAGTTGAGACCTCGCGCCGCCCCCGGCGGCCGCCCGGCGACACCAGCGCCGAGACCCTTGACACCACTGGTGTCTCACGCCCTACTTATCATGCTGCGTTTCGGGTGACAACGTTGTCGGCTTCGTGGAGAGGCTAGGGATGCGACTCAGGCTCGGGCACCACCGATGGCGTACGCTCGTCCGCCCCACGGCGCTCCTCGTGGCCACCCTGATGATGACGGCGGCTCAGATCACCCAGGGAGCGGCCGTGTCGGCGCCCCCGGCCGGCCAGCGGGCGGGCACCACCTTCCGGTCCTCCTTCGAGGCCGGCGAGCCGCAGCCCGATTGGCTCAACACCGTCGAGACCGACGCCACCGGCCGCCGCAGGACCGCCGGCGTCGACGGCGAGGACCCGAGCGGCATCCCCGGCAACGTCACCGACAAGGTCACCGCCGTCCGGGCCAGCGGCGAGCACGCCGAGGCGGGCGAGGTCAAGGAGAACCTCGTCGACGGCGAGAGCGCGACCAAGTGGCTCGACTTCGAGCGGTCCGCCTGGCTGGAGTTCCAGCTCTCCGAGCCGGTCAAGGCCGTGCGGTACGCCCTGACCTCGGCCAACGACGCCCCCGGCCGCGACCCCCGGGACTGGACCCTCAAGGGTTCCGACGACGGCAAGGACTGGACCGTGCTGGACGCCCGGCACGGCGAGACGTTCGAAAGACGACTCCAGACGCGGGAGTTCTCCTTCGCCGGCACGGCCGCCCACCGGTGGTTCCGGCTGGAGATAACCGGCAACGGCGGCGAGCCCGTCATCCAGCTGGCCGAGGTGCAGTTCGCCACCGGCGGCACCGAGGGCCCGCCCCCCGCCGACATGCGCAGCTACGTCGACCGCGGCCCGACCGGCTCGCCCACGGCCAAGGCCCGGGCGGGCTTCACCGGCACCCACGCGCTGCGCTACGGCGGCAGCCACCCGGGGACCGGCCGCGGCTACTCGTACAACAAGGTCTTCGACGTCCGCACCCGGATCACCTCCCGGACCCAGCTGTCCTACAAGGTCTTCCCCGCGATGCCCGAGCAGGACCCCCGCTATCCCGCCACACACGTCGCCGTCGACCTCGCCTTCACCGACGGCACCTACCTGAGCGAGCTGAACGCCGTCGACCAGCACGGCGCCCGGCTGACCCCGCAGGGGCAGGCGGCCTCCAAGACGCTCTACGTCAACCAGTGGAACAACAAGGAGTCGCTCATCGGGTCCGTCGCGGCCGGCAAGACCGTGGAGCGGATCCTCGTGGCCTACGACTCCCCCGTGGGCCCGGCGAAGTTCCGCGGCTGGGTGGACGACGTCTCGCTCGCCCCGGCCCCCCGGGAGAAGGCCCCCGCCCACCCCGCAGACTGGGCCCTCACCACGCGCGGCACCCACTCCAGCTCCGCCTTCTCCCGGGGCAACACCTTCCCCGCCACCGCCGTCCCGCACGGCTTCAACTTCTGGACCCCGGTCACCAACGCCGGTTCGACCAACTGGCTGTACCAGTACGCGGCCACCAACAACGCCGACAACCTCCCCACCGTCCAGGCCTTCGGCGCCAGCCACGAGCCAAGCCCCTGGATGGGCGACCGGCAGACCTTCCAGGTCATGCCCTCGACCGCGGCCGGCACTCCCGACGCCTCCCGCACGGCCCGCGCGCTGCCCTTCCACCACTCCGCCGAGACCGCGCGCCCCCACTACTACGGCGTGACCTTCGACAACGGCCTCAAGGCCGAGATCGCGCCCACCGACCACGCCGCCATGATGCGCTTCACCTTCCCCGGCGACGACGCCTCCGTGATCATGGACAACGTCAAACGGCAGGGCGGCCTGACGCTCGACCCCGCCCACTCGGCCTTCAGCGGCTGGTCGGACGTCCGGAGCGGGCTGTCCACCGGCGCCGGGCGGCTCTTCGTCTACGGCGTCTTCGACGCCCCTGTCACCGCGAGCGGCCCGCTCAAGGGCGACGGCCGGGAGGGCACCGACGACGTGACCGGCTACCTGCGCTTCGACCCCGGCGAGGACCGGACGGTCACCCTGCGCATCGCCACCTCCCTGATCGGCGTCGACCAAGCCCGGGCCAGCCTCGCCCAGGAGATCCCCGACGGCACCTCCTTCGCCGCCGTCCACGACCGGGCCCGCGCCGCGTGGGACGCCCTCCTCGGGCGCGTCGAGGTGGAGGGCGCCACCCGTGACCAGCTCACCACGCTGTACTCCAGCCTCTACCGCCTCTACCTGTATCCCAACTCCGGCTTCGAGAACACCGGCACCGGCACCCGCCCCGTCCCCCGCTACGCCAGCCCCTTCTCCGCTCCCGCCGGCCAGGACACCCCCACCCGGACCGGGGCGAAGATCGTCGACGGCGAGGTGTACGTCAACAACGGCTTCTGGGACACCTACCGCACCACCTGGCCGGCCTACTCGCTCCTGACACCCCGCCAGGCCGGTCGGCTCGTCGACGGCTTCGTCCAGCAGTACAAGGACGGCGGCTGGATCTCCCGCTGGTCCTCTCCCGGCTACGCCGACCTGATGACGGGCACCAGCTCGGACGTGGCCTTCGCCGACGCGTACGTCAAGGGCGTCGCCTTCGACGCCGAGGCGGCGTACGAGGCCGCGCTGAAGAACGCCACCGTGGCCCCCACCGACCCGGGCGTCGGCCGCAAGGGCATGGACACCTCCGTCTTCCTCGGCTACACGAGCACCAAGACCCGCGAGGGCATGTCGTGGGCCCTGGAGGGCTACCTCAACGACTTCGGCCTCGCGAAGATGGCCGGCTCCCTCTACGACCGGACGCACAAGCCCCGCTACCGCGAGGAAGCCGACTACTTCCTCGGGCGGGCCCGCAACTACGTCCGGCTCTTCGACCCGCGGATCGACTTCTTCCAGGGCAAGGACCCGAGAGGCGCCTGGCGCCTGTCCCCCGACGCCTACGACCCGCGCGTATGGGGCCACGACTACACCGAGACCAACGGCTGGAACTTCGCCTTCACCGTCCCCCAGGACACCCGCGGCCTCGCCACGCTGTACGGGGGCCGCACGGGCCTGGCCAAGAAGCTGGACACGTTCTTCACCACGCCCGAGTCGGGGGCGCCCGAGTTCGCCGGGTCCTACGGCGGCGTCATCCACGAGATGACCGAGGCCCGCGACGTCCGCATGGGCATGTACGGCCACAGCAACCAGGTCTCCCACCACATCGCCTACCTCTACGACGCGGCCGGGCAGCCGTGGCAGACCCAGGCCAAGGTCCGCGAGGTCATGTCCCGGCTCTACCTCGGCAGCGAGATCGGCCAGGGCTATCCGGGCGACGAGGACAACGGCGAGATGTCGGCCTGGTACGTCTTCAGCGCGCTGGGCTTCTACCCCCTGGTCATGGGCCAGGGCGAGTACGCGATCGGCTCGCCGCTGTTCACGAAGGCGACCGTACGGATGGACAACGGCCGGACCCTCGTCGTCAAGGCCCCCCACAACAGCGCCCGCAACGTCTACGTCCAGTCGGTGCGGCTGAACGGCCGCTCCTGGACCTCCACGGCGCTGCCGCACTCCCTGCTGGCCGAGGGCGGCACGCTGGAGTTCGCGATGGGGCCGCGCCCGTCGGCCTGGGGCACCGGGGAGAACGCCGGCCCCACGTCCCTCACGCCCGACGGCGAGACCCCGTCGTCGCCGGCCGACGCCACGGGCCCCCGCACGGAGGTCGTCACGACGGGCGGCGACGGCTCCGATGCCGGTGCCCGGCTGGTCGACGACACGTCGGGCACGTCCGCGACGTTCGCCTCGGCCGAATTCCGCCTGGACCGGGACGCCCGCGCCGTGCAGTACACCCTCACCTCCTCCGAGCGGGCCAAGGCCCCCTCCGGATGGGTGCTCCAGGGCTCCCCCGACGGGGTGACCTGGCACGACGTCGACCGACGGGCCGGAGAGTCCTTCGCCTGGGACAGACAGACCAGGGCCTTCACGATCCACGAGCCGGGCTCGTACGCGCGGTACCGGCTGGTGCCGGAGGGGACGGCGGGGGCGACTCTGGCGGAGGTGGAGTTGCTCGCGAACCAGCCTCACTGAGTGCACGGCTCGGGCTACGCTGAGTAGGTGACACAGTCCAAGGACACGGACCCGTACGCGGATCCGCGCGCGTTCTACGGCTCAGAGCTGAAGCGCCTCCGCGAGGGGGCGGGGCTCACGCAGGAGCAGCTGGGGCAGCGGGTCTTCTGCTCGGCCTCGTACATCGGCCAGTTCGAAACGGCCGTCCGACGACCACAGTTGGAGCTGTCACAGCTCCTCGACGACGTGCTGGGCAGCGGCGAGCATTTGCAGCGGCTGTGCCGGTTGGCGCACAGGTCGAAAGTCGCGAACTACTTCGCGGACGCAGCGGAACTGGAACAACGAGCTAGGACGATCAGCGAGTTCTCCTCGATGTATGTGCTGGGCTTGCTGCAAACCGAGGCATACGCGCAAGCTGTGACTCGGTCTGCTCTGCGGTTCGTCTCGCAGGAAGCGAGGGAGCGGCTCGTCAGCGCTCGAAGGGAGCGGGCGCAGTTGCTTGAGGGTCCATCCGCACCCGCATACTGGGCGATCATGCACGAGGCGACACTTCGTGTAGCGGTGGGCAGTCCGGCAGTCATGGCCGAACAGCTCAACCACCTCGCCGAGGTGGTTCGCGCGCTGCCCAACATCGTGCTCCAGGTGATGCCCTTTACTGCCGGAGCACACCACTTCCTGAACTCCATGGTGTCACTGATGCACTTCAACGACGCGCCGCCTGTTGTCTATACGGAGGGCGCGGGCACAGGTCGGCTCATCGAGGATCCAGCCCTGGTGGCGCACTGCCAATCGTCATACGATCTGGCCAGGACTGAGGCGCTGCCCACGGCAGCGTCGCTTGCCCTGATCGAATCGGCGGCGAAGGACTGGACGACACAATGAGCACCACACCTGGCTTAATACGAGCAGACTGGCGTACGTCGTCTTACTCCGATGGAACCGGCGGCAACTGCGTCGAAGTCGCCGACACGATCGCGGACACGATCTGGGTCCGCGACAGCAAGAACCCCGACGGCCCCGCCCTCACCTTCCCGCCCCAAGCGTGGGCGTCCTTCATCCGCACCCTCTGACGCATAACGCCGCACCCGGCTTACGGGTCAGCGTCCGCCGCGCGCCCCGCCTCGCTCCAGGACGGCCTCGGCCGCGGCGAGGAGCCGCTCCCCCACACGGTCGACGCTCCCGTTCTGGGCGCTGACCTGCGCACCCTCCAAGATGAAGGTGATCTCCGCGGCGGCCTCGTCGGGATCCCGCACACCGGCCCTCTCGCACATGCCCGTGAGCCGGCGCTGCTGGGTGGCCTTGTGGTCCTCGATCAGCCGGCGGGCCGGGTGTCCCCGGTCGAGCAGGGTGATGGAGTTGACGAAGGGACAGCCCCGCCGCGCGACGTCCGGCAGCCCCTCGGCGACGAATCGCGCCAGGGCGAGGACCTGGGCCCGGCCGTCGCCGGGGTGTTCGGCCTCCACCCGGTCGAAGGCGGCCGAGTAGCCCGCCGCGACGATTCTCAGCCACTCCTCGATCAGGGCGTCCTTGGTGGCGAAGTGCCGGTACAGGGCCATCTTCGTGGTCTTCGCCTGATCAGCGATGGCCTGGACCCCGACGGCCCCGATGCCCTCGCGCAGGAAGAGCTCCTCGGCGGCGTCGAGGATGCGCTCACGCGGGGGCAGGCGGGCCACTCTCGTGTCCCGGCCGGGCCTTGGGGGGCTGCTCGCCATCTCCGCCTCACTTCGAATCGCCGTCGCCGGCCTCTCGCCGCCCATGCTACGTTACCGACCGACCCCGAACGATACCGATCGGTATCACACGGGACCGACCGGACTGCGAGGCTGAGCATGCTGAAGCTGCACGAATACACCCGGTACGACGCCGTGGGGCTGGCCGAGCTCGTCGCGCGAGGCGACGTCACCGCCGCGGAACTCGCCTGCGCGGCCCAGGAGGCGATGGCCGCCGTCAATCCCCGCATCAACGCCGTCGTGGAGAGCTGGCCGGCCGAGGACACCCCGAGCGCGGGCAGCACACCGCTCGCCGGCGTCCCGTTCCTCATCAAGGATCTGGCCGTGGCCATGAAGGGCAAACGCGTGGAACTGGGCAGCCGCCTGGCCGCCGGCAATGTGGCAACGGCGGACTCCTTCCTCATGCGACGGTTAAGGCGGGCCGGCCTGGTGACGCTGGGACGGACGGCGTCCCCCGAATTCGCCTACAGCACCACCACGGAGCCGGTCCTCCACGGGCCGACCCGCAACCCCTGGGACGTCACCAGGACACCGGGGGGCTCCAGCGGCGGCTCGGCCGCAGCCGTCGCCGCCGGCATCACCCCCATCGCACACGCCACCGACGCGGCCGGCTCGATCCGCGTCCCCGCGGCCAGTACGGGGCTGTTCGGGCTCAAACCCACCCGGGGCCGCGTCTCCATGGGTCCGGACGCCGACGAGGTCTTCAACGGCTTGGCCGTGCACGGCGCCCTCAGCCGGACCGTGCGCGACAGCGCGACGCTCCTCGATCTGGTCCAGGGCCCCGAAAGCGGTGACCCCTACTTCGCGGCACCTCCCCGGCGCCCGTACGCCGAGGAGAGCACCCGCGCCCCCGGGCGACTGCGCATCGGACTGCTCACCGCCCCCTGGAACGGACGCGCCGTGGAGCCGGCCGTGCACGAAGCCACTTTGGCCGCCGCCCGCTTGCTGGATTCGCTGGGCCATCGGGTCGAACCCACCAGCGTGGACCTCGGGGTGAGCTGGGAGGAATTCGTCCTCGCCAACGCCCGGCTGTGGACGGCGAACCTGGTGACATTGATCGACGGCTTCGCCGAGGCGTTCGGCCGCCCTGTGAACGAGACGACCGTCGAGCCCGAGACGCTGACGAGCTACGCCTGGGGACGCCGGGTGAGCAGTGCGGAGTTCGTACAGGCCCTCGATATGCGCAACAGGGTCGCCCGGGCGATCGGTGCGTACTACGACCGTCACGACGTACTGCTGACACCCACCCTTCCCGAACTCCCCATGGCCATAGGCACCTACCACCATGGCGCGGAGGGGGCGGACGGCCGGCGCTGGCTGGAGCACCTGCTCCACAGGTCTCCGTTCACCGCGGCCTTCAACGTCGCCGGCACCCCCGCCATGTCGGTGCCGCTGGCGTCCGATCCGGTCACCGGCATGCCCATCGGCATCCAGTTCGCCGCCGGGTACGGGCGCGAGGACATCCTGTTCCGCCTCGCCGGCCAACTGGAGAGAGCCGCCCCCTGGGCACAGCGCAAGCCCCCCGTCTGGGCGGGCACACACCCGGGCGACGCGTTGACGTAACGCTGACTGTCCGACCCCTCAAGCGCGACGCAGCCGCCTGACCGCTGCCCGCACGAGGAAGCGCGCAGGCTGCGCGAGCATGAGGGCCAGTCCCGCCACGGGCAGGACGAGCAACAGGCTCTGGAACACGGCCGCAATCACACCGAGCGTCGGGTTGCCGGAGGCCCCCGCGTTGGCCAGCAGCGCGGTGATGCGCTGCCAGTCCGCCTGGACAAGCTCAGGCAGGTTGACGAGCACCATGCCCAGCTGCAAGGACAGTACGGGCACCAGGAACATGACCCACACCGCCACCACGATCTGCGGCCACCGCTTGAGCGTCCGCAGTTGCTCGTCCTGCGGGCGGCGGAGGACGAAGCGCTTGAGGATCGGGGCGATGTATTTGAAGAGGTCGGGGATGCCGACCAGGTCGGCCACGATGTAGTAGCCGTCGAACCGCAGCGTGGGCAGCAGCTGTTGGATCATTTCGAGGTGGACGGAGAGGATCGCCACCAGCAACAGCTGCCACCCCGTCGCCACGTACAGCGCCCCCGCCGCGATCACGAACAGCGCGTTGAAGTAGACGCCGCCCAGGTCGGCGCGGATGCGTCCCGCGCGGCCGAGCCGGTACGAGTTGGTGATGTCGGTGTAGAACGCGGGCCACACCAGGTAGATGCCGCAGCCCATCGCGCCGGGTCGTACGCCTCCGTAGCGGCAGGCCGCGCCGTGGCCCAGTTCGTGGAACGCGCAGGAGACGACGGCCAGGAGGATGACGAGCAGGACGTTCGCGGGCGACGAGAGCACCGACTGGAGTGCGGCGCCGGTGTTCTGCGTCGTCCACAGCCACGTCTCGCAGGCCACGAACGTGCCGAGCATGGCGACCACCGCGACCGGGCGGAACAGCCAGGCGAAGAGCCCCGACAGGAACCACGTCACGTGTTCCGGAACGACCGCCAGGCGGAACCGGAAGGCGAGGAACGGGTCGGTCTTCTTCGTCGGCGGGGGTGGTGAGCCGTCGCTGTGGGTCGTCAGGCCGAGGGGGGCGAGTTTCTTGTCGAGGAGGAAGGCGACGTGGTCGGCCGTGAAGGTGCGGCCCGTCTCGCGGGTGAGGTCCTCGGCCACCCGTGCCATGACCGGCGGTCCGCCGCCGGGCGGTGTCGCCGCCAGGGCCCGTAGCGCCGCGTAGAGGAGGGTGGGGAGGCGGACGATCTGGCCGTCGGGGCGGCAGACCAGGTGGGGTGGCTCGCGGTAGCCGGAGTCCTCGAACTCGCCGACCAGTTCCGTGCCCGCCACCACGGTGGGCCCGTCGGTCCCGTGTGCTTCGCCGGTGCGCGGGACGGAAGGCAGTGACAAGGGGCTCTCCGTGAGGGTGTCGGGGTGGACGGCCGGCATGGGACGGGGAAGGACCGGACGGCTCCCGGTCCTTCCCCGGACACGCACGACGGGCCGCTAGGCGATCAGTGGCTGGAGATGGCCGTGGGCATGCAGGTCATGCTGGTGGTCGGGTTCGTGGACGGCAGGCCCAGCGAGCCGAGCAGACCCGGGGTGCCCTGCCGGTCCACGGCCTGGCAGGCCGCCAGCATCGTGGTGCCGTGGTGGTCGGCCGGGGGCGCGAACACGCCCCCCACGCCGCCGCCCGTCGCGGCGCTGCTGCTGGAGCTGCCGGCGCCAGCACCGGAGCCGCCGACGGGGTCGCCGGGGCCGGCATAGCTGAGCGGGGTGGCCACGATGCCCATGACGGTCCGCTCGGGCAGCACCTCGCCCGCGACGTTGTCGAGCTCCTCGAAGCTGATGGCGTTGTCCATTCCATTCCCCTTCTCTGGTTCCTGGTTTTCCGCACCCGGTCCGCCACGCGGGCAGGCCGGGGCGAGTCGTCCCGGGCGGCCCTGTTTCCGCCGGGGACGAGTCCTTGGACGTGCTCGGTGAATCAGTGGTTCACGGGCTGGAGATGGCCGCGGGGACACACGTGGTGGTGTATCCGGGCGCGCTGGGGGCCAGCCCCAGCGCGACGAGGAGGCCGGGACTGCCCGGGTTCTGCCGGTACTGGCAGGCGTAGGCCACGGTCGTGCCGTGTTCCGTTCTCACCAGCGTCGGATACACCGGCTGGTCGGTGCCCGCCGGTAGCAGCACGCTCGAAAGCGCGATCCGCGGGGGAAGCTCCTCGCCCCTCAGCCGGCCGAGTTCCCCGAAGGTCACCGCGGATCCCATCGCCCAACCCCTCCCTCTGGGCCGACGCCGTCGCGTTCGTCCCGACGGGAGCCTAACCAGCACAGGATTACCCGACACCTCCTCAATCTCCCCATCACCCAGTCGTGTTGGGGGTTGCCCCGGAAGAGTGGCGGGGTGAACGCGCGCCCGGTAACGACGCGAAGGGCCGCACCCCGTACGAAACGGGGTGCGGCCCTTACGACTGGCGTGCCGGAACCGCTTACTTGCGGATCAGGCTCCGCAGCACGTACTGCATGATGCCGCCGTTGCGGTAGTAGTCCGCCTCGCCGGGGGTGTCGATGCGGACGACCGCGTCGAACTCGACACCGGTGTCGGTGGTGACCTTGACCGTGCGGGGCGTGCGGCCCTCGTTGAGCTCGGTCACGCCGGTGAAGGTGAAGGACTCCTCACCGGTCAGGCCCAGGGACTCCGCCGAGGCGCCCTCGGGGAACTGGAGCGGCAGGACGCCCATGCCGATGAGGTTCGAGCGGTGGATGCGCTCGTAGGACTCGGCGATGACGGCCTTGACGCCGAGCAGCGCGGTGCCCTTGGCGGCCCAGTCGCGGGACGAGCCGGAGCCGTACTCCTTGCCGGCCAGGACGACCAGCGGGATGCCCTGCTCGATGTAGTTGCGCGAGGCGTCGTAGATGAAGGAGACGGGGGCGTCCTCCTTCGTGAAGTCGCGGGTGAAGCCGCCCTCGGTGCCCGGCGCGATCTGGTTGCGCAGGCGGATGTTGGCGAACGTACCGCGGATCATGACCTCGTGGTTGCCGCGGCGGGAGCCGTAGCTGTTGAAGTCGCGGCGCTCGACGCCGTGCTCGGTGAGGTACTGGCCGGCCGGGGTGTCGGCCTTGATCGCACCGGCCGGGGAGATGTGGTCGGTGGTGACCGAGTCGCCCAGCTTGGCCAGGACGCGGGCACCGGCGATGTCGGTGACCGGGGTGGTCTCCATCGTCATGCCCTCGAAGTACGGGGGCTTGCGGACGTAGGTGGACTCGGCGTCCCACTCGAAGGTGTTGCCGGTGGGGATCGGCAGGGCCTGCCACTGCGCGTCGCCCGCGAAGACGTCCTGGTAGGACTTGTTGAACATGTCCTCGCCGATGGCGTTGGCCACGACGTCGTTGACCTCGGCCTCGGACGGCCAGATGTCCTTGAGGTAGACCGGGTTGCCGTCGGTGTCGACGCCCAGGGCGTCCTTGGTGATGTCCACCTTCATGGAGCCGGCGAGGGCGTAGGCGACGACCAGCGGCGGGGACGCCAGGTAGTTCATCTTGACGTCGGGGTTGATGCGGCCCTCGAAGTTGCGGTTGCCCGACAGGACGGACGTGACCGCGAGGTCGTGGTCGTTGACCGCCTTGGAGACCTCCTCCGGCAGCGGGCCGGAGTTGCCGATGCAGGTGGTGCAGCCGTAGCCGACGAGGTTGAAGCCGACCTTGTCGAGGTAGGGGGTCAGGCCCGCCTTGTCGAAGTAGTCGGTGACGACCTTGGAGCCCGGGGCGAGGGTGGTCTTGACCCACGGCTTGCGGGTCAGGCCCTTCTCGACCGCCTTCTTGGCCACGAGCGCCGCGGCGACCATGACGTAGGGGTTCGAGGTGTTGGTGCAGGAGGTGATCGCGGCGACGGTGACGGCGCCGTGGTCGATCTCGTAGGTCGAGCCGTCGGGGGCGGTCACGGTGACCGGCTTCGACGGGGCGCCGGTGGAGATGGCCGGGGCGTCGGAGGCCGGGAAGGACTCCTTGCCCGCCTCGTCGACGTCGTCGACGTAGTTGCGGACGTCCTGCGCGAACTGCGCGGCGGCGTTCGCCAGGACGATGCGGTCCTGCGGGCGCTTCGGGCCGGCGATGGAGGGGACGACCGTGGAGAGGTCGAGCTCGAGCTTCTCGGAGAAGTCGGGCTCGGCGGCCGGGTCGAGCCAGAGGCCCTGCTCCTTGGCGTACGCCTCGACGAGCGCGACCTGCTGCTCGGAACGGCCGGTGAGCTTGAGGTAGTTCAGGGTCTCGCCGTCGATCGGGAAGATCGCGGCGGTGGAGCCGAACTCGGGCGACATGTTGCCGATGGTGGCGCGGTTGGCGAGGCTCGTCGCCGCCACGCCCTCACCGTAGAACTCGACGAACTTGCCGACGACGCCGTGCTTGCGCAGCATCTCGGTGATCGTGAGGACGAGGTCGGTGGCGGTGGTGCCGGTGGGCAGCTCGCCGGTCAGCTTGAAGCCGACGACGCGCGGGATGAGCATGGAGACCGGCTGGCCGAGCATCGCGGCCTCGGCCTCGATGCCGCCGACGCCCCAGCCCAGCACACCGAGGCCGTTGACCATCGTGGTGTGCGAGTCGGTGCCGACCAGGGTGTCGGGGTAGGCCTGGCCGCCCCGGACCATGACCGTGCGGGCCAGGTGCTCGATGTTCACCTGGTGGACGATGCCGGTGCCCGGGGGGACGACCTTGAAGTCGTCGAAGGCGGTCTGGCCCCAGCGCAGGAACTGGTAGCGCTCCTTGTTGCGGCCGTACTCCAGCTCGACGTTCTGGCCGAAGGCTTCCTTCGTGCCGAACTTGTCGGCGATGACGGAGTGGTCGATGACCAGCTCGGCCGGGGAGAGCGGGTTGACCTTCGCCGGGTCGCCGCCGAGCTCCTTGACGGCCTCACGCATGGTGGCGAGGTCGACGACGCAGGGGACGCCGGTGAAGTCCTGCATGATCACGCGGGCCGGCGTGAACTGGATCTCCTGGCTGGGCTGGGCCTGCGAGTCCCAGTTGCCCAGCGCGCGGATGTGGTCGGCGGTGATGTTCGCGCCGTCCTCCGTGCGGAGCAGGTTCTCCAGCAGCACCTTCAGGCTGTAGGGCAGGCGGGCGGAGCCCTCGACCTTGTCCAGCTTGAAGATCTCGTACGACTCGTCGCCCACCTGCAGCGTGCTGCGGGCGTCGAAGCTGTTCGCCGACACGACAGTCTCCTTCATGCATGAATTCGCGTACGCGGCAATCCTGCCGCCCCGACACCGCGCGGATCCGCTAAGGTGTGCCTAAGTTAGGTACGCCTTACTGGCGCGACAGCGGTACGCCTCTCGGCAGATATCTCGATGTCGAGATAACTCTAATACATCGCTGTCCGGCGGTCATGCCCGGATGGGCCGTCCGGTGTGGACGGATACCGATATCCACCGACATAAGGGGTGCTGCCACCCCCCGCTCCCCTGACTGGCAGCCGCGATCCTGCCCGAGCAAGCTTGAGCGTGTACAGCGCCTGTACAAGCGCACAGCGCGGCACGCGAGAGTGGGAGCGGGTACGTGAGGGCACCGAGCGCGGGACGCACCGCCGCCAGGTGGGGGTGCCTGCGCCGTCTGGGGCTGCTGCCGGTCCTGCTGCTCGTCGGAGGCGCCCTCCTCGACTACAACACCCCGCCTCACTTCAGCGCCGAGGCGTTCTACACGGCCGCGCCGATGACGGCCGCCGCGCTGCTGTCGCTGCGCGCGACGATCCTGGCGGGCGTCGGCGCCTGCGCCGCCGACCTGGCGCTGCTCACCCACTTCGGGTTCATCGGGGACTCGGGCGGGCAGAGCGAGCTGGCGACGGTCGCGACCGTCTCCGCCTTCGCCGTGGTCCTCAACCGCCTCATCTACTACAGCGACGTGCAGTTGCAGTCCGCGCGCCGGATCGCCCTCGCCGTGCAGCGCGCCGTACTGCCCGAGCCGCCGGCCTCGATCGGGTCCCTGCGGATCGCGGTGCGCTACCAGTCGGCCGTGAAGGAGGCGCAGATCGGCGGTGACCTGTACAGCGTCCAGGACACCCCGTACGGGATGCGGTGCGTCGTCGGCGACGTACGCGGCAAGGGCATGGAGGCGGTCAAGGCGGTGGATGTGGCGCTGGGCGCCTTCCGGGAGGCCGCCGAGGAGGAGCCCACGCTCGCCGGGACCGCGGCCAGGCTGGACCGGGCCGTGCGCAGGGAGGCGGAGCAGCGGGCCGGGCTGGAGCGGACCGAGGGGTTCGTCACCGCGGTGCTGGCCGAGATCCCGCCGTCCGGCGACGAGCTGCGGCTGGTCAACCGCGGCCACCCGGCGCCGCTGCTGCTGCACGACGGCGCGGTGCGGGCGGTGGAGCCCTCGGTCCCCGCCCTCCCCCTGGCGCTGGCGGATCTGGGCGCCGACGAGGACCGGACCGACACGGTGCCGCTCCCGCCGGGGGCGACCCTGCTGCTGTACACCGACGGCCTCACAGAGGCGCGCGACCGCGCCGGCGTCTTCTACGACCCCGTGGCCGGACTGTCCGGCCGCACCTTCCCGGACCCGGACACCCTGCTCGACGCCCTCCTCACCGAGGTGGCCCACCACACGGGCGGGCGCATCACGGACGACATGGCTTTGCTGGCGGTCACGAGGGACGGGGGCGGGGAGAGGGCGTAGCGGGTTGGTTCACCTGTACGAGTGGACGTTGGGCCGAACGGGCGGGCGAGTGGCGGCGGTTGCTGTAAATCATGGACAGTCGTCAAGCTGCCGTAGCGACGTCCCGGGAGGACCAATGAGTACACAGCCCCACACGTACGCGGCGGACGACCCCGAATCCGCGCTGAAGTACGCGATCAGGCACATCGAGGGAGACCGTGTGCAGATCGTCGAGGGGGTTATCTCCATGATGTCGCCGAGCTGGGATCACGAGTCCGCGGCCAATTCCGTCCGCCGCCAGATCGAACGCAGGGTGGTGGAACTGGACTGCATCTCGGGCTCCGGCGACCTGGACCTTCCAGGAACTCCCAACTGGTTCATTCCCGATCTGGCCGTCGTCCCAGCGAGCCTGGCCAAGGATGCCGGAGCCCTCGTCCCCGACCAGACCCTGCTCATCGTCGAGGTCACCTCCGGCTCCAACGGGGACACCGACCGGATCGTCAAGCGCCGCCGCTACGCCGAGTACGGTGCACCGCTCTATCTCCTCGTCGACCGTGAGCAGCGTTCCTGCACGCTCTTCAGCGAGCCGGGCGAACTCGGTTACACGAAGTCGGACGGCCCTCGCCCCTTCGGCGCACCCGTCCGCCTCCCCGACCCCTTCGAGCTGGAACTCGACACCTCCGGCTTCTGACCGTCACCCGCCCCCCAGTCCCACCCGCACCATCGCCAGCACCTCGTCGTCCGTCAGGCCCAGCGCCCGCGCGTCCGCGACCAGGTCGCGGACGCCCTCGACGAGGCGGGCGCGGCCCGGGGACGTGGTGTCGGCGCTCACCACCGCGCCGCGGCCGCGGCGCAGTTCGATGAGGCCCTCCTCGCGCAGGCGCTGGTAGCCCCGCAGGACGGTGTGGACGTTGACGCCCAGGGAATCGGCCAGGGCGCGGGCGGCCGGGAGGCGTTCGCCGGTGCGGACGGAGGCGTCGGCGATGGCGCCGCGGACGGCGGCGGCGATCTGGTCGCCGAGCGGGACCGGGGAGGCGTGGTCGAGACGGATCAGCATCTGGAGCCCCCGTGGGCCCGGTGGCGGTCGGCGAGGGCGTTGAGCAGGGCCGCGGCCGTGGCGGCGTCGTCGACGGTGACGACGAACTCGCTGCCGGTGGTCAGGGCGACCACGATCGCCTCGCCCGAGCGCAGGGCCAGCCCGCTGCGGCCGGGTACGACGCGGTAGCCCCAGCCGCCTAGGTCCTTCCAGGGGTCGACGTGCCGGGCCTGGGCGGAGGCGACGCGGGCGAGCGGGATGCGCAGCCGGGGCCGGGGCAGCCAGGGGAGGCAGGCGGTCAGGCCGTGCCGGTCGACGGTGACGCGGACGGTGGACATCGGCAGCAACAGGACCGTCGTCGCCAGCAGGCCGAGGCCCGCGCCCCACCCCACGAGGGCCGCCAGGAGCACGCCCAGGACGCCGCTCACCGCGCCGACGACGCGCAGGGGTCGCGATCCGGCGACCCTCGTCCAGGTCGCGCTCTCCCCGTCGCCGAGGTCCAGACGGGGGGCGCCGGCCCCGGCCGGGGCCGGGGCGGCCGAGGGGGTGTCACGGCCCGCGAGCAGCAGGCCCAGGCCGGCCGCCGCGGCGCCGACGGCCAGGGCGAGCCCCAGGTGGCCCAGCGGAAGCCGGGCCTCCGCGGCGGTGGACGCGTGGGCGTTGACGAGGACGACGCTCGTACTGACGCATCCCAGGGTCCCGGCGAGTCCGCAGGCCAGGGCCGTCAGGGCTCTCGTCCGCGCGGTTCTCATGGCGTAGCCGAGGGCCACGAACAGCGCGGCGGGGGCGAGCAGCAGGGCGAGGGCCTCGTACGGGAACGAGTCCAGCGCCGTATAGCCGTCGGCGTGACCGCCGCCGGAGAAGTGCGTGGCCATCGGATCCGGCAGGCGGTCATGATGTGCAAGGAAAGCGGCGACAAACACAGCAAAGCCGGTCAGATAGGCCAGGGCTATCACCAGAGGCCGGCGCAGGTCCTTCACAAAAGACGTGGATACGTTCATGACACCTCCGAGTTGTTCGCATAGTAGTAGAACAAGCGGGAAGGCATGGCACGGGCGGCAGAAATCTCATATCTGAGATACCGTCCGCCTCATGACAGACGCCTACCTCGGCCGCATCGGCAAGCTCATCCGTGACGCACGCCAGCACCGTGGCTGGACCCAGACCCAGCTCGCGGACGCACTGGGAACCAGCCAGAGCGCGGTCAACCGCATCGAGCGGGGAAATCAGAACATCAGCCTTGATATGATCGCCCGTATCGGAGAGGCGCTCGACAGCGAGATCGTCTCTCTCGGGTACGCCGGGCCGATGCATCTGCGGGTCGTCGGCGGCCGTCGGCTCTCCGGCTCCATCGACGTCAAGACCAGCAAGAACGCGTGCGTCGCCCTGCTGTGCGCCACCCTGCTCAACGCGGGCCGCACCACGCTGCGACGGGTCGCGCGGATCGAGGAGGTCTACCGGATCCTGGAGGTGCTCGCCAGCATCGGCGTCCGGCACCGCTGGATCAACGACGGCAACGACCTGGAGATCGTGCCGCCGGCCGAGCTGGACCTCGCCGCCATGGACACCGAGGCCGCCCGCCGGACCCGCAGCGTCATCATGTTCCTCGGCCCGCTGCTGCACCGCATGGACCACTTCAAGATCCCGTACGCCGGC
The DNA here is from genome assembly GCF_002939475.1 of Streptomyces cinnamoneus. NCBI lineage: Bacteria > Bacillati > Actinomycetota > Actinomycetes > Kitasatosporales > Streptomycetaceae > Streptomyces > Streptomyces cinnamoneus. The sequence goes on along the minus strand of NZ_PKFQ01000001.1, from coordinate 5,496,294 downwards.
GGCTGCGACCTCGGCACGCGCACCGTGCAGCCCCACATGACGGCCCTGCGGCACTTCGGCCTGGAGATCACCGCCACCGACGGCACGTACCACGCCCAGGTCGACCGTTCGGTCGCACCCACCCGGGCGATCGTGCTGACCGAACGCGGCGACACCGTGACCGAGAACGCCCTGCTCGCCGCGGCCCGCCACGACGGCGTGACCGTCATCCGCAACGCCAGCTCCAACTACATGGTCCAGGACCTGTGCTTCTTCCTGGAGGAACTGGGCGTGCGCGTCGAGGGCGTCGGCACCACGACGCTGACCGTGCACGGCGTGGCCACCATCGACCGCGACGTGGACTACGCGCCCTCGGAGGACCCGGTGGAGGCCATGAGCCTGCTCGCCGCGGCCGTGGTCACCGAGTCCGAGCTGACGATCCGCCGGGTGCCGGTGGAGTTCATGGAGATCGAGCTCGCCGTCCTGGAGGAGATGGGCCTCGACCACGAGCGCAGCGCCGAGTACCGCGCCGACAACGGCCGGACCCGGCTGCTGGACCTGACCGTGCGTCCGTCCAAGCTGTGCGCGCCGATCGACAAGATCCACCCGATGCCGTTCCCGGGCCTCAACATCGACAACGTGCCCTTCTTCGCGGCCATCGCCGCGTTCGCCCAGGGCCAGACCCTCATTCACGACTGGGTCTACGACAACCGCGCCATCTACCTCACGGACCTCAACCGTCTCGGCGCGGACGTCAAGCTGCTCGACCCGCACCGCGTCCTGGTCGAGGGCCCCACGCGCTGGCGCTCGGCCGAGATGATGTGCCCGCCGGCCCTGCGGCCCGCCGTCGTCGTCCTGCTGGCCATGATGGCGGCGGAGGGCACGTCCGTGCTGCGCAACGTCTACGTGATCAACCGTGGTTACGAGGACCTGGCCGAACGGCTCAACTCCATCGGGGCCCAGATCGAGACGTTCCGGGACATCTAGGCGAACCCTCCCCTACCGCACCACACCCACCCCAGCGGCCCCTCCGGCCGGCCGACCAGGCCCGGCAGGAGGGGCCGTTGCCATGCCCGGGCGGCCGTACGTAGACTTCACTGACCGGTCGGTCAGACTATTGACCGGTCGGTCATCAACCATGCGGGGCGACGGGGAGGACGACATGGAGCGCACGACCTGCTGTGTGGTCGGGGGTGGGCCCGCGGGCATGATGCTGGGACTGCTGCTGGCCCGGGCCGGCGTCGAAGTGACCGTTCTGGAGAAGCACAAGGACTTCCTGCGCGACTTCCGCGGCGACACCGTGCACCCGTCCACGCTGCGGCTGCTGGACGAACTCGGCCTCGGCGAACGGTTCGCGCGGCTGCCCGCGCGCCGGCTGGACCAGGTGCGGATGCACGTCGGCGACACCGTCCTGACCCTCTCCGACCTTCGGCGCATCCCCGGCCCGCACAAATACATCGCCATGGTTCCGCAGTGGGACTTCCTCGACCTGCTCGCGAGCGCGGCGGGCGAGGAGCCGGCCTTCACCCTGCGGATGCGCACCGCCGTCACGGGCCTGCGCTTCGAGGACGGCCGGGTGGCGGGAGTGCGCTACACGGACGAGGACGGCGGGCCCGGGGAACTGGCGGCGGACCTCACGGTCGCCTGCGACGGCCGGGACTCCCTCGTCCGCGAGGCGGCCGGGCTGCGGCAGGACCTCTTCGACGTGCCCATGGACGTGTGGAACGTCCGCGTCCCGGCGCAGAAGGACGACGGCAAGGACGGCCGGGTCTTCATGCGGGCCGAGGGCCGGCAGTTCGCGGTCACGATGGACCGCGGCGCGTACTACCAGACGTCCTACCTCATCAAGAAGGGCACGGACGCCGAGCTGCGCGCCAACGGGATCGAGTGGTTCCGCGAGCGGATAGGCGGGCTCTTCGGCTGGGGGCCCGAGGTGACGGACGCGATCCGCTCCTGGGACGACGTGAAGCTGCTGGAGGTCACGATGGGCCGGCTCTCGCGGTGGTACCGGCCGGGACTGCTGTGCATCGGGGACGCGGCGCACACCATGTCCCCCACCGGGGGCGTCGGCGTCAACCTCGCGGTGCAGGACGCGGTGGCGGCCGCCCGCATCCTGGCGGGGCCGCTGCGGCGCGGCACCGTCCGGGACGAGGACCTCGCGCGGGTGCAGAAGCGGCGGCTGATGCCGGCGGCCCTGGTGCAGAAGGCGCAACGGGGCGAGCACGAGGCGCTGTTGCGCCCGGCGCTCGACGGCGTCCTCGACCACGGGCGGCTGCCGCTGCCGTTCCGCCTGCTGGGGCGCGTACCGCTGCTCACCACGCTGACGGGCTACCTCGGCGGGGTCGGCGTGCGACCCGAGCGGGCACCCGCCTTCGCGCGACCGTGACCGGCCGCGCGGACCGGACGGGGATCAGTCCCGGCGCTCGATCGCGTTCAAGGTGAAGGTCACCAGCTCGTCGGCCGCGGCGTCGAGGTCGAACTCGGGGTGGACCAGCCAGTAGGAGACCACGTTGTCGATCGAGCCGCCGACGGCCAGCGCCGTGGTCCGCGTGTCGAACGCGCGGAAGCACCCCGCCTCCTGGCCGGCGGCCAGCAGCCGGGCCAGCCCCTGCCAGCGGTCGTTGGTGTCGTGCGAGCCCGGCGTCTTCAGCCGCGTGCCGCCCTCGTCGTCGAGCAGCATCTCGGTGATCACGCGGACGTGCCGGCGGTTGGCCTGCTGGTAGGAGATCATCGCGCGGACGTAGGCGACGACGGCGGCCACCGGGTCGGACTCCCGCTCCACCCGCTCCGTCACGTGGGCGGAGAAGCGCTCCATCACATGGGCCAGCGTCGCCCGGTCCAGGTTGTCCTTCGAGGTGAAGTGGTACAGGACCGAGGCCTTGGAGATGCCCGCCTCCTCGGCGATCGCCGCCAGCGACGTCGCCGGGTAGCCCCGGGTGGAGATCAGGTCGATCGCGCACTCGACGATCTGCTCCCGCCGGGCGCGCTCGGTGAAGGTCAGGCCGTCCGGGCCGGCATTCCGACGAGGAGCCATCGAGACGCCACCTTGCCTACACGGGAACACGGAACGGTACCGAACCGTACACCGGCCCCGCCGTCAGGGCAGCACGGCCGTTCCGTCCAGCTCCACCAGGGCCTCCTCGTCCCAGAGCCGGGTGACGCCCACGAGGGCCATCGCGGGGTAGTCCCGTCCCGCCAGGCGCCGCCACACGGCGCCCAGTTCCCTCGCGTGGGCGCGGTACGCCCCGACGTCCGTGGCGTAGACGGTCACGCGCGCCAGGTGCCGGGGCTCGCCGCCCACGGCCCGCAGGGCGGCCAGGAGGTTGGCCAGCGCCCGCTCGAACTGCTCCGGCAGGCCGTCGCCCACGACCGTGCCGTCCGCGTCCAGCGCGGTCTGGCCGGCGAGGAACACCAGCCGGCCGCCGGTGGCGGTGACGGCGTGGGTGAAGCCGGTGGGCGGGGACAGCCCGGCCGGGTTGGTGCGCCGGAGGGTCATCGGTACAGCTCCCTGGCGATGATGGTCCGCTGCACCTCGCTGGCCCCCTCGTAGACGCGCGGGGCGCGCACCTCGCGGTAGAGGTGCTCCAGGAGGTGGCCCCGGCGCAGGGCGCGGGCGCCGTGGATCTGCACGGCGGCGTCGACGACGTACTGGGCGGTCTCGGTGGCGAAGAGCTTGGCCATCGCGGAGCGGCGGGCGACGCCGGGCTCCCCCGCGTCGTACGCCGAGGCCGCGGCGAGGACGAGCAGGGCGGCGGCCTCGGTGCGGGTGGCCATCTCGGCGAGCTGGTGGGAGACGGCCTGGAGGTCCTTGAGCGGGCCGCCGAACGCCTGCCTCTCGGACGCGTGGAGCAGCGCCGCGTCGAGAGCGGCACGGGCCATGCCCACGGCGAAGGCGCCGACGCTGGGGCGGAAGAGGTCCAACGTGGTCATGGCGACGCGGAAGCCGCCGCCCACCTCGCCCACCACGTCGTCCGGGCCGACGGGCACGGCGTCGAAGGCGAGCGTGCCGACGGGGTGGGGGCTGAGCATCTCCAGGGGCCGGCCGCTGAGGCCCGGCCGGTCGGCGGGGACGAGGAAGGCGGTGACTCCGGCGGCACCGGGGGCCTGGCCCGTGCGGGCGAAGACGGTGTAGACGTCGGCTTCGGGGGCGTTGGAGATCCAGCACTTCTCCCCCGTGAGCCGCCAGCCTCCGCCGCCGCGCGGGCCGGGGCCGGCCGGCTCGGCGAGCAGTTCCAGGGCCGCGGCGTCCGAGCCGGCGCCCGGCTCGCTGAGCGCGAAGGCGGCCACCGCGCGGCCCGCCACGACGTCCGGCAGCCAGCGCGCGCGCTGGTCGGGGGTGCCGGACCGGGCGACCGGATGCGCGCCCAGGCCCTGGAGGGCCAGGGCGGTCTCGGCCTCGGTGCACTCCTGGGCCAGTGACAGGCGCAGCAGGCACAGGTCCATGGCCCGGGCGGGCCCTTCGACAGGCAGGGCGCGGGCCAGCAGGCCGAGTTCGCCCAGGGCGGCCACGAGCGGCCGGTTGACGTGCCCGGGCTCGCCCTTCTCGGCCAGGGGACGCAGCCGTCGTGCGGCGAGGTCGCGCAGTTCGGCGCACCAGGTGTGCTGTGTGCGGTCCAGTGCGAACGGTGTGGTCACGGGCCACCACCCTTCCCGGGCGCGGGCTCCGCGCTCGATATCGCGCTCTGTTGACTGTCGTCACCGACTCGCTACGCTGGCAGCGGATCCATATCGCTGGCAAGACCCCCCGTTCACCTCCCTTTTCCGCTCGGCTCTCGGCGCGAGGGGGCGCATCCGCGATGGAGTTCACGCCGTCGGCCCATGCCGATACCTTTCCCCGCGACCACCTCCCGCCCACCGACCAGTGGCCCGATCTCCGCTTCGATCTCGCGGACGGGCCCGCCCTGCGCTATCCGGACCGGCTCAACTGCGGTGCGGCGCTGCTGGACGCGACCGTCGCGCGGCTCGGCCCGGACCGGCCGGCCGTGCGGGACGGCGAGGGGCGCGTGTGGTCGTACGGCGATCTGAAGGCGCGCGTCGACCGGATCGCCCACACCCTGACCCGTGACCTGGGTGTCGTGCCCGGCAACCGGGTGCTGCTGCGGGGGCCCACCACGCCCTGGCTGGCGGCCTGCTGGCTCGCGGTGGTGAAGGCCGGCGCGGTGGCCGTGACCGTGCTACCGGCGCAGCGGCCGCAGGAGCTGGCGGACATCTGCCGGCTGGCGCGGGTGCGGCACGCCCTGGTCGACACCCGATCGGCCGACGACGTCTTCGCGGCAGAGGTGTCACACTTACGCGTTACCTTGTTCGGCGGCTCGTCGCCCGACGACCTTCTGCGGCGTTCGGCGGACAAACCTTCCTCCTACGAGGCGGTCGCCACCGCCGCCGACGACGTCGCGCTGATCGCCTTCACCTCCGGAACGACCGGCCGCCCCAAGGGCTGCGTCCACTTCCACCGCGACGTGCTCGCCGTCGCGGACACCTTCTCGGCCCGGGTCCTGCGGCCGCACCCCGACGACGTCTTCGCGGGCAGCCCGCCGCTCGGTTTCACCTTCGGCCTCGGCGGTCTGGTCGTCTTCCCGCTCCGCGCCGGTGCCAGCACCCTGCTGACCGACTGGGGCGGCCCCGACAAGCTCCTCGGCGACGTCCAACGGCACGGAGTGAGCGTCCTGTTCACCGCGCCCACCGCCTACCGGGCCATGCTCGCGAGGCTCGGCTCGTACGACACCTCGTCGCTGCGCCGGTGCGTCTCCGCCGGCGAGCACCTGCCGGCGCGGCTGTGGCACGACTGGCGGCGGGCCACCGGGCTGCGCGTCATCAACGGCATCGGGGCCACGGAGATGCTGCACATCTTCATCTCCGCGGCCGACGACCGCATCCGCCCGGGCACGACCGGGCTTCCCGTGCCCGGCTACGAGGCCCGCGTCGTGGGGGCCGACGGAGCCCCCGTGCCCGACGGCAGCCCGGGGCTGCTGGCCGTGCGCGGCCCCACCGGCTGCCGCTACCTGGCGGACGAGCGCCAGAGGGAGTACGTGCGCGACGGCTGGAACCTCACCGGCGACACCTATGTCCGGGAGCCCGACGGCTACTTCCGCTTCGTCGCCCGCGCCGACGACATGATCGTCTCGGCCGGCTGCAACATCGCCGGTCCCGAGGTCGAGGAGGCCCTGCTGCGCCACCCCGACGTCTTGGAGGCCGCCGTGGTCGGACGCCCCGACGAGCGGCGCGGCCAGATCGTCGTCGCCCACGTCGTCCTGCGTCCCGGAGTGCCCCGGACCGGGGAAACGGCGGAGAAACTGCGGGAGTTCACCAAAAAGGAGATCGTTCCGTACAAGTGCCCCCGCGTGATCGAGTTTCCCGACGCCCTTCCCCGCACCCCCACCGGTAAGTTGCAACGATTCCGGTTGCGCGCGGGCCCTTTACAGTTTCCCCGTGACTGACCAGCAACCGCCCCACACTCCCCGGTCCCTCATCGTCACCTTCTACGGCGCCTACGGGCGCGGCACCGCGGGCACGCCCGCCGGCCCGGTGCCGATCGCGGCACTGATCCGGCTGCTGGGGGCGGTGGGCGTGGACTCGCCGTCGGTGCGGTCGGCCGTCTCCCGGCTCAAACGGCGGGGGTTGCTCGTCTCGGGCCGTACGGCCGACGGCGCGGCGGGGTACGGGCTGTCGGAGGCCGCGCGGCAGCTGCTGGACGACGGCGACCGGCGCATCTACGGCCGTCCTGCCACGCGCCCGGGCCAGGGCTGGCTGCTCGCGGTCTTCTCCGTTCCCGAACAGGAGCGGCACAAGCGCCACTTGCTGCGCTCGCGGCTGGCACGGCTGGGCTTCGGCACGGCGGCGCCGGGGGTGTGGATCGCCCCGGCGCACGTCCACGAGGAGACGCGGCACACCCTCGAACGGCTCGGCCTGGACACGTACGTCGACTTGTTCCGGGGCCGGCACCTGGGCTTCGAGCCGACCACGGAGTCCGTGGCCCGGTGGTGGGACCTGGACGCCCTGGCGCGGCAGCACCGCGCGTTCCTCGAAACCCACGAGCCCGTGCTGCGCCGCTGGTCGCGCCGGAGGCCGGTGCCGCCGGAGGCCGCCTACCGCGACTACCTCCTCGCCCTGGACTCCTGGCGGCGGCTGCCGTACGCGGATCCGTGGCTGCCGACCGCGCTGCTGCCCGCGGACTGGCCCGGGGGGCGCGCGGCCCGGGTCTTCGCGGCACTGCACGCCCGGCTGCGGGACGCGGGGGCGCACTTCGTGACGATGGGGCTGACGTAGGACGCGGACGCCCTGCGCGGCCGGGAGGCCTCGGGCCTCACGCCTTGCGTCCCGTGGGCGGCTTGCGGCTGCCCGCGCGGTACTGCACGGGCCAGTGCACGCCCGGCCCGGAGTACTCCTGTTCCGCCGCCGCGTGCAGCGTCCAGTTCGGGTCGTACAGGTGGGGCCGGCCCAGCGCGCACAGGTCCGTGCGCCCGGCCAGGATCAGGGAGTTCACGTCGTCCCAGGACGATATGGCGCCCACGGCGATGACCGGCACGCCCGCCTCCTGACGGATGCGGTCGGCGAACGGCGTCTGGTACGAGCGCCCGTAGGCGGGACGCTCGTCGGGCACGACCTGGCCGGTGGAGACGTCGACGGCGTCGGCGCCGTGGTCCGCGAAGGCGCGGGCGACGGTGACGGCGTCCTCGGCGGTCGTCCCGCCCTCGGCCCAGTCGGTGGCGGAGATCCGGACCGTCATGGGCCGCTCGGCGGGCCACACGGCCCGCACCGCGTCGAAGACCTCCAGCGGGAAGGCGAGCCGGCGCGGGAGGTCGCCGCCGTAGGCGTCGTCACGGTGGTTGGTGAGCGGGGAGAGGAAGCCGGACAGCAGGTAGCCGTGCGCGCAGTGCAGTTCGAGGAGGTCGAAACCGGCGCGGGCGGCCGCTTGGGCGGAGCGGGCGAACTGTTCGCGCAGGTCGGCGAGTTCGCCCGGGGTCAGGGCGTGCGGGGTCTGGCTGACGCCGGGGCGGTAGGGCAGGGCGGAGGCGGCGACCAGCGGCCAGTTGCCCTCGGGGAGCGGCTGGTCGATGCCCTCCCACATGCGGCGGGTGGATCCCTTGCGGCCGGAGTGGCCGAGCTGCACGCCGATGGCCGTGCCGGGGGCCTGCTGGTGGACGAAGTCGGTGACGCGGCGCCAGGCCCGCTCGTGCTCCGGCGCGTACAGGCCCGCGCAGGCGGGGGTGATGCGGCCGTGGGCGCTGACGCAGACCATCTCGGTCATCACGAGTCCGGGGCCGCCGAGGGCGCGGGCGCCGAGGTGGACGAGGTGGAAGTCGCCGGGTGTGCCGTCGACGGCGGAGTACATGTCCATCGGGGAGACGACGACCCGGTTGCGCAGGGTCAGGCCGCGCAGCCGGAAGGGGGTGAACATCGGCGGCGTGCCCGCCGGGATCCCCGCCTCCTTCTCGACGGCGGTGACGAAGCCGGCGTCGCGCAGGCGGAGGTTGTCGTGGGTGACGCGGCGGCTGCGGGTGAGCAGGTCGAAGGCGAACCGGTGGGGCGGCCGGCCGACGTGGTGGGCGAGGTCCTCGAACCACTCCAGGCTGGCGCGGGCGGCCCGCTGCGTGGACTCCACCACGGGCCGCCGCTCGGCTTCGTAGGCCGCCAGGGCCTCGGGCACGGCCGGGGTCCGGTCCAGGTGGCGGACCAGGGCCACGGCGTCCTCGACGGCCAGCTTGGTGCCGGATCCGATGGAGAAGTGGGCGGTGTGGGCGGCGTCGCCGAGGAGGACCGTGCGCCCGTGGGACCAGCGCTCGTTGACGACGGTGCAAAAGACGGTCCACGCCGAGCGGTTGGTGCGCAGGGGGCGGCCGTCGAGGAGGCCGGAGAAGTGCTTTCCGCAGCTCCGGAGGGTTTCCTCCTCGTCGCAGCGGTCGAGCCCGGCGCGCCGCCAGACCTCCTCGCGCATTTCGACGATGACGGTGCTCGCCCGTGGGGAGAAGGGGTAGGCGTGCAGCTGCATGATGCCGTGTTCGGTCTCGGCGATCTCGAACCGGAAGGCGTCGAGCGCGAAGCCGGCGGCGAGCCATATGTAGCGGCAGCGGTGGGGGGTGAGGGTGGGGCGGAAGACGTCGCGGTGGCTGCGGCGGGTGCGGCTGTGGACGCCGTCGGCGGCGATGACGAGGTCGTGCGAGCGGACCAGTTCGGCGGCGGGCGGCGCCTCGGTGCGGAATCTGAGGGTGACGCCGAGGGTGCGGCAGCGCTCGTGCAGTAACTCCAGCAGGCGGTGGCGGCCGAGGGCGGCGAAGGCGTGGCCGCCGGAGACGAGCCTGCTGCCCCGGTGGACGACCTCGATGTCGTCCCAGCGGACCGCCTCCTCGCCGATGGCGGCGGACACGGCCGGGTCGGCGGTTTCGAGGCCGCCGAGCGTCTCGTCGGAGAGGACGACGCCGAACCCGAAGGTGTCGTCGGGGGCGTTGCGCTCCCAGACGGTGACGTCCCGCCGCCGGTCGTGCCGTTTGAGGAGGGCCGCGGCGTAGAGGCCGCCGGGGCCGCCGCCGATGACCGCGACCCGTGCGGCGGTCATCGTCCCTGCCACTTGGGGGGCCGCTTCTCGGTGAAGGCGGCGTGGAATTCGGCGTAGTCGGCGCTGTGCATCAGCAGGGCCTGGGTCGCGGCGTCGAGTTCGATGGCGGCGGAGAGCGGCATGTCGAGCTCGGCGGTGAGCAGGGCCTTGGTCTGGGCGTGGGCGAGGGCCGGTCCGGTGGCCAGGCGCCGGGCGAGGGCCTGGGCGGCGGTGTGGGCCTGGCCCTCGTCGGCCAGTTCGCTGATGAGGCCGATGCGCTCGGCCTCCGGGGCGCGGACGGGCTCGCCGAGCATGAGCAGCCGGGTGGCGTGACCGAGGCCGACGACGCGGGGCAGGAGGTAGGCGGCGCCCATGTCGCCGCCGGAGAGCCCGACCTTGGTGAAGAGGAAGGAGAAGCGGGCGGTCGGGTCGGCCACGCGGAAGTCGGCGGCGAGGGCGAGGACGGCGCCGGCGCCGGCGGCGGCCCCGTGCAGGGCGGCGACCACGGGGAAGGGGCATTCGCGCAGGGCGCGGACGACCTGTCCGGTCATGCGGTTGAAGTCGAGGAGACGGTCGGTGTCCATGGCGAGGGTCGCCCCGATGATCTCGTCGACGTCGCCGCCCGAGCAGAAGCCGCGTCCGTCGCCGCCGAGCACCAGGGCCCGTACGGAGCCGTCGCGGGCCAGTTCGGGCAGGAGGTCGCGCAGGTCGGCGTAGGCGCCGAAGGTGAGGGCGTTGAGCTTGTCCGGGCGGGCGAGGGTGACGGTGGCGACCCCGGAGTCGAGGGTCAGGCGCAGGTGCCGCCATTCCTCGGTGCGGGACGCGGAGCCGGTGAACGGGCTCATGGAGCACGGCCTCCTTCAGCCGGGGGGCTGGTGCCTGCCCGGTGAAGTTATCACCGTCTTGTGACCGTCGTCACGAGTACGCGATAGGCCTGGAGGGTGCGCGACCGGCCCGGAGGGGCCGTGGGCCCTCCGTCCGCCGGGCGCGCACCCGCGCTGGGGGGTCAGCCGGCGAGCGTCGCCACCAGCACGGCCTTGATGGTGTGCAGCCGGTTCTCGGCCTCCTCGAAGACGACCGAGTGCACGGACTCGAAGACCTCGTCGGTCACTTCCAGGGAGGTCAGCCCGTGCCGCTCGTAGATCTCCCGGGCGACCGTGGTGCCCAGGTCGTGGAAGGCGGGCAGGCAGTGCAGGAACTTCACGGCGGGGTTGCCCGTCGCCCGCAGCACGTCCATGGTCACGGCGTAGGGGGACAGCAGGGCGATCCGGGCGTCCCAGACCTCCTTGGGCTCGCCCATCGAGACCCACACGTCGGTGGCGATGAAGTCCGCGCCGTCCACGCCGTCGGTGACGCTGTCCGTGAGCGTGATCCGCGCGCCACTGGCCTCCGCCATCTGCCGGGCCCGGGCCACGACCTCGGGGGCCGGCCAGAGTTCCTCCGGCGCGACGATGCGGATGTCCAGGCCGAGGAGGGCGCCGGTGATGAGGTAGGAGTTGCCCATGTTGTACCGGGCGTCGCCGAGGTAGGCGAGGGCGACGTGCTCCAGGGGCTTGGCGGTGTGCTCGGTCATGGTGAGCACGTCGGCGAGCATCTGGGTGGGGTGCCATTCGTCGGTCAGCCCGTTGAAGACCGGCACACCGGCGTGGACGGCCAGCTCCTCCACGACGTGCTGACCGTGGCCCCGGTACTGAATGGCGTCGAACATCCGGCCGAGGACGCGGGCGGTGTCCTTGACCGACTCCTTGTGACCGATCTGTGAGCCCACCGGGTCGAGATAGGTCGTACGGGCCCCCTGGTCCGCGGCGGCGACCTCGAAGGCACAGCGGGTGCGCGTGGAGCTCTTCTCGAAGACCAGCGCGATGTTGCGCCCCGCCAGCCGGGGCTGCTCCGTGCCCGCCTGCTTGGCGGCCTTGAGCTCCGCCGCCAGCTCGATCAGGCTGTGGAACTCCTCGGCGGTGAAGTCCGCCTCCTTGAGGAAGTGGCGGCCTTTGAGGTCTGTCGCCATGGGGTGGGGCTCCTCGGTCCTGGGTCAGGGTCGTGAACAAGGAAGACGCCGGTGGCACGGATCATGGAGAACGCGCTCACCGACACTGCACGATAAGGCTGAAATTCTATACGCAACCTCGCATCTATATGCAGAGACGTCGGTCACAGTCCCGGTACGGGGTCCCGCTCGACCGGACAGCTCATGCAGCGCGGCCCGCCCCGGCCGCGCCCCAGCTCGCTGCCGGGGATGGTGATGACCTCGATGCCGTGCTTGCGCAGGAACGTGTTGGTCGTGGCGTTGCGCTCGTAGGCCACCACCACACCCGGCTCTATGGCCAGCACGTTGCAGCCGTCGTCCCACTGCTCGCGCTCCGCCGCGTGGACGTCCTGCCGGGCGGTGAGCACCCGGATGGAGTCGAGCCCCAGGGCGGCGGCGATCGCGCGGTGCATGTGCTCCGGCGGGTGGTCGGTGACCTTCAGCTCCCCCTCGGTGGTCCCCGGCTCGATCGTGTACGAGCGGAGCATGCCCAGGCCCGCGTACTGCGTGAAGGTGTCGCCGTCCACCATCGTCATCACGGTGTCCAGATGCATGAACGCCCTTCGCTTGGGCATGTCCAGCGCCACGATCGTGCGCGCCGACCCGGCCGCGAACATGCCGCGGGCCAGCATCTCCACGGCCTGCGGAGTGGTCCGCTCGCTCATCCCTATGAGCACCGCGCCCTCGCCGATGACCAGGACGTCGCCGCCCTCGATGGTGGACGGGTAGGCCGACTGCCCCTCGCACCAGACGTGGAAGCCGCCCGCCGCGAAGAGGGGGTGGTGGCGGTAGACGGCCTCGTAGTGCACGGTCTCGTGCCAACGGGCCGGCCAGCGCATGGCGTTGATGGACACGCCGTCGTAGATCCAGGCCGAGGTGTCGCGGGTGAAGAGGTGGTTGGGCAACGGGTTGAGCAGGAAGTCGTCCAGGTCCATGGCGTGGAAGCGGACGGAGACCGGTTCGGGGTGCCGCTCCAGGAACTCCCGCTTGGTCATCCCGCCGACCAGCCAGCTGCCCAGCTCGGAGGGGGGCATCGCGTCGAAGGCGGCCCGTAGGTGGTCGGTGGCGAGCGGTCCGTACTCCTTCTCCGAGAACACCCGGTCCAGGACGAGCGCCCGCGCGGCCGGGACGCGCAGGCTCTCCTCCAGCAGGTCCTGGAAGAGGTGCACCTCGACGCCGCGCTCGCGCAGCACGTCGGCGAAGCCGTCGTGCTCGGCGCGGGCGCGGCGCACCCAGAGCACGTCGTCGAAGAGCAAGGCGGTCTTGTTGGACGGCGTGAGCCGCTTCAGCTCCAGGTCGGGGCGGTGAAGGATGACGCGGCGCAGCCGCCCGGCCTCGGAATCGACATGGAATCCCATCCCCCCATCCTCACCTGAACCAGCCGTGATCACTCGGCACGCGAGGCACTTGGTGCCACCGCGTGCCGGGGGCCGGCCGGGGCCCAGAACCGCTACAGGCGCGGATCCACGGGCTCCGATTCCAGGGCGAGGACCGCGAAGACCGCCTCGTGCACCCGCCAGAGCGGCTCGCCGGCCGCCAGCCGGTCCAGGGCCTCCAGACCCAGGGCGTACTCGCGGAGGGCGAGCGAGCGCTTGTGGCCGAGGTGGCGTATGCGCAGCCGGTCCAGGTTGGCGGGCCGGGTGTACTCCGGGCCGTAGACGACGCGCAGGTACTCGCGGCCGCGGCACTTGACGCCGGGCTGGAGGAGCCTGCCGTCGGCACCGCGCGCGGCGGCCTGGAGCGGCTTGACGACCATGCCCTCGCCGCCGGCGGCCGTGAGGTCCAGCCACCACCGGGTGCCGGCGGCCACCGACGTCTCGTCCTCGGTGTCGACGAACAGCCGCCGCGTACGGACCAGCAGACCGCCGGCCTCCCCCGGTCCGTCCCCGGCGGCGTCCTGATCGACGAGCCGGTCGATGAGGGCGAGCTGTTCGTCGTGCGGCAGGGTGGCGAGGCTGCGGGCCTCGGCGGCCAGGATCTGGAACGGCGCGAGCCGGACGCCGTCCAGGCCGCCCTCCCCACCGCCGGCCGGCCAGCAGTACCGCCCGTACGCCTCGGTGAACGCCGCCGCGTCCCCGGCCCGCTCGCGCTGACGGTCGAGCAGCCCGGCGACGTCCACGCCGCGCGCGGCCGCCGACTCCAGCGCCGCCAGGGCGTGCGGGAAGACCACGCGGGAGGCCGCGCCGACGGCCGCGTACTGGTCGCGCAGCAGGCCGGTGGCCTTCAGCGACCAGGGCATCAGCTCGGCGTCCAGCAGCAGCCAGTCGGTCTCCAGCCGCTCCCACAGGCCGGCGGCGTCCACGCGGGCGGCGAGCCGCTCAAGCAGCCGCCGGGCCGTCTCGGGGGCGTCGAAGAACGGCCGGCCGGTGCGGGTGTACACCGTGCCGGGCACGCCGTCGGCCGTGCCGAAGCGCTCGGCGGCCACGTCCGCGTCGCGGCAGACGAGGACCACCGCGCGGGAGCCCATGTGCTTCTCCTCGCAGACCACCTGGCGCACGCCCGCCTCGCGGTAGGCGGCGAACGCCTCCGCGGGGTGCTCCAGATAGCCCTCCTCCTTGGAGGTGGCGCAGGGCGCCATGGTCGGCGGGAGGTAGACCACCTGGCGGGGGTCGACGGCGAAGCGGCTCATGACCTCCAGGGCCGCGGCGGCGTTCTCCTCGCGGACGGCGACGCGGCCCAGGTGCCGGGTCTCCACGACGCGGCGGCCGGTGACGTCGGCGAGGTCGAGCGGCCGGCCGTCCGCACCACCGGGCGCCTCGGTCACCAGCGGCCGCGCCGGCTCGTACCAGACCTGCTCGGCCGGCACGTCCACCAGCTCCCGCTCGGGCCAGCGCAGCGCGGTCAGCTTGCCGCCGAAGACAGCGCCGGTGTCGAGGCAGATGGTGTTGTTGAGCCAGGTGGCCGACCGGGTCGGGGTGTGGCCGTAGACGACGGCGGCACGGCCGCGGTAGTCCTCCGCCCAGGGGTAGCGCACGGGCAGGCCGAACTCGTCGGTCTCCCCCGTGGTGTCCCCGTACAGGGCGTGCGAGCGGACCCGGCCGGAGGTGCGGCCGTGGTACTTCTCGGGCAGCCCGGCATGACACACCACCAGCCGCCCGCCGTCGAGCACGTAGTGGCTGACCAGCGAGGCGACGAAGTCCCGGACCCGCTCGCGGAACGCGGGATCCCGCCCGGCCTCCCGCTCCAGCTGCTCGATCGTCTCCGCCAGGCCGTGGGTGGCCTTGACCTGGCGGCCGCTCAGGAAGCGGCCGAGCTTGTTCTCGTGGTTGCCGGGGACGCACAGGGCGTGCCCGGCGGCCACCATGCCCATGACGAGCCGCAGCACGCCGGGGCTGTCCGGGCCGCGGTCGACGAGGTCGCCCACGAACACGGCGGTGCGCCCCTCGGGGTGGGTGGCGTCCACCGGGCGGCCGGCCTCGTCGCGGACGAGGGCGTAGCCCAGGCGGGTCAGCAGGCTCTCCAGCTCGGAGCGGCAGCCGTGGACGTCGCCGACGATGTCGAACGGGCCGCTCAGGTGCCGCAGGTCGTTGAACCTGCGCTCGCGGACGACCTCGGCCGACTCCACCTGCGCCACGCCGCGCAGGACGTGCGTCCTGCGGAAGCCCTCGCGCTCCAGGTGCCCCAGGGAGCGGCGCAGTTCGCGCTGGTGGCGCTGGATGACGCGGCGGGGCAGCGCGGCCCGGTCGGGCCGGGTGGCGTTGCGCCGGGCGCACACGTCCTCGGGGACGTCGAGGACGATCGCGACGGGCAGGACGTCGTGCTCCCGGGCGACGCGGACGAGCTGCTTGCGGGCCTCGGGCTCGACGTTGGTCGCGTCGACGACGGTGAGCCGGCCGGCCGCGAGCCTCTTGCCGAGGATGTAGTACAGGACGTCGAAGGCGTCCTTGCTGGCGCTCTGGTCGTTCGCGTCGTCGCTCACGAGACCGCGGCAGAAGTCGGAGGAGATCGTCTCGGTCGGCAGGAAGTGGCGCGCGGCGAAGGTGGACTTGCCGGAGCCCGTGGAGCCGACGAGGACCACGAGGGACAGGTCGGGCACGCCCAGCCGGATGGGCTCGGCCGGTGTGGTGGGTGCGCTGCTCATGCGGTCTCCTCCTCCTTCGCGGTCTCGTCGGTGCCGCGTTCGCCGTCGGTGCCCTGGGGGGCGTTCCCGGTGTCGTTCCTGCGGAAGACGGCCATCTGCGTGGGCGGCCCCACCTCGGGGTCGTCGGCGCCGACCGGTGTGAACTCGACGGCGTAGCCGTGCCGCCCGGCGACCCGGTCGGCCCAGGCGCGGAACTCCTCCCGGGTCCACTCGAAGCGGTGGTCGGCGTGGCGTACGTGCCCGGCGGGGAGGGTCTCCCAGCGGATGTTGTACTCGGCGTTGGGCGTCGTCACGACGACCGTCCCCGGCCGGGCCGCCCCGAACACGGCGTACTCCAGGGCGGGCAGCCTCGACAGGTCGAGGTGCTCGACGACCTCGCTGAGCACGGCCGCGTCATAGCCCGCCAGCCGGCGGTCGGTGTAGGCGAGGGAGCCCTGCAGGAGGGTCACCCGGGCCGACTGCCGTTCGGTCATCCGGTCCAGGCGCAGCCGGCGCGCGGCCTCCTTCAGCGCCCGCACCGACACGTCGACGCCGACTATCTCGGTGAACCGCGTGTCCTGGAGCAGCGCGCCGACCAGCTGGCCCTGCCCGCAGCCCAGGTCCAGCACCCGGGCCGCGCCGGACGCGCGCAGCGCGGCGACGACGGCCTCGCGGCGCCGCACGGCCAGCGGCTGGGGCCGCTCCTCGGTGTCGTCCTTCTCGTCGACCGCGTTGTCCAGCTCCTCGGCCCGGCTGTCGTCGGCCTCGGCGAGCCGGGCGAGGGCGAGGCGCTCCAGGGCGTCGCGGGTGAGGGACCAGCGACGGGACAGGTAGCGGCTGGTGATGAGCCGCTGCTCGGGGTGGTCCTCCAGCCAGCCCTCGCCGGAGCGCAGCAGCTTCTCCACTTCGTCGGGCGCCACCCAGTAGTGCTTGGCGTCGTCCAGGACGGGCAGCAGGACGTAGAGGTGTCGCAGCGCGTCCGCGAGCCGCAGCTCGCCCTCCAGCACCAGCGACACGTACCGGGACTCGCCCCACTCGGGGAACCGCTCGTCCAGGGCGACCGGCCGGGCCGTCACCGTCCAGCCCAGCGGCTCGAAGAGCCGTGCGATCAGGGCGGCGCCACCGCGCGCGGGCAGTGCGGGCACCTCGACGCGCAGGGGCCGGGCCCGCCCGGGCAGCTCCGGCCGGGCCGCGCACTGCCCCTTGACGGCGCTGGAGAACACGCTGCCGAGCGCCACGGCCAGCAGCGAGGACGCCGCGTAGGGGCGGTCGTTGACGTACTGGGCCAGCGTCGGGTCGGCCGGGCCGCCGCGCTCCTTGCCCTTGCCGCGCCGCACGAGTGCCACCGGATCGACCTCCAGCAGCAGCGCCGCCGTGCAGCGCTCCACGCCCGCCTCGGGGTAGAGGACGTGCGCGGTGCCGTGGGAGGTGGAGAACCGCTGCGCCTTCTCGGGGTGCTTGTGCAGCAGGAACCCGAGGTCGGTCGCCGGATTCTCCGGAGTGCCGGTCGTACTGATCGTCAGAAACACACGGCACAGTATCTCCCCCCTTATGGCCCCGTTCCTATGGGTTTTTCAGCACCTGGGCCAGTTCCGCGATCCGGTCCGGGCCGACCCGGCAGCATCCGCCGACCAGCCGGGCCCCGGCCGCCGTCCACCGGCCCACCCGGGCGGGGTCGAAGGTGGGCAGCCCCCGCCACCGCCGCTCCCGGGCGTCCCAGCCCTCCCCACTGTTCGGATAGGCCACCACCGGTTTCCCGGTGACCCGCGCGGCCGTCTCCACCGCCCGCTCCACATCGCCCGGCTCACAGCAGTTGACCCCGACCGCCACCACCTGCTCGTCGCCGGCGGCGAGCGCGAACGCCTCCGCCAGCGGCTGCCCGGCACGGGTGTGCTCCCCCGCCACGCTGTAGGACAGCCACACGGGTACCCCGCACCCGCGCACCGCCCTCAGCAACGCCTCCGCCTCGTCCGCGTCGGGCACCGTCTCCAGCGCGAGGACGTCGGGGCCGGCCTCGGCCAGCGTCTCCACGCGGGGCCGGTGGAAGCGCTCCAGCTCGGCCACGGAGAGCCCGTACCGCCCGCGGTACTCGCTGCCGTCGGCGAGCATGGCTCCGTACGGCCCCACGGACGCGGCGACCCACACCTGCTGCTCCACCCGCCCCGCCGCCCGCCGGGCCAGGGTCACGCTGCGCCGCAGCAGGACGGCGGCCTCCTCCCAGCCCAGGCCACGGCGGGCGAACCCCTCGAAGGTGGCCTGGTAGCTGGAGGTGATGAGCACCTGCGCCCCGGCCCGGGCGTACGCGGTGTGGGCCGCTTCGATCTGGCGCGGGTCGTCGGCGAGCAGCCGGGCCGACCACAGCTCGTCGGACAGGTCGCACCCCTGGGCCGCCAGCTGGTTGGACAGTCCCCCGTCCAGGGCCAGGGGTCCTCGGGCGAGCGCGGTGGCCAGCGGTGCGGTGGGGGCGGACATGGCGGTGGCTCCTCTGTTTGCGGTCCCCTCCATCCTGCACTTTTCGAGCACCCGTCAACCGATCACGGACCGCGCCGCCCGAATCGGCCCGGCAGGGTGAAATTCCCGGCCCGCCGCCGGCCTACGGAGTACGGGCCAGTGTCCGGCGCGCCCGGTGGTCGTTGGCTCGGGCGGAGCCGGACCGCCCGGCCCGCGCACCGGTGTCCGCTGCCGGTGGCGACGACCGCAACACCGCCCGCCCGCTCCGGGAGGGCGAGGGCCGAGGAGGCCACGATGACCCAGGAAGCCGCGCCCGACGAGGCGGTGCCCACCCAGGCCGCCGCCCCCGGGCAACAGGGCGCGCCCAAGGGCCTGCTGCAACAGATGGAGGAACTGATGGCAGCGCTCAACGCCGATCTGACCCGGCTCGACGCCGACCTTCAGTCGTCGGCCCAGGCGACCGCCGAGCGACTCGCGTCGCAGGGCGACGAGGACCACGCCTGACGCACACCCCCGCTCGCGGCGGCACCTCACGCCGCACCTCCCCGCTCCCGCAGGGTGAGCCGTCTCAGCAGTCCGCTGATCCGGTCGCTCGTCTCGTCGGCGGCGTCGATCGCCTCGATGCACTGCCAGTAGACGGCGTCCTCCTCGCACGCGCAGGCGACGCCCACCAGGGCTATGCCCACCTCCCCGAGGAGGTCGCCGAGGTCCGTCAACGCACTCCACGGGTCGCGCACTTCACCCAGCTGCGCCGCCCGTAAGCCTCCGGCGCGCAGGGCGATCCGGCACAGCGCGCCGGAGGCCCTGCCGCCCGCCTCGCTCAGGCCCCGGGCCGCCGCCCGCACTTCAAAGGGCCCGTGCGCCGCGAGATGACTCCCGACCGCCTCCGCCAGCGCCTGTGCCTGCCATGCCTCAACGACGATGTCCTCCACCGCCCCGGCCCGCGCCAGGGCGTGCCGTGTGACCTCGATCAGCCGCGCCGCGTCCATGACCGATCCCCCATATTTTCCGTCCGCCCGCTCTCACTACCCAGAGTGATGACTAACCGCCGGAAAAGCCAGGGGAATTCAGAAATCTGTGGATACCAAATGCGGTGTGGACAACCCCATCACTCCGGAGAGTGACAATCGCCCTCGTCCGGGGCCCCACCGCCCCGCTCCCCCGGTACCGGAAAGCGCCGCTCGTTGCGGTCGATCTTCGTCGACAGCGCCGCCAGCACGTCGATCCCCAGCACGTCGCAGAACTGGAGCAGATACGCCAGGACGTCCGCGACCTCGTCCTGGACCCGCCCCGCCGTCCCGGGACTGTCCATCACCCGCGCCGACTCCTCGGGCGTCAGCCACTGGAAGATCTCCACCAGTTCGGAGGCCTCGACGCTGAGCGCCGCCGCGAGGTTCTTGGGCGTGTGGAACGGCTGCCACTCTCGCGCCGCCGCGAACGCCGCGAGACGGCGCTGCAACGCGCCGAGCTCAAGGGCGCCGCCTCCCCCCACGCCATCGCCGCGTCCCGGGGCCCCCGAGGGCGCTGCCTGCTCCGTCCGGTCTTCTGCCTGGTCTTCCGTCACACCTCCAGGTCTACCATCGAGGCGCCCATCACCTCCTCGGCCACCTCTGCCACCACCCCCCGCACCGACCCCACCAGCCTGATGTGTCCCCGCTCGCACATCCGCGCCGCCAGTCCCAGCAGCTCCCGCGCCTGGCGGCCGTCGAGGCACCGGTCGAAGCCGTCGGCCAGCACGGTCAGCACCTGGCGCGCGGGCAGCACCTCGGCGGCCGGATCCACCTCCAGCACGCCCGGTCCGGTCAGCAGGACCAGGCACAGGGCCAGATAGCGCAACTCCCCGTCCCCCAGCCGCTCCAAGGGCGTGTCCGCGCCCGGGCCGCGGGCCAGCACGGCCCGTACGAGACCGCCCGTCAGGCCCTCCACGCCCAGCCCCTCGACCTGCCCCCGGCAGCCGGCCCCCGCGGCCGCGACCAGGGCCGCGTGCCGGGTGACGCACTCGTTGCGGGTCCGGCCGAGCACCGCGGCAACGTTGTCACAGGCGCCGCGCAGCAGCCCGTCGCGCGCGGCGACGGGCGTGCGCATCAGTTCGGGGCGCGGGTCGCAGGGGAAGACGGAGCGCAACGCGACCACGGTCTGCTCGGCCGCGTCGAGCACCATCCGCTGTCCGGCGGTCTTGCCGGCGACGCGCAGCGGGAGCAGCGCGGTGCCGAGCCGGTCGTCGGGCAGCGGGGCGCGGGTGACGGGCACGGAGCCCGCGGTGTGCCAGGCGGCCTCGACCTTGCGCAGGCCCGGGTCCCGCAGCGCCGTGGACAACAGGACGCGCCCGGAGGCGCTCAGCCGCTCGCCGACCACCCGCAGCTCCGGCTCGGCCTGCACGGCCACGTCCAGCCGGACCGGGCCCACCGGCCCCTCCACGGTGCAGCCGATCCTGAAGCCGCGCCGCCCCTGGGCGTCGGGCCTGGCCGACTGGGGTACGCACGCCAGGGCCCCGCCGGCCACGGGGGCGAGGGCCTCGTCGAGGCGGTCGCCGCCGGCGAGCCGGGCGAGCGCCCCGTACGCCTCCAGCGCGCTGGACTTGCCGCTGCCGCTCGCGCCCCGGAACAGGGTCAGGGGCGCGAGCGGATAGACGGCGTTGCGGTGCGACTTGAAGGCGGAGAGCCGCAGTTCGGTCACGGCGGGGCGCTGAGGCTGGCGGGCGGCGTCCATGCCCGGACCGTATGCGGGGCCTCTCAGCCAAACCGTTTCAGCTGATCATTCTTCCTACGATCGGGGTACCCCGAACCCACCTCCGTCCCTTCGGGAGCGAGCAGAAAGACATTGGTGTCGACCCGGTGCATGGCGCTGCTCAGGCCGAAGACGACGCCGCTGGAGAAGTCCAGGATCCGCTTGGCGACGTCGATGTCGGCGCTGGTGAGGTCCAGCAGCACCGGAACGCGGGCGATCAGGTGCTCGGCGACCTCGCGCGCGTCCGCGAAGACCTGGACGCGGAGCACGACGAGCCGCCGGCGGTCCCGCTCGGGCTCCTCCTCGGGCAGGGCCCGGTGGTCGGGCCAGGACGGCCATGCCTGGTGACCTCTCAGCGGGACGACCTCGGCCAGTCCCTCCCACTGCTCGTCGGTGGCCTCGGACCGGTTCACCGGATCACCCCTCCGGGGAACGTGCTGGCTATGTACATCCCGCGATTCTAGGGAGGAACACGCACCGGTTAGGCTGAATGACACGCCTGACGTACGTATCGGGTGGCATCGTCCCATGTGCCCCGGTGCGCGAGCGACGCCGAACCACCAAAACAAGACAGGCGTTCCCCCGTCGAACGATTTCAGCCACCCTCACCGAGGCGTTGTCGGCCTTGAGAGCTACCATCGCCGACAGCGAGGCAGTTGCACAGGACAGTGGTAGTGGAACGGTGCGTCAGGGAGAATGACATGTCGCGGAGTCCGCGCGTCCACACGGAACACGCTCTCTTGCGAAGGGCCGGGACGCCTGTGGCGGGCAAAGGGTAGCCTTCAGCCGTGGCCACCGTCTCCCGGGCGCGGCAGCAGGTCCGTAAAGGAGACCTCAAGCGCCTGCGCCGGGCTTCCGAAGCGATCCTGGCCCGTCTGGACCTGCCCGACGGGTGCAGCATCGCCACGCTCACGGACCGGCTCAGCACGGACCGCGGCCGTCCGATCCAGCTCGTGCCGCTCCCCCTGGGAGCCGAGACCCCGTGCGGCATGTGGCTCGCCACGGACGTCGCCGACATCATCATCGTCGAGGCGAACACCAGCCGGCTGCACCGCGACCACATCATCGCCCACGAGCTCGCACACATGCTGTGCCGCCACTCCGACTCCACCGGGCCCGACCCGACCGGGATCGGCCGGCTGCTGCCCAACCTGGACCCGAGGCTCGTCCGCGAGGTGCTCGGGCGCACGAGCTACTCCACCGAGGAGGAGCAGGAGGCCGAGATCGTCGCCTCCCTCATCCTCGAGCGGGTCACGCGCCCCCCGGTGGAGTGCCGCTGGGACGTGCCGTCCGTCGACGCCGAGACCGTCGCGCGCATCGACCACTCCCTCAATCCCGGCTGACCTTCCGGTCCCGGCCCGGGCCGGCGCGCCGCACCGCCTCGTCGGCGAAGGCCAGGCCCTCGCCGAGCTCGACGTCGTAGACGGCGTCCCGTTCCGGGCCCGCGCGCACCGCCGCGCCCACGTCCCGGGCCGGCGGCGACGGCAGGAGGTCCCATGCACGACGTGAAGGCCGTGGTGTTCCCGGCATGCGCGGCCCTGTGCGCGCTGGCCTTCCTCTACAAGCTGCGCGACGTGCGGCACCAGCGGGACGATCCGGCGCTGAGGGCACTGCTCGTCGCCTTCTCCTGCAAGGGCGTCTCCTTCACGCTCTCCACGCCGCTCGTCGCGCGGAAGGTCGACGACGCCCTGGGCGTGCGCGACCTCGGGGCGCTGGGCATCCACCTCTTCGGCGGGGTGGCGTCCAGCGCCGCCTTCCTCACCGCGATCGTCTACTGGGTGTACCCCCGCGAGGAGGCCCGCCGGCGCGCCCTCGCACGGCTGGGGGCGGCGGCCGTGGTGGCGGTCGTCATGTTCAGCCTGTGGATCGCGGCGAAGAGCGGGGTGCAGCAGCGCAGCGCCCACTACCTCCTGCAGAACGCCCACCGTCCGGTCGTGGCCGCCTATCTGCTCCTGTACGTCAGCGCCTTCGGCTCCGGGATGATCGAGATCATCCGTCTGTGCGGCCGGTACGGGCGGGTGGCCGGGCGGCAGTGGCTGCGCAGGGGGCTGCACACCACGGCGATCGGCGCGAGCGCCTGCCTCGTCTACTGCCTGAACCGCGCGCTCTCCGTGGTCACGGTGCAGCTCGGGCTGGACCCGCTGGAGTGGGAGCTGCTGACGCCGGTCGCCAACGGCACGGGGATCTTCTTCCTGGTGGCGGGCCTGACCATGCCGTCGTGGGGCCCCCGGGTGTCCGACGCACGGCGTCTGGCCCGCAACTTCGTCACCTACCAGCGGCTGCACCCGCTGTGGCACGCGCTGTCCACGGCGATCCCCGACATCGCCCTCAACCCCCAGTCGGACAACCGCCTCACCCATCTCCTGCCGGGCGACATCAACTACCGGCTCTACCGCCGGGTCATCGAGATACAGGACGGCCTGCTCGCGCTGCGGCCGTACACGGACCCGGACGTCGTCGCCGCCGCCGAGCGGTCGGGCCACGAGGCCGGCCTGTCGGGCGACAGACTCCACGCGCGCGTGCAGGCGACGTCGCTGGCGGCGGCCCTGCGCGCGAAGCGGGACCGGCAGCAGCCGGGCGGGGAGCCCGTGCCACTGCGGCCGGACGCGACCGGCGGCGGGGGCTACGCCGACGAGGTGGCGTGGCTGCTGAAAGTCGCCCGGGCGTACACCGCCCTTCCGTCTGCTGAAAGGACCACGCAGTGAAGTACCGCGAACTCGGTGCCCAGGGGCCCGAGGTGTCGGCGATCGGCCTGGGCTGCATGGGCATGTCGGTCGCCTACGGCGTCCCCGACGAGGAGGAGTCCCAGCACACCCTGGACCGCGCCCTGGAACTGGGCGTCACCCTCCTCGACACCGCGGACGCCTACGGGCAGGGACTCAACGAGGAGCTGGTGGGCCGCTGGCTGCGCCGGCACCCCGGCGACCGGGACCGCATGGTGGTGGCCACCAAGTTCGGCCTGAGGCACGACGCGGCCACCGGGCGGGTCGGCGACGTCGACACCTCCGCCGCCTACGTCCCGGTCGCCTGCCGCGCCTCGCTGCGCCGTCTGGGCGTCGACCACATCGACCTCTACTACGCACACCGCAGGAACCCCGCGACGCCCGTCGAGGAGACGGTGGGCGCCATGTCCCGGCTGGTGGACGAGGGACTGGTACGCCACATCGGACTCAGCGAGGTCAGCACCGCCACACTCCGCAGGGCGCACGCCGTCCACCCCGTCAGCGCGGTGCAGGTGGAGTACTCGCTCTTCACCCGGAGCGTGGTGGAGGACGAGCTGCTCGCCACCTGCCGCGAGCTGGGGATCGCCGTCGTGGCCTACTCCCCGCTGGGGCGCGGCATGCTCACGGGGGCGCTCGCCTCCCGCGAGGACCTGGGCCCGCAGGACAACCGGCGGCGCTGGCCGCGCTTCGCCGACGACAACATCGACCGCAACCTGGCGCTCGTCCGCGCCGTCGGGGACGTCGCCGCGCGGCTCGGCTGCACACCCGCCCAGGCGGCGCTCGCCTGGCTGCTGGCCCAGGGGGACGACGTCGTACCCATTCCCGGCACCAAGCGCCGGCGGTACCTGGAGGAGAACGCGGGCGCGGTGGACCTGCGTCTGACCCCCGGCGACCTCGACCTGCTGCGCGCGGCCGTGCCCGAGGAGGCGGTGGCCGGCGAGCGGTACCCCGTCCAGGCGCTGGAGCGCCTCGGCCACTGAGAGGCCTCCGCACGACCGGTGCGCCCGGTGCCGGCTCCGGCCGGCCACCGGGCGTACGGATCCCTATGCCCCGGCAGCGACCGGCTGCGACGAGCGGCGGCCGGCTGCGACGAGCGGCGGCCGGCTGCGACGAGCGGCGGTGCGGACGCGTGCGCGACCGACCGGCCGGGAAGCGGAATTCGCAATTCCCTTAGGTCGCCGCGCAGTTGAACGCCATCCGGAGGCTCTCCTACCGAAGAGCGGCGCGTCCCGGCGTGACGGGCGTCATGCCGGGGCGGGGAACCACTCCCGCCCGTGGGTCGCGGCGGCGGTGAACATATCCCCCACAAGCGCACGCGACAGGCCCAACCGACTTCCTCCGTGTGAAGTTGCCTACACCAAAGCCCTGTCATCTCCCCTTGCGCTGCGCGCCCTTTAAGGGCTGGACCTGCGAATTGGCAAGCGTTGACAGCCATCGGGCAGCGATCTAGGTTCGAATCCGGCCGGGGCTCAAGCGCTCGGGACGCAGACATCGACAGTTGGGGGACTGGGGCTGTATGAGCACGTTAATTCTGCCTGCGTCCGATATCGCCAGGATCGTGCAGCTGGTCGGGCGCGACACGCTGATGGACCGGATGATCGACCGAATGGCGTGCGGAATTGCGGCACTTGGCCGCGGCGAGGTCGAACCGACGCCCCGGCGCGGTGGATTCACCCGCGACTCCGACGGTGTCGGCGTCATTGAATGGATGCCGCACCACGAGCCCGGCAAGGGCATGACGCTCAAGACCGTGGGATACACCCCGAGCAATCCCACCAACAATGACCTCCCCACCATTCTGGGCACGGTGGCCCGCTACGACGACGTGACCGGACAGCTGGTCGCCCTCGCCGACGGCGTGGTCCCCACCGCGATCCGCACCGGCGCCATGTCCGCGGTGGCGAGCCGGTTGCTGGCCCGCCCGGACAGCACGACCGTCGGCCTCATCGGCGCCGGCGCCCAGTCCGTCACCCAGCTGCACGCCCTGTCGCGGGTGTTCGACGTGCGCCGGGTCCTGGTCCACGACATCGACCCCGAGCACACGGCGAGCTTCGCCAGCCGGGTCGCCTTCCTCGGCCCGGACCTCGACATCCAGCTGGTCACGGCCGAACGGGTGGCCGCCGAGTCGGACGTCATCTGCACCGCCACCACCGTGGGCGTCGGCGAGGGCCCCGTCCTGCCGGACACCGTCATGCGCGACCACGTCCACGTGAACGCGGTCGGCGCGGACCTCCCGGGCAAGACCGAGCTGTCGGCCGGGCTGCTCGCCCGTTCGCTCGTCACCTACGACCACCTGGGTCAGGCCCGCGTCGAGGGCGAGTGCCAGCAGCTGCCCGAGGACGCCGTAGGCCCCTCCCTGGCCAGTCTCTGCGCCGACCCCGGGTCGGCCCTGCCGTGGCGCGAGCGCAGCACCGTATTCGACTCCACCGGTTTCGCATTCGAGGACCACCTGGCCCTCGACCTCTTCCTGGAACTCGCCATCGATTTCGGGCTCGGCCAGACCGTCGAGGTGGAATACCACCCGGTCGACAGCCTCGACCCGTATCCGCCGCTCGTCGACGCCGATTCCGCAGCGGGTGTGCCCGTGCGACACGCGGTGCCGTCCGCCGCGGCCTGACCGCATCAATCAGCAGCATTCGGCGGGAAGTTATTTCGCCGGCCACCCAGAGAAGGCTGAACAATGGGGCACGCAGGAATGCCTAAAACCGGTGGGCTCAGCGCGGCGATGAACAACCTGTTCGAGCGCACGCGCCGCAAGGAACAACCCACCGGAATTGTCCCCGTCGGGCGAGACCGGACTCTCAAGGCGTCGTTCGCGCAACAGCGGCTGTGGTTCCTCGACCAGCTGGAGCCCGGTAACGCCTCGTACAACATCCCGCTGGCCATGCGCATCCACGGGGACCTGGACACCGGCTGCCTCGCCCGTGCCGTCTCCGAGGTCGTCGGCCGGCACGAGGCGCTCCGCACGACGTTCGGCGAGGACGGCGGGGAACCCGTCCAGCTGATCCGGCCCGCCGGACCCGTGCCCGTCCCGGTCGTGGACGTGCCCGGCGCCTCGCCCGACGAACGGCTGGCGGCCGCACGGGAGATGGCCGGCGCCGAGATCGCCGAGCCCTTCGACCTGGCCGTCGGGCCGCTGCTGCGCGGGAAGATCCTGCGACTGGACGACCAGGACCACGTCCTGCTGCTCAACGTCCACCACGTGGCCACCGACGCCTGGTCGCAGGGCGTGCTCGTGCGGGAGCTCTCGGCCGTCTACGGGGCGCTCGTCGCCGGGCGCTCCCCGGCCCTTCCGCCGCTGCCCGTCCAGTACGCCGACTACGCCGTGTGGGAGCGGGAGTGGCTGTCAGGCCCCACCCTGCGGCGGCAGCTGGACTACTGGAAGAAGCAGTTGGCCGGCATGGAGCCGGCGCTGGAGCTGCCCACCGACCGGCCCCGCCCCTCCGTCGCCCGCCAGGAGGGCGAGGCGGCCCGCTGGGAGCTGCCCGCCGAACTCGTCGACACCGCACGGAAGCTCGGCGCCGGCGAGAACGCCACCCTTTACATGACCCTGCTGGCGGCCTTCAAGCTCGTGCTGGCGCGGTACGTCGACAGTGAGGACATCGTCGTCGGCACCCCCGTGGCGAACCGGGGCCGCTCCGAGATCGAGGGCCTCATCGGCTTCTTCGTCAACACCGTGGTGCTGCGGACCGACCTCTCCGGCGACCCGACCTACCGCGAGCTGCTGCGCCGGGTCCGGGACACCACGGTCGGCGCCTTCGCCCACGGCGACCTGCCCTTCGAGTACCTCGTGGAGCACGTGCAGCCCGAGCGGGACCTGTCGCGGAACCCGCTGGTCCAGGTCCTCTTCCAGATGATCAACATTCCGGCCGAGCGGCTGTCCCTGGCCGGTCTCGCGACCGAGCAGTTCGACCCGGGGCGCATCCTCACGCGGATGGACCTCGAGTTCCACCTCGTCGAGGGGGACGACGGCGGCCTCATCGGCCACATCGTGTACAGCAAGGCCCTCTTCGACGCGCCGACCATCGAGCGGCTGCTGCACCACATCGGTGTGGTCCTGCGGGCCGCGCTGGCCGACCCCGACCGGCCGGTCTCCGAGCTGTCCCTGCTCGACGAGGCCGAACGCACCCTCGTCGTCGAGGGGTTCAACGACACCGCCCAGCCCCTGCCGGAAGGCTCGCTGTCCGACCTGTTCAGCGCGCAGGCGCGGCTCCGGCCCGACGCCGTGGCCGTCGTCCACGGCGACGACCGTCTCACCTACGCGGAGCTGGAGCGGCGGGCGAACCAGCTCGCGCACCACCTCCAGGACCGGGGAGTGGGCGACGAGGACCTCGTCGGCCTGTGCGTCGAGCGCGGCGCCGACGTGATCGTGGCGATCCTCGGCATCCTGCGGGCCGGAGCCGCGTATGTGCCGATCGACCCCAACCACCCGCGCGACCGCATCCGCTTCGTCCTGGACGACGCCAAGGTGGCCACCGCCGTCACCCAGCAGCGCTTCACCGGGCTGTTCGAGGCGCCGGGCACCGACCTCGTCCTCCTCGACGCCGAGCGCGAGGACCTCGCCGCCCGGCCCGGCACCCCGCCGGCCACGCCCACGCGGGCCGACGCCCTGGCGTACGTCATCTACACCTCCGGCTCCACGGGCGTCCCCAAGGGCATCCTCATGCCCGGCAGTTGCATCATCAACCTGGTGGCGTGGCAGAAGCGGGCCCTGCCGATCGGCCCCGACGCCAGGACCGCGCAGTTCGCCACGGTGACCTTCGACATCTCGCTCCAGGAGATCTTCTCCGCCCTGCTGTACGGCGAGACGATCGTCGTCCCGGACGAGGAACTGCGGATGGACCCGGCCGCGTTCGCCCGCTGGGCCCACGAGCAGGAGCTGGCCCAGCTGTTCGTACCCAACGTGATGCTGCGCGCGATCTCCGAGGAGGTCGACCCGCACGGCCCGGAGCTGTCCGCCCTGCGCCACCTCTCCCAGGCGGGCGAGCCGCTCTCCCTCCACCACGACCTGCGCGAGCTGTGCGAGAACCGGCCCGAGCTGCGGCTGCACAACCACTACGGGCCGAGCGAGGCCCACGTCGTCACGTCGTACTCGCTGCCGGCGGACGTGGCCGACTGGCCGCTCACCGCGCCGATCGGCAAGCCCATCGGCAACACCCGGGTGTACGTGGTCGACCGCGACCTGCGGCCGGTCCCGGTGGGCGTGCCCGGCGAGCTGTGCGTCGCGGGAGCGGGCCTGGCCCGGGGCTACCTGGGCCGGCCCGAGCTGACCGCGTCCCGCTTCGTCGAGGACCCCTTCCGCGACGACGGCTCCCGGATGTACCGCTCCGGCGACCTGGTGCGCTGGCTGTCCGACGGCAACCTCGAGTTCCTCGGCCGCATCGACGACCAGGTCAAGATCCGGGGCTTCCGGATCGAGCCGGGCGAGATCGAGGCGATCCTGGCCAGGCACGCGGACGTCCTGCACGCCGCCGTCATCGTCCGCGAGGACGTCCCCGGCGACAAGCGCCTCGTGGCCTACGCCGTCGCCGAGCCGGGCGCGGCGGACCGCGACGGGCGGCTGGCCGAGACCCTGCGCCAGCACGTCGAGTCGGCGGTGCCCGAGTACATGGTCCCCTCGGCGGTCGTGCTCCTGGAGTCGATGCCGCTGACCACCGGCGGGAAGATCGACCGGGGCGCGCTGCCCGCACCCGACCTGCGCACCGTGCTCGAGGTCGGCTACGTCGCGCCGCGCACGCCCGAGGAAGAGGCGATCTGCGGCATCTACGCCGACCTGCTGGGCTCGGAGCGGGTGGGCATCGAGGACGACTTCTTCTCGCTGGGCGGTCACTCCCTGATCGCCACCCGGGTGGTCGCCAGGATCCGGGCCGCCCTGGGCGTCGCGATCCCGCTCAAGACCATCTTCCAGCAGCGGACGCCGCGGGAGCTGGCGGTCACGGTCGCCTCGGCGCCTCGCGCCGACGCGGGCCCCGGCCTTCCGCCGCTGGTCCCGGCCGAGCGGGACCGCTCCCTGCCCGTCCCCTTCAGCTTCGCGCAGCGGCAGGCCGACCTCTTCTTCGAGGACGTCCGGCGGGCGGGGCACTGGAACATCCCGCTGGCGGTGCGGGTCTCGGGCGAGCTGGACCTGGCGCACCTGCGGCGGGCCATGGAGGTCCTGGTCGCCCGGCACGAGGCCCTGCGGATCACCGTCGTCGGCGAGCCGGGCGCGTACGTCCAGGCCGTGCAGGCGAGCGCGCCGGTCCGCGTGGAGGTGACCAACGTCGCCGACGCGGCGGAGGCCGCGGACCTCGCCGGCCTGGAGGCCGTCCGGCCGTTCGACCTCACCGGCGACGCGCTGGCACGGCTGAGCGTCCTGCGGCTGGGCGAGCGCGACCACGTCCTGGTGCTGTCCCTCCACCACCTGGTCACCGACGGCTGGTCCCGGGGCGTGCTGATCCGGGACCTGTCCGAGGTGTACTCGGCGCTGGTGGCCGGCGGGGAGCCCGACCTGCCCGCCGTGCCGGTGCAGTACACCGACTTCACCCTCTGGGAGCGGCAGTGGCTGCGGGGGCCGCTGCTGGAGGAGCAGCTGGACTTCTGGAACCGCCACTACGACGGCATGGTGCCGGCCCAGCTGCCCACGGACCGGCCCCGCGCGGCGGTGGCCGACTACGACAGCGGCCTGTTCCACTGGCAGCTTCCCCAGGACGTCGTCACGTCCGCCCGGAAGCTGGGCGAGTCGGCGAACGCCACGCTGTACATGACGCTGCTGGCCGCGATGAAGCTGGTCGTCTCCGCCCGCTCGGCGAGCCCCGACGTCCTCGTCGGCATGCCGATGGCCAACCGCGGCCACGACGAGCTGGAGAACATGGTCGGCCTGGTGTCCAAGATGCTGGCCGTGCGGACCGACCTGGGCGGCGATCCGACGTTCCACGAGCTGCTGGTCAAGGTGCGCGACGCGATGTCCGACGCGCACACGCACCAGGACGTGCCGTTCGTCTCGGCGATCGAGCGGTGGGCGGACGGGGCGCGGCTGTTCGAGGACCCGGCGGTGAAGGTGGTCTTCCAGATCGTCAACACCCCGCCGCAGGAACTGCGGCTCGCCGAAGCGACGGCCGAGCCGTTCGTGATGAGCCACCCGCCGGTCCGCTTCAACCTGGACATGGAGATCGACCTGTACGAGGACGCCGTGGACGGTGCTCTCGCCGGCACGGTGCTCTACAGCACGTCGCTCTTCGACGACGCGACGATCGAGAGCCTCTGCGAGGACGTCATGGCCGTCGTCACCGCGGCGGCGGCGGACCCCGGCAGGACGCTCTCCCAGGTGTGGGACGAGCGGTTCGACGGCCGGTGACCACACCTCCGCCCGGCCCATGACCGTGACCCGGGCCCGGACCCCGTGTCCTGGCCCCTCGCCGGCCGCGGGCCGGCATCGGGCACGGCACCGGCGGGGGCCCGTGGCCGTACGGCCGGGGACGGGTTCCCCGCGCCGGCGGTCGCGAACACCCGGTACGGCCGGGAGCAGGACCCGCGCCGTCGGCCGCGACACCCCGCGCGGCCGACGGCCACCGCCGCGCGGTCACCGGCCGGGCAGTCCGCCCGGCGGTGACGGGCGCCAGGGGCAGCAGGACCACCACGACGACCAGGACCACCAAGGATCAGCATGAAAGCGGACGAGGCTGTCGCCGTTGTCGGAATGTCCTGCCGGTTTCCGCAGGCTCCCGATCCCACCGCGTTCTGGCGGCTGTTGACCGACGGAGCCTCGGCGGTCACCGGGGTGCCGGCCGGGCGGTGGACGCCGCCCGGGTCCGCGCCCGCCGCCGTCCGCCACGGCGGCTTCGTCGACGACGTCGACCGCTTCGACGCCGCCTTCTTCGGCGTCTCGCCCCGCGAGGCCGCGGCGATGGACCCGCAGCAGCGGCTGATGCTGGAACTGGCCTGGGAGGGCCTGGAGCACGCCGGCGTCGTCCCCGCCGACCTGGACGGCACCGCGGTCGGCGCGTTCCTCGGCGTGACGTCGCACGACTACGCCGAACTGTCCCGGGGCCGGCGCTCCCACCACACCCTGACCGGCACCCACCGGGC
Source organism: Streptomyces cinnamoneus (assembly GCF_002939475.1). Taxonomy (NCBI): domain Bacteria; kingdom Bacillati; phylum Actinomycetota; class Actinomycetes; order Kitasatosporales; family Streptomycetaceae; genus Streptomyces; species Streptomyces cinnamoneus. Next base: position 5,464,732 of record NZ_PKFQ01000001.1, on the reverse strand, counting down.
CATGGTCGCCAACCGCGTCTCGCACACCCTCGGCCTGCGCGGCCCGAGCGTGACCGTCGACGCGGCGCAGGCGTCGTCCCTGGTCGCGGTGCACATGGCGGTGGAGAGCGTACGCCGGGGCGAGTCCCGGTTGGCGCTGGCCGGCGGGGTGAACCTCAACCTGGTGCCGGGGACCGCCGCCGACATCGCCGAGTTCGGCGCGCTCTCGCCCGACGGCCGCTGCTACACCTTCGACGCGCGCGCCAACGGCTACGTACGGGGGGAGGGCGGCGGCGTCGTCGTCCTCAAGCCCCTGTCGCAGGCCCTCGCGGACGGCGACACGGTCTACTGCGTGATCGCGGGCAGCGCGGTCAACAACGACGGCGGCGGCGACTCGCTGACCACACCCGACGCCCGCGGCCAGGAGGCCGTCCTGCGGCTCGCGCACGAACGGGCGGCGGTCTCGCCCGCCGACGTGCAGTACGTGGAGCTGCACGGCACCGGGACGGCCGTCGGGGACCCGGTCGAGGCGCAGGCGCTGGGCCGGGTGTTCGGGCCGTGCCGGGGGGCGGGAGCGGAGGTCCGCCCCGTCGAGGTCGGCTCGGTGAAGACCAACATCGGGCACCTGGAAGGCGCCTCGGGCATCGCGGGGCTGCTCAAGACCGTCCTGGCCGTCCACCACCGCCACCTGCCGGCCACGCTCAACTTCGAGACCCCGAACCCGCGCATCCCCCTCGACGAGCTGAACCTCTCGGTCCGCACCGTTCCGGGCCCCTGGCGCACGCCGGAGGCCCGCCTGGTCGCAGGCGTCAGCTCGTTCGGCATGGGCGGTACGAACTGTCACGTCGTCCTCGCCGAAGCACCGGCGCGCACGGCCCCCGAGCCGCGGACCGGCGCCGAGGGGCCCAAGGCCGGGCTCCCGCTTCCCCTGACCCTGTCGGGGAAGACGGAGGCGGCGCTGCGGGACCAGGCCCTGCGGATGCGGGCGCATCTGGAACGCACCGAAGACGAGAAGCCAAGCGCGGGGCACGCGGCGGGGCACGACACGGAGCACATGGCGGGCCGGGAGGCCGCCCTGGCGGACGTCGGGTTCTCCCTCGCGACGACGAGGTCGCACTTCGAGCACCGGGCCGTGATCGTCGCCGACGACGCGGCCGCCGCGGAACGGCAGCTGGCCGCGCTGGCCTCCGGCGGGGTGGCGCCCGGCCTGGTCACGGGCGTCGCCCGGCCGGCCGGCAAGATCGCTTTCAGCTTCACGGGGCAGGGCGCTCAGCGTCTCGGCATGGGCCGGGAGCTCGCGGCCGCGTATCCGGCGTTCGCCCGTGCCTTCGACGACGTCTGCGCGGAGCTGGACCGGCACCTGGACCGGCCCGTCCGTGAGGTGATCGACGGGGACGACGAGCAGTTGCTGGAGCAGACGGTCCACGCTCAAGCCGCTCTGTTCGCGATCGAGGTGGCGCTCTTCCGGCTGTTCGAGGACTTCGGGCCGGCGCCGGACGTGCTGATCGGCCACTCGATCGGTGAGGTGGCCGCGGCGCACGTCGCCGGTGTGCTGTCGCTGCCGGACGCCGCGGCCTTCGTCGCCGCCCGCGGCCGGCTGATGCAGGCGGTGCGGGAGCCGGGCGCGATGGTGCTGCTGGAGGCCTCCGAGGACGAGGTCACGGACGCGCTGGCGCCCGGCGGCGACGCCACCGCCGGGATCTCCGTCGCCGCGGTCAACGGACCGGCCGCGACCGTCGTCTCCGGCGACGAGCAGGCCGTGCTCGACCTCGCGGCCGACTGGGAACGACGCGGCCGCCGGGCCAAGCGGCTGCGCACGAGCCACGCCTTCCACTCCTCTCACCTGGACCCGATGCTCGACGAGCTGCGCCGGGTCGCCGAGGGGCTCACCTTCCGGGCGCCGCGGATACCGCTGGTCTCCAACGTCACCGGGGCGCTGGCCACGGCCGAGCAGCTGTGCTCCCCCGAGTACTGGGTGCAGCACGCCCGCCGGACCGTACGCTTCCTGGACGGCGTCCGGTGCCTGGAGGACCAGGGCGTCACCACCTTCGTGGAACTGGGCCCGGACAAGGCCCTCACCACCCTGACCCGGGACTGTCTGACCCGGCCCGGCATCCTGGTCGGCGCCCTGCGCCGGGACCGCCCGGAGCCGCAGGCGCTGGTCACCGCCCTGGCCGAACTCCACGTGGCGGGTGCCGAGGTGGCGTGGGATGCGGCGTTCCCCGACGGCCGGCGGGTTCCGCTGCCCACGTACGCCTTCCAGCGCCGTTCGTACTGGATCGACCCGGCCGGACCGGGCGGAGACGCCGGCGACGGCGCCGTGGCCGCTCTGGTCCCGGCTGAAGCCGAGGCCGGAGCCGCGGAGTCGTCGTCGCCGGGTGAGGAAGAGCCGCGGACCGCGCGGGGACCGGCCGACCAGCCGCGGGCCCTGCTCGCGCTCGTCCGGCAGCACGCCGCGGTCGTCCTCGGGCATGACGGCGCCCTGTCCGTCGGCGAGGCGCAGACGTTCAAGGAGCTCGGCTTCGACTCGATCACGGCGGTCGAGCTGTGCGAGCGCCTGGGCGCGGCCACGGGCCTCAAGCTGCCCGGAACCCTGCTGTTCGACCACCCGACGCCCGTCGAGCTCGCCGCGCAGTTGCACCGGCGGATCCACGGCGAACCGGAGGAGGGAACGGCCTCGTCCACGGCCGCGGCGAAGGCACCGGCCGGCGAGGACGACCCGGTGGTCGTCGTCGGCATGAGCTGCCGCCTCCCCGGCGGGGTCCGCTCGCCGGAGGACCTGTGGCGGATCGTGGCCGGCGGCGAGGACGTGATCTCCGGCTTCCCGGCGGACCGGGGCTGGGACCTGGAGAGCCTCTACCACGCCGACCCCGGCCGGCCGGGCACGTCGTACACCCGCGACGGCGGCTTCCTTTACGACGCGGCCGAGTTCGACGCGGGCTTCTTCGGCATCTCGCCGCGCGAGGCGACGGCCATGGACCCGCAGCAGCGACTGCTGCTGGAGACGTCCTGGGAGGCCTTCGAGCGCGCCGGCATCCCGGCGGAGTCGCTGAAGGGCAGCCGTACCGGCGTGTTCGTCGGCGCCTCGTCGGCCGGTTACGCGGCGGGCGCCGGGGAGTCGGCCGAGGGCTACCAGCTGACCGGCAGCGCGGCGAGCGTGGCCTCGGGCCGCGTGTCCTACACGTTCGGCCTTGAGGGGCCGGCGGTGACGGTGGACACGGCGTGTTCGTCGTCGCTGGTCGCCCTGCACCTGGCGGTGCAGGCGCTGCGCAACGGCGAGTGCTCCCTCGCCCTGGCGGGCGGTGTCACCGTCATGGCGACACCCGGCATGTTCGTCGAGTTCTCCCGGCAGCGCGGCCTGGCCGCTGACGGACGCTGCAAGGCGTTCGCGGCGGCGGCGGACGGCACGGGGTGGGCCGAGGGCGTCGGCATGCTGCTCGTCGAGCGGCTGTCGGACGCCAAGCGCAACGGGCACAAGGTGCTGGCCGTGGTGCGGGGTTCGGCGGTCAACCAGGACGGTGCGTCGAACGGCTTGACGGCCCCGAACGGGCCCTCGCAGCAGCGGGTGATCCGGGCGGCGCTGGCGAACGCGGGGCTCGCGGCCGCGGACGTGGACGCCGTGGAGGCGCACGGCACGGGCACGACGCTGGGCGACCCGATCGAGGCGCAGGCGCTGCTGGCCACATACGGGCAGGACCGTGAGCAGCCCCTGCTGCTCGGCTCGGTGAAGTCCAACATCGGCCACACGCAGGCAGCCGCCGGTGTCGCCGGCGTCATCAAGATGGTCATGGCGATGCGGCACGGCGTGCTGCCCCAGACCTTGCACGTCGACGAGCCGTCGCCGCACGTCGACTGGGCCGCCGGTTCCGTCGAGCTGCTGACCGAGCGCGTCGACTGGCCCGAGACGGGTGCCCCGCGCCGAGCGGGTGTCTCCTCGTTCGGCGTCAGCGGCACCAACGCCCACGTGATCGTCGAGCAGGCCCCCGAGGTGGCCGAGCCCGCGGCGGACCGGATCGAGCTCCCGGCCGTTCCGTGGGTGCTGTCGGGCCACGGCGAGGCGGGACTCAGGGCGCAGGCCGAGCAGCTGCGTTCCTTCGTGGAGGGAGACCCCGCGCCGGACCCCGTCCGGATCGGGTGGTCGCTGGCCTCGACGCGGGCGACGCTGTCGCACCGCGCGGTGATCGTCGGCACGGATCTCGACGCCCTGATCCGCGGGCTGGACGCCGTGGCGAACGGAGAATCGCACCCGGGCGTCGCGCAGGCCCCCGCCGTTTCCGGCGACGTGGTGTTCGTGTTCCCGGGTCAGGGCTCCCAGTGGGCCGGGATGGCGCTGGAGTTGATCGACGCCTCACCCGTGTTCGCTGAGCGGATGCGGGAGTGTGCTGCCGCGCTGAGCGCCTTTGTCGACTGGTCGCTGCTCGACGTCCTGGACGACGAAGAGGCGCTGCGCCGGGTGGATGTCGTGCAGCCGGTGCTGTGGGCGGTGATGGTGTCGCTGGCGGAGCTGTGGCGTTCGTACGGGGTGGTACCGGCAGCGGTCGTGGGTCACTCGCAAGGTGAGATCGCGGCCGCATGTGTCGCCGGGGGTCTCTCGCTGGAGGACGGCGCCCGGATCGTCGCCCTGCGCAGCAAGGCCCTGCTGGCGCTCTCGGGCCAGGGCGGCATGGTCTCCGTGCCGCTGCCCGCCGACCGGCTGCGCGGCCGCGACGGCCTGTCCATCGCCGCCGTCAACGGGCCCGCTTCGACCGTCGTGTCGGGTGGCAATGACGTGCTGGACGCCGTCTTGGCCGAGTTCCCGCAGGCCAAGCGCATCCCCGTCGACTACGCCTCCCACTCCCCCCACGTCGAACAGATCGAAGCGGAGCTGGCCGAAGCACTCGCACCCGTCGCGCCCCGCACCGGTGACATCCCCTTCTACTCGACCGTCACCGGTGAACTCACCGACACAGCCGAGCTCGACGCGGCCTACTGGTACCGCAACCTCCGCCACACCGTCGCCTTCCAGCCCACCGTCGAGAAGCTGCTCACCCTCGGCCACACCGTCTTCGTCGAGGCCAGCCCCCACCCCGTCCTGACCGTAGGCGTCCAGGACACCGTCGACGCCACCGGCGCCCAGGCCACTGTGACCGGCTCCCTCCGCCGCAACGAAGGCACTGTGGAGCGCTTCATGCTCTCCCTCGCCCAGGTACACGTGTGCGGTGCGCGCGTCGACTGGCGGCCGGTCTTCGGTGACGTCCGGCCTGTGGAGCTGCCGACCTACGCCTTCCAGCGGGAACGTTTCTGGTTGGAGCCCGCCGTCGTGGATCCGGTCGACGCCGGGTTCTGGGACGCCGTGGAACGTGGGGACCTGGCGGAACTCGCCGCCACCTTGCAGGTCGACGGGGCCTCGCTGGGCGACGTCGTGCCCGCGCTGTCCTCGTGGCGCAGCCGGCGGCGTGAGGCGTCCGCCGTGGACACGTGGCGGTACCGGATCGGCTGGAGGGCGCTGTCCGGCCTGGGTGCCGGTGCTCCGGCCGGCACGTGGCTGGCCGTGGTGCCGGCGGGCGACGCGTGGTCCGTCGCATGCGGCCGGGCCCTTGCCGGGCACGGCGCACAACTGCGTATGGTCGAGGTGCCGGACGGTGCCGGACGCTCGGCCATGGCCGAGCTGCTCGCGGACGCCGCGGGGGCCGACGACGTCGCGGGCGTCGTGTCGTTCCTGGCCGTCGACGAGCGGGCGGCCACCGGGCACTCCGCCCTTCCGCGCGGGCTCGCGAACACGGTGGAGCTGCTGTGCGCGGCGGCGGCAGCCGGTGTCGACGCACCGCTGTGGTGCGTCACCCGGTCCGCCGTGGCCGCCGTCGACACGGATCCGGGGCCGAGCCCCGCCCAGGCCGCGGTCTGGGGCTTCGGCCGGGTGGCCGGGCTGGAGCGGACGGGGCGTTGGGGCGGGCTGATCGACCTGCCCGAGGTGTGCGACGCGCGGGTGGTGCAGCGGTTCGCCGCGGTGCTGGCCGCGGCGGGCGACGAGGACCAGGTCGCGGTCCGGCCCTCGGGGGTCCTGGGCCGGCGGCTGGAGCCCGCGCGCCCGGCCGGGCCGGCGGGCACGTGGCGTCCGCGCGGCACGGTGCTGGTCACCGGTGGCACGGGTGCGCTGGGCGGGCACGTGGCGAAGTGGCTGGCGCGGGCCGGGGCGGAGCATCTCGTCCTGCTCAGCCGGCGCGGGCCGGACGCCCCGGGCGCGGCCGCCCTGGAAGAGGAACTGACGGCTCTGGGTGCGCGCGTGACCATCGCGGCCTGCGACGTCACCGACCGCGCCGCCCTCGCCGGCGTGCTCCGGCAGACGGCGGACGAGCTGACCGCTGTGGTGCACCTCGCCGGGGCGGTGCAGTTCGGCGGCGCCATCGACGCGGACCTCGCCGAGTACTCCGACGTGTTCCGTGCCAAGGTCGTCGGCGCGGGGCTCCTGGACGAGCTCGTCGGCCACGAGGGGCTGGACGCGTTCGTCGTCTTCTCGTCGGCGTCGGCGGTGTGGGGCGGGGCCGGGCAGGCGGGGTACGCCGCCGCGAACGCCTACCTCGACGCACTGGTCCAGCGGCGCCGGGCCCGGGGCCTGCCGGGCGCCTCGGTGGCCTGGGGGGCGTGGGGCGGCAGCCTCGCCGGTGGGGACGAGGAGCGGCTGCGGCGGAACGGGCTGCGTCCGATGCCGCCCGAGGTGGCGGTCACCGCGCTCCGGCATGCGGCCGGGCCGGGCGAGCCCTGCCTGACCGTCGCGGACGTCGACTGGTCGACGTTCGCCCCGGTCTTCACGGCCTCCCGGCCCAGCCCGCTGATCGGTGAACTTCCGGAGGTGCGGAAGGCCCTGGACGGCACCGGCGCGATCGGTGGCCACGCCGGGCTGCGCGAGCGCCTCACCGGGCTGCCGGCGGCGGAGCAGGAGCGGGTGCTGACGGATCTCGTCCGCGAGCACGCCGCCGGCCTGCTGGGGCACCGCAGCCCCACGGCCGTCGATCCGACCGCGCCGTTCCGCGACCTGGGCTTCGACTCGCTCACCGCGGTGGAGCTGCGTACGCGCCTGAACGCGGCGACCGGCCTGCGCCTGCCCGCGACCTTGTTGTTCGACCACCCGACCTGCCGCGCCGTGGCCGGCCTGCTGCGCTCGGAGCTGCTCGGCCTGCCGGAGGCCGGGACGCCGGAGAGTGCGTCGACCGGGTCGTACGCCGCGGACGAGCCGATCGCGATCGTCGCGATGAGCTGCCGGTTCCCCGGGGACATCCGCTCCCCGGAAGACCTCTGGCGGCTGGTCGACGAGGGCCGCGAGGTGATCTCGGAGTTCCCCGACGACCGCGGGTGGGACGTGGACGGGCTGTACGACCCCGACCCGGACCGGGCCGGCAAGTCCTACGTGCGCGCCGGCGGCTTCCTCCACGACGCCGCCGAGTTCGACGCGGGGTTCTTCGGCATCTCGCCCCGTGAGGCCCTGGCGATGGACCCGCAGCAGCGGCTGCTGCTCCAGGCCGCGTGGGAGGTCTTCGAGCGCGCCCGGATCGCTCCGGACGCGGTGCGGTCCACCCGCACCGGCGTGTTCATCGGCGGCTGGACGCAGGGCTACCCGTCGGCGTCCGACGAGGCGTACGCCCTCACGGGCGCCGCGACCAGCGTGATGTCCGGGCGCATCGCCTACACCCTGGGGCTCCAGGGCCCGGCGCTGACGGTGGACGCGGCGTGCTCGTCGTCCCTGGTGGCCCTGCACCTGGCGTGCGAGTCGCTGCGGCGCGGCGAGTGCTCGATGGCGCTCGCCGGCGGTGTCACCGTGATGGCGACGCCGGCCACGTTCGTGGAGTTCTCACGGCAGCGGGGCCTGGCGGCCGACGGCCGCTGCAAGCCCTTCGCCGGAGCGGCGGACGGCACGGGCTGGGCCGAGGGCGTCGGCATGCTGCTCGTCGAGCGGCTCTCGGACGCCAAGCGCAACGGACACCAGGTGCTGGCCGTGGTGCGCGGCTCGGCGGTCAACCAGGACGGTGCGTCGAACGGCCTGACCGCCCCGAACGGGCCGTCCCAGCAGCGGGTGATCCGGGCGGCGCTGGCGAACGCGGGACTGGCTGCTGCGGACGTGGACGCGGTGGAGGCCCACGGCACCGGTACGACGCTGGGCGACCCGATCGAGGCGCAGGCGCTGCTCGCGACGTACGGGCAGGACCGCGAACAGCCTCTGCTGCTCGGCTCGGTGAAGTCCAACATCGGGCACAGCCAAGCTGCCGCGGGCGTCGCCGGGATCGTGAAGATGGTCATGGCGATGCGGCACGGTGTGCTGCCCCAGACCTTGCACGTCGACGAGCCGACGCCCAAGGTCGACTGGACCGCGGGCGCGGTGGAGCTGCTGACCGAGCGGACGGAGTGGCCGCAGGCCGGCCGGCCGCGGCGGGCCGGTGTGTCCGCGTTCGGCGTGAGCGGCACGAACGCCCACGTGATTCTTGAGCAGGCGCCGGAGGTTCCGGACGAGCCGGAGACCGAACGTGTCGCACCGGCCGCCGTGCCGTGGGTGCTCTCGGGTGACAGCGCTGCGGGGTTGCGCACCCAGATCGAGCGTCTGAGGTCCTTCGTGGAGGGCACCCCGGAGCTGGACCCGGTGGACGTCGGCTGGTCGCTGGCCTCGACGCGGGCGACGCTGCCGCATCGCGCGGTGGTCGTGGGGGCTGACCGGGAGGAGCTGCTGAGCGGTCTCGACGCGTGGGAGAGCGACGGCGCGGCGGAGCCGGGGCGCGGTGTGGTGTTCGTGTTCCCGGGTCAGGGTTCGCAGTGGACCGGGATGGCGCTGGAGTTGATCGACACCGCTCCGGTGTTCGCTGAGCGGATGCGGGAGTGTGCTGCCGCGCTGAGCGCCTTTGTCGACTGGTCGCTCTTCGACGTCCTCGACGACGAAGACGCACTGCGGCGCGTCGACGTCGTGCAGCCGGTGCTGTGGGCCGTGATGGTCTCGCTGGCGGAGCTGTGGCGCTCGTACGGCGTCACCCCCGCCGCTGTCATCGGCCATTCACAAGGTGAGATCGCGGCCGCATGTGTCGCCGGCGGTCTCTCGCTGGAGGACGGCGCCCGGATCGTCGCCCTCCGCAGCAAGGCCCTGCTGGCCCTGTCCGGGCAGGGCGGCATGGTCTCCGTGCCGCTGCCCGCCGACCAGCTCCACGGCCGCGACGGCCTGTCCATCGCCGCCGTCAACGGCCCCGCTTCGACTGTCGTGTCGGGTGGCAACGACGTGCTGGACGCCGTCTTGGCGGAGTTCCCGCAGGCCAAGCGCATCCCCGTCGACTACGCCTCCCACTCCCCCCACGTCGAACAGATCGAAACCGAACTGGCCGAAGCACTCGCACCCGTCACGCCGCGCACGGGCCAGGTCCCCTTCTACTCGACCGTCACAGGCGAACTCACCGACACAGCCCACCTCGACGCCCCCTACTGGTACCGCAACCTCCGCCACACCGTCGCCTTCCAGCCCACCGTCGAAAAGCTGCTCGACCTCGGCCACACCGTCTTCGTCGAGGCCAGCCCCCACCCCGTCCTGACCGTAGGCGTCCAGGACACCGTCGACGCCACCGACGCCCAGGCCACCGTGACCGGCTCCCTCCGCCGCAACGAAGGCGGACCGGGCCAGTTCCTCACCGCGCTGTCCCGTGTGCACGTCCGGGGCGTCGACGTGGACTGGCAGACGACGTTCGCCGGGCTCGGGGCGCGGGTGGTCGACCTGCCGACCTACGTCTTCAAGCGCGAGCGGTTCTGGGCGGCATCCAGCCGGGTCGCCCCCGGGACGGCGGGCTTCGATCACCCCTTGCTGAGTGCGGAGGTGCCGCTGCCCGACTCCGGGGGCGGCGTGCTGACCGGTGCGCTGTCCCTGGCCGGGCAGCCGTGGCTCGCCGAGCATGCGGTGTCCGGTGTGGTGATCTTCCCGGGTACGGGCTTCGTGGAGCTCGCCCTGCAGGCGGGGCTGCGGTTCGGCTGCGACGTGGTCGAGGAGCTGACGCTGGAGGGGCCACTGGTGCTGCCTGAGCGCGGCACCGTCGAGATCCAGGTGTCGGTGGCGGGGGGCGACGAGGAAGGGCGCCGTTCGGTGTCCGTCCACGCCCGTCGGGGCGAAGGCGAATGGTTCCGGCACGCGACCGGGTCGCTCGGTGTCGCCGACGCCGCCCCGAGTGCTCTTCAGGAGTGGCCGCCTGCGGGCGCCACGCGGGTGGAGACCGACGGGGTGTACGACGTCCTGGCGGAACGCGGTTACACGTACGGCCCGGTGTTCCGGGGCCTGCGGGCCGCGTGGCGCCGCGGCGACGAGGTGTTCGTCGAGGTCGCGGTGCCGGAGGCGGCCCGTGATGACGCGGGCCGGTGCGCGGTGCATCCTGCGCTGCTCGACGCCGCGCTGCACGGCGTCGGGCTGGGCGGTCTGATCACGGATGACGGCCGGGCCTACCTGCCGTTCTCCTGGACCGGTGTGGCCGTTCAGGGTGTCGGCGCCACGTCGCTGCGCGTGGTGCTGTCCCCTGTGGGCGCCGACGCGGTCACGCTTCGCGTGGCCGACGACGCGGGCGAACCGGTCCTGTCCGTGGACTCGCTGGTCCTGCGCCCCGTCACGGCACAGCAGTTGTACGACGCCCGTGGTGGTGTGGTCGATGCGTTGTTCCGAATGGAGTGGATCGAGCGCACCGGTATCGACCTGCACGGACCGGCACTGACACACCTCGCCGACCTGGCCCCGGACGCAGACGCCCCCGCATGGGTGCGCATCGACGGCCACAACCCCGCCGACGTCCTCACCGCCATACAACAATGGCTCACCGACCAGCGCTTCACCCACACCCGCCTGGCCGTCGTCACCCACCACGCAATCGCCGCCCTACCCGGCGAAGACATACCCGACCTCGACGCCGCCGCCGTATGGGGCCTGACCCGCTCCGCACAGACCGAAAACCCCGGCCGCATCCTCCTCATCGACCTCGACGACCCCACCACCCCCCTCCCCGACCTCACCACCGCCACAACAACAGGCGAAACACAACTCGCCCTCCGAGCCGGAACCCTCCTCACCCCCCGACTCGTCAAAACCCACCGCCACAACGACCCCGACCTCACCACCGGCACCACCCTCATCACCGGCGGCACCGGCACCCTGGGCACCCTCATCGCCCGCCACCTCATCACCAACCACAACGTCCGCGACCTCGTCCTCGTCAGCCGCCGCGGCGACACCGCACCCGGCGCAACCCAACTACGCACCGAACTCGAAACCCTCGGCGCACACGTCCGCATCCAAGCCTGCGACATCACCGACCACGACGCCCTCACCACACTCATCACCTCCCTCCCCGACCTACGCACCGTCATCCACACCGCCGCCACCCTCGACGACGCCACCCTCACCTCCCTCAACACCCACCGCCTCCACCACGTCATGGCCCCCAAAGCCAACGCCGCCCGCCACCTCCACGAACTCACCCGCCACCACAACCTCAACGCCTTCATCCTCTTCTCCTCCGCCGCCGGCATCCTCGGCAACGCAGGCCAAGCCAACTACGCCGCAGCCAACGCCACCCTCGACGCCCTCGCCACCCACCGCCACGCCACCGGACTCCCCGCCACCTCCATCGCCTGGGGCTTCTGGGAACACCGCAGCGAACTGACCACCGACCTGGACGACGTCCAGCTGTCCCGGATCTCGCGGTCGGTCGGCATGAGCCTGACCGACGAGCAGGGGCTGGAGCTCTTCGACGCGGCGCTGGCCACCGGCGAGGCGGTCGTGCTGGCCGATCCGCTGAACCTCCCCGCGCTGCGCGAGCAGGCGGCCGCCGGCACCCTGCCGGCCGTCCTGCGCGGCCTGGTCGGAACGCCGGTCCGCCGGGCCGTCCAAAGTGGCGGCGGTACGCCGGCCGGACTGCGGCACGAGCTGACCGGCCGGTCCGAGGCGGAACAGCAGCAGTACGTGCTGCGCCTGGTGCAGGAGCAGGTGGCGTCCGTCCTCGGTCACGTGTCGGCGGAGTCCGTCGAGGTGTCGCGGTCGTTCCAGGAGATCGGCTTCGACTCGCTCACGGCCGTCGAACTGCGCAACCGCATCAGCGCCGCCACCGGCGTACGGCTGCCCGCCACCGCCGTCTTCGACTACCCCACTCCCCGCGTCCTGGCGGAGTACGTACGGTCCGAGGCGCTGGGCACCGGGGGCGGCGTCGCCCCGGCCGTGGGCACGGCCCCGGCCGCGCTCGACGACGACCCGATCGTGATCGTCGGCATGAGCTGCCGCTACCCGGGCGGCATCGCCTCCCCCGAGGACCTGTGGCGGTTCGTGGACTCGGCTTCCGACGCCGTGTCCGTCCTGCCGACGGACCGGGGCTGGGACCTGGCGGCCTTGGCCGGGGCGAAGGGGGGCACCGGCACGTCGTCCACCCTGGACGGCGGGTTCCTCTACGACGCGGCCGAGTTCGACGCGGGCTTCTTCGGCATCTCGCCGCGCGAGGCGGCGGCGATGGACCCGCAGCAGCGGCTGCTGCTGGAGGCGTCCTGGGAGGCGTTCGAGCGCGCCGGCATCGCTCCCGACTCGTTGAAGGGCAGCAGGACCGGCGTCTTCACGGGCGTGATGTACCACGACTACGCCTCCTGGCTGCGCGAGGTCCCGGAGGACGCCGAGGGCTACCTCGGGACGGGCACCGCGGGCAGCGTGGCCTCGGGCCGCGTGGCCTACACGTTCGGCCTGGAGGGCCCGGCGCTGACGGTGGACACGGCGTGCTCGTCGTCGCTGGTGGCGCTGCACCTGGCGTGTGAGTCGCTGCGGCGGGGCGAGTGCTCCCTGGCGCTCGCGGGAGGCGTGACCGTGCTGTCGACGCCTCAGATCTTCGTGGAGTTCTCGCGGCAGGGCGGGCTCGCGACCGACGGCCGCTGCAAGTCCTTCGGGGCCGGTGCGGACGGTACGGGCTGGGCCGAGGGCGTCGGCATGCTGATCGTCGAGCGGCTGTCCGACGCCGAGCGCAACGGCCATCAGGTCCTGGCGGTGGTGCGGGGCTCCGCGGTGAACCAGGACGGCGCCTCCAACGGCCTGACCGCCCCGAACGGTCCCTCCCAGCAGCGCGTCATCCGGCAGGCTCTGGAAAGTGCGGGCCTGGCGCCGCAGGACGTGGACGCGGTCGAGGCCCACGGCACCGGTACGACGCTGGGCGACCCGATCGAGGCCCAGGCATTGCTCGCCACGTACGGCCAGGACCGCGAGCAGCCCCTGCTGCTCGGCTCGATCAAGTCCAACATCGGCCACACGCAGGCAGCCGCCGGCGTCGCCGGCGTCATCAAGATGGTCATGGCCATGCGCCACGGCGTACTCCCGCAGACCTTGCACGTCGACGAGCCCACGCCGCACGTCGACTGGACCGCCGGCTCCGTCGAGCTGCTGACCGAGCGGACGGAGTGGCCGGAGACGAGCGGGCCCCGGCGCGCCGGTGTCTCCTCGTTCGGCGCGAGCGGCACCAACGCCCACGTCGTGCTGGAGCAGGCACCGACCGGGGATGAGGCCGACATGGAGCGGAGTGAGCTGCCTGCCGTGCCCTGGGTGCTGTCGGCAGAGAGCGAGGTCGCGCTTCAGGCGCAGGCCGCCCGGCTCCGGTCGTTCGCGCACCGCAACCCGGAACTGGACCCTGCGGACGTCGGCTGGTCGCTGGTGTCGACCCGTGCCGCACTGTCACACCGCGCGGTGGTCGTCGGCACCAACCGCGACGAACTCCTCACCGGACTTGAGAACCTGACCGCCGGCGTCCCGGTGACAGGTGCGCTGGGCGTGCTCTTCACCGGGCAGGGCTCACAGCGGCTCGGCATGGGACGCGAGCTCTACGACGCGTACCCCGCCTTCGCCGCGGCCTGGGACGAAGTCTGCACCCAGCTGAACCGTCACCTCGACCGGCCCCTGACCGACGTCGTGTGGGGCGAGGACGCCGAACTCCTCGGCGAGACCCTCTACACCCAGACCGGACTCTTCGCCCTCGAAGTCGCGCTGTTCCACCTCGTCTCCTCCTGGGGCGTCAAGCCCGACTACCTCCTCGGCCACTCCATCGGCGAACTCGCCGCCGCGTACGTGGCCGGCGTGTGGTCACTGGACGACGCAGCGAAAATCGTCACCGCCCGCGGCCGCCTCATGCAGGCCCTGCCCACCGGCGGAGCCATGGCCTCCATCGCCGCCCCCGAAAACGACGTCCTCCCCCTCCTGACGGACGACGTCGCCATCGCCGCCGTCAACGGGCCCGAATCCACCGTCATCTCGGGTGACGCGGAAGCGGTGGAGGACGTCACCGGGATACTCGCCGCGCGGGGGGCCAAGACGCGACGCCTGTGGGTGAGCCACGCGTTCCACTCCCCCCGTATGGACGCGATGCTGGACGACTTCGCCGCCGTCCTCGACGAGGTCACCTTCCACGCACCCACCCTGCCCGTCGTCTCCAACCTCACCGGCACCCTCGCCGACGACGAGCTGCGCACCCCCCACTACTGGGTCCGCCACGTCCGCGAAACCGTCCGCTTCGCCGACGGGCTCGCCCACCTCCGTGACCTCGGCGTCGCGACGTTCCTGGAACTCGGGCCCGACGGCACCCTCACCTCACTCACCGACGGCGACGGCATCACCGCCCTCCGCCCCAACCGCCCCGAAGCCACCGCCGTCACCACCGCCCTCGGCAACCTCCACGTCCGCGGCCTCGACGTCGACTGGACCGCCGTCTTCCCCGGCACCCACCCCCGCATCGAACTCCCCACGTACGCCTTCCAGCGGGAGCGCTTCTGGCTGGAGCCGGCCGCCGACACCGAAGCCGCCAGCAGTGCCGTCGACGCCGCGTTCTGGGACGCCGTCGAGCGCGGCGACCTCGGCTCTCTGGGCATCGACGCCGACCAGCCGCTCAGTGCTCTCCTCCCCGAGCTCTCGACCTGGCGGCGTGCCCGGCAGGAGCAGTCGGTCATCGATTCCTGGCGCTACCGCCTCGGCTGGGCTCCGGTCCCGGCGGCGGCTGCCGAGGCGCCGGCACCGGCCGGCACCTGGCTGGTCGTCACCGGCGACGGTGAGCCGGAACCGTCGGTGCACGCCGACGTGGCCGCCGCCCTGCGCGCTGTCGGCGCCCACCCGCACGTCACGACGCTCAAGGACCTGGAGCCGGACCGGCTCCTGGACGACGGAGCCGCCCCGGTCACGGGCGTGGTCTCCCTCCTGTCCGTCGTCGACACGGTCTCCTTGGTGCAGGCTCTCGGCGCGGCCACCGTCGACGCACCCCTGTGGTGCGTCACCCGCGGCGCCGTCGCCGTCACCGACGACGACACGGTGGACCCCGACCAGACGACCCTCTGGGGCCTCGGCCGCGTGATCGCGCTGGAGCACCCCGACCGCTGGGGCGGCCTGATCGACCTGCCCGCGCGCCTGGACGAACGAGCCGGAGAGCTGCTCTGCCGGGTGCTCGGCGGATCCACGGGTGAGGACCAGGTCGCGGTCCGCTCCTCCGGTGTGTGGGGCTGCCGTCTGAGCCGGGCGACCCCCGTGCCGGACGGCGCGGCCGCACCCGGGTTCGGGGGTACCGCGCTGGTGACCGGCGGTACCGGTGCGCTGGGTGGCCACGTCGCCCGCTGGCTGGCGGGTACGGGCGTGGAGGAGCTGGTGCTGACCAGCCGGCGGGGGCCGGATGCGCCGGGAGCGCGGGAGCTGGCCGGGGAACTGGAGCGTGCCGGGGTCCGCGTACGGGCTGTGGCGTGCGACGTGGCGGACAAGGACGCGGTCGCCTCGCTCCTCGGCACGATCCCGGACCTCCGGGTGGTCGTGCACACCGCGGGTGTCCTGGACGACGGGGTGCTGGAGTCGCTGACGCCGGAGCGGGTCCGCGAGGTCATGCGCGTCAAGGCCGACGGCGCCCGCCACCTCGACGAACTCACCCGCGACCGCGACCTCGACGCCTTCGTCCTCTTCTCCTCGGCGGCCGCCACGTTCGGCAACGCCGGACAGGCCAGCTACGCCGCCGCCAACGCCTACCTCGACGGCCTCGCCCACCAACGCCGCGCCCAAGGCCGCACCGCCACCTCCGTGGCCTGGGGCGCCTGGGCCGGATCGGGCATGGGCGCGGGGCAGCGGTTGCTGCCGGGCATGCCTCCGGAGGCGGCCGTCGGCGCGCTGAGCCGGTCGCTCGCGGCCGGGGAGACGACGGTGATGATCGCCGACGTGGAGTGGGCGGGCTTCGGGGCCCGGTTCACCGGGCTGCGGCCGAGCCCGCTGTTGAGCGAGCTGCTGGGCGGCCTGCCGGCCGCGGCCGTCACTCCGGTGGAGCCCGCGGAGGAGCTGGCCGCCCGGCTGCGGTCCATGCCGCCGGCCGAACAGGAGCGTACGGTGCTGGAGTCGGTGCGTGCCCAGGTGGCGGCCGTGCTGGGGCACGCGAAGCCGGCTTCGGTGGATCCGGCACGGCGGTTCCTGGAGATCGGTTTCGACTCCCTGACCGCGGTGGAGCTGCGCAACCGGCTCGCCGCCGCGACCGGTCTGCGCTTCGCCGCCTCGGTGATCTTCGACTACCCGACTCCGGCGGCACTCGCCGGGCACATCCGGGCCGAGCTCGCCGGGGACGAGCGGACACCGCCCGCGCTCGACGAGCTGACCAGGCTGGAAGCGGCGCTGTCGGCCCTGTCGCCGAGCGACGCGGCCGGTGCCGAGGTCACCGCACGACTCCAGAGTCTGCTGTCCCGCTGGACGGACTCCGGAAGCAATGACGTCGACGTGGAAGTCGATTCCGCGACCGACGACGAAATATTCGATCTCATCGGCAAGGAATTCGGGATCTCGTGAATCGTCCGTCGAACGTGAATTCCCCGTCGAACGAGTTCAGTACCGCGTTGAGAGGGCAGCCTGCGATGTCGAAGTCGAACGAGGACAAGCTTCGTCACTTTCTCAAGGAGATGACGAAGGATCTGCGGCAGACTCGCCAGCGCCTTCAGGACGTGGAGGCGAAGAACCACGAGCCGATCGCCATCGTGGGCATGACCTGCCGTTTCCCCGGTGGCATCGCCTCTCCGGAGGCGTTGTGGGAGTTCGTGTCCGCGGGCGGGGACGCGGTGTCGGACTTCCCCCTGGACCGTGACTGGGACCTGGACGGCCTCTTCGACGCGGCCGGCCGTTCCGGCACGTCGGTCACCCGGTACGGCGGGTTCCTGCACGACATCGCCGACTTCGACGCGGGGCTCTTCGGGATCTCGCCACGTGAGGCCGTCGCGATGGACCCGCAGCAGCGGCTGCTGCTGGAGACGGCCTGGGAGGTCCTCGAACGCGCGGGCATCTCCGCGGAGTCCGTGAAGGGCAGCCCGACGGGCGTGTTCATCGGCACCAACGGCCAGGACTACGCCACCATCCTCAGTGCGGCGCGTGACGAGGTGCAGGGTCACCTCGGCACGGGCAGCGCGGCGAGCGTGATCTCCGGCCGGGTGGCCTACACCTTCGGTCTCGAAGGCCCGACGGCCACCGTGGACACCGCCTGCTCGTCCTCGCTGGTCGCCCTGCACCTGGCCGTCCAGGCGCTGCGCAACGGCGAGTGCTCGCTGGCCCTCGCGGGCGGTGTGACGGTCATGACCACCCCCAGCACGTTCGTCGAGCTGTCCGCGCAGGGCGGCCTGGCGGTCGACGGCCGCTCCAAGGCGTTCTCGGCGGCCGCGGACGGCACGGGCTGGGGCGAGGGCGTCGGCATGCTCCTCGTCGAACGGCTCTCCGACGCCCAGCGCAACGGCCACCCCGTGCTGGCCGTGGTCCGCGGCTCCGCCGTCAACCAGGACGGCGCCTCCAACGGCCTGACCGCGCCCCACGGCCCCTCCCAACGACGCGTGATCCGCGCGGCCCTGGCCAACGCCCGTCTCACCACCTCGGACGTCGACGCGGTCGAGGCCCACGGCACCGGCACCAAGCTCGGCGACCCGATCGAGGCGCAGGCGCTGCTGGACACCTACGGCCAGGACCGGGAGACCGACCGGCCGCTGTGGCTCGCCTCGGTCAAGTCGAACCTGGGCCACACGCAGGCGGCGGCGGGCGTCGCCGGCGTCATCAAGATGGTCATGGCGATGCGGCACGGCCTGCTGCCGCGGACCCTGCACGTGGACGAGCCGACCCCGCACGTGGACTGGTCGGCCGGCGCGGTGCGGGTCCTGACCGAGCACACGGCGTGGCCCGAGGCCGACCGGCCGCGGCGCGCCGGTGTGTCCGCGTTCGGCGTGAGCGGCACCAACGCCCACGTGATCGTCGAAGAGCCGCCCGCCGCGGAGGAGCCCGGGGCGGAGGACGGCCTGCCGCGCGCCGAGGCGCCGGCGGTGCCGTGGATCGTGTCGGGGCACGGCGAGGACGGCCTGCGGGCGCAGGCCGCGCGGCTGGCCGCCGCGGCCGCCGACCTCGATCCGGCCGACGTGGGCTGGACGCTGTCCGCGACGCGCTCGGCGCTGTCGCACCGCGCGGTCGTCACCGGCTCGGACCGGCGGGAACTGCTGGACGGGCTCGCGGCGCTGGCGGCCGGGCAGCCCGCCGCCAACGTCGTCGAGGGCGTGGCCGGCCCGGACTCCGGCGTCGTGTTCGTCTTCCCGGGCCAGGGCTCGCAGTGGGCGGGCATGGCCGTCGAACTGCTGGAGACCTCCCCGGCCTTCGCCCGGCGGTTCGCCGAGTGCGCGGCCGTCCTGGAGCCGTACTACGACTGGTCGATCGAGGACGTGGTGCGCGGTGCGCCCGGAGCACCGTCCCTCGACCTGATCGAGGTCGTCCAGCCGGTCCTGTTCACCGTGATGCTGTCGCTCGCCGAGCTGTGGTCCTCCTACGGCGTGACGCCGTCCGCCGTGGTCGGCCACTCGCAGGGTGAGATCGCGGCAGCCTGTGTGGCGGGAGCGCTGTCGCTGGAGGACGCGGCGAAGATCGTGGTCCTGCGCAGCCGCCTCTTTTCCGAGACGCTGGTGGGCAAGGGCGCCATCGCCTCCGTCGCCCTGCCCGTCGAGCAGCTGGCCGCCCGGATCGAGCCGTGGGGCGAACGCCTGGCCGTGGCCGGCGTCAACGGCCCCGAGGCCGCCACGGTGGCGGGCGACCCGGAGAGCCTTGAGGAGTTCGTCGCCGCCTGCGCAGCGGACGGGGTGCGCGCCCGCGTCGTACCCGCGACGGTGGCCTCGCACAGCCCCCAGGTGGAGCCGCTGCGGGAGCGGCTGATGGAGCTGCTGGCGGACGTCAGCCCCCGCCGCTCCTCCGTGCCGTTCTACTCCACGGTGACCGGCGGGCTGCTGGACACCACCGCGCTCGACGCGGACTACTGGTTCCGCAACGCCCGCATGCCGATCGACTTCGTGGGGGCGCTGCGGTCCCTGTTCGCGGACGGCTACCGCGTCTTCGTGGAGTCCAGCTCCCACCCGGCCCTGATCACCGGCGTGCAGGCCACCGCCGAGGACGCCGGCGAGCAGGTCGTCGTCACGGGTTCCCTGCGGCGTCGGCAGGGCGGGCTCGCGCAGTTCTTCACCGCGCTGTCGCGGCTGCACGTGCACGGCGTACGGGTGGACTGGCTCCCGGCGCTGGCCGGCGGGCGGCGGGTGGAGCTGCCGACGTACGCGTTCCAGCGGGAGCGTTTCTGGCTGACGCCCGCGCCGGGGCAGGGCGACGCCTCCTCGCTGGGGCTGGGCGCGCTCGACCACCCGCTGCTGGGTGCGACGGTGACGCTGCCCGCCTCCGGCGGCTGTGTGCTGACCGGCCGGCTGTCGCAGGCGTCGCACCGCTGGCTCGGCGACCACGCGCTGTCCGGTGTGGTGCTGCTGCCCGGTACGGGCTTCGTGGAGCTCGCCCTGCAGGCGGGGCTGCGGTTCGGCTGTGACGTGGTCGAGGAGCTGACGCTGGAGGGGCCGCTGGTGCTGCCCGAGCGCGGCGCCGTCGAGGTACAGGTCTCGGTCGGCGAGGCGGACGAGAGCGGCCGCCGGTCGGTCTCGGTGTACTCCTGCCGGGAAGGCGAGTGGATCCGCCACGCCAGTGGTGCCCTCGGCACCGCCGCACCCGAGGCCCACACCCCGGAGGCCTGGCCGCCGGCCGGCGCCGAACGGATCGACGCCTCCGGTCTCTACCCCGCCCTGGCGGAGCGAGGCTACGCCTACGGGCCGGTCTTCCAGGGCCTGCGCAGTGCCTGGCGCCGCGGTGACGAGGTGTTCGCCGAGATCGTCGTGCCGGAGGAGGCCCGTGGCGACGCCGCCCGGTGCGCGGTGCACCCGGCGCTGCTCGACGCCGCGTTGCACGGCATACGCTTCGGCGACTTCGTCTCCGACGACCAGCTGGCGTACGTCCCGTTCTCCTGGAGCGGTGTCACCCTGCACGCCGTCGGTGCGACGACCCTGCGCGTCACCCTGTCCCCGGCCGGCCCCGACACGGTCTCCCTGCGGGCGGCGGACGCCACCGGCGAGCCCGTCCTGTCCGCGCGGTCGCTGGCCCTTCGCCCCGTCACGGCACAGCAGTTGTACGACGCCCGTGGTGGTGTGGTCGATGCGTTGTTCCGAATGGAGTGGATCGAGCGCACCGGTATCGACCTGCACGGACCGGCACTGACACACCTCGCCGACCTGGCCCCGGACGCAGACGCCCCCGCATGGGTGCGCATCGACGGCCACAACCCCGCCGACGTCCTCACCGCCATACAACAATGGCTCACCGACCAGCGCTTCACCCACACCCGCCTGGCCGTCGTCACCCACCACGCAATCGCCGCCCTACCCGGCGAAGACATACCCGACCTCGACGCCGCCGCCGTATGGGGCCTGACCCGCTCCGCACAGACCGAAAACCCCGGCCGCATCCTCCTCATCGACCTCGACGACCCCACCACCCCCCTCCCCGACCTCACCACCGCCACAACAACAGGCGAAACACAACTCGCCCTCCGAGCCGGAACCCTCCTCACCCCCCGACTCGTCAAAACCCACCGCCACAACGACCCCGACCTCACCACCGGCACCACCCTCATCACCGGCGGCACCGGCACCCTGGGCACCCTCATCGCCCGCCACCTCATCACCAACCACAACGTCCGCGACCTCGTCCTCGTCAGCCGCCGCGGCGACACCGCACCCGGCGCAACCCAACTACGCACCGAACTCGAAACCCTCGGCGCACACGTCCGCATCCAAGCCTGCGACATCACCGACCACGACGCCCTCACCACACTCATCACCTCCCTCCCCGACCTACGCACCGTCATCCACACCGCCGCCACCCTCGACGACGCCACCCTCACCTCCCTCAACACCCACCGCCTCCACCACGTCATGGCCCCCAAAGCCAACGCCGCCCGCCACCTCCACGAACTCACCCGCCACCACAACCTCAACGCCTTCATCCTCTTCTCCTCCGCCGCCGGCATCCTCGGCAACGCAGGCCAAGCCAACTACGCCGCAGCCAACGCCACCCTCGACGCCCTCGCCACCCACCGCCACGCCACCGGACTCCCCGCCACCTCCATCGCCTGGGGCTTCTGGGAACACCGCAGCGAACTGACCGAGCGGCTCTCCGAGGACGACCTGGCGCGTGCCCACGCGCTGCCGATGTCCACCCCGCAGGCGCTCGAGCTCTTCGACGCGGCGCTGGCCTCCGACGAGGCGGTGGTGATGGCCGCGCCGCTGAACCCGTCCGCCTGGACGGGCAGCGACCACGTGCCGCCGGTCCTGCGTGACCTGGTCCGGGTGCCGATCCGGCGCGCCGCCGACTCCGCCGGAGCCGTCGACGGCTCCGCCACCACGGCCCTCGGCCGACGGCTGGCGGGTGTCGAGGACGACGCCGAGCGGGAGGAGCTGGTGCTGGAACTCGTCCGCCACCACGTGGCGGCGGTGCTCCGCCACGCGTCGTCGGACACGGTGGACGCGTCGCGGACGTTCCAGGAGATCGGCTTCGACTCGCTCACGGCCGTCGAACTGCGCAACCGCATCAGCGCCGCCACCGGCGTACGGCTGCCCGCCACCGCCGTCTTCGACTACCCCACTCCCCGCGTCCTGGCCGGTCATCTGCTCGCCGAGGTTCTCGGCTCGGACGAAGGCGCCGCCGCGCCGGTGCCGGGCACGCTCGTCGCCGACGACCCGATCGTGATCGTCGGCATGAGCTGCCGCTACCCGGGCGGCATCGCCTCGCCGGAGCAGCTGTGGGACCTGGTGCGGTCCGGCGGTGACGCGATCTCCGGCCTGCCGGGCGACCGCGGCTGGGACCTGAGCGGCCTCTACGACCCCGACCCCGACACCCCCGGCACCTCGTACGCGCGAGACGGCGGGTTCCTGCACGACGCGACCGAGTTCGACGCCGGTCTCTTCGGCATCTCGCCGCGCGAGGCGGCGGCGATGGACCCGCAGCAGCGGCTGCTGCTGGAGGCGTCCTGGGAGGCGTTCGAGCGCGCGGGCATCCCCGTGGGCTCGGTCAAGGGTGAGCGGATCGGCGTGTTCACCGGAGTGATGCACCACGACTACCTCACCCGGTTGTCCACTCCGCCGGAGGGAGTCGAGGGCTACCTGGGCACGGGTGCCGCGGCGAGCGTGGCCTCGGGCCGCGTGGCGTACACGTTCGGCCTTGAGGGCCCCGCCGTGACGGTCGACACGGCATGCTCCTCGTCGCTGGTGGCCCTGCACCTGGCCGTCCAGGCGCTGCGCCTCGGCGAGTGCTCGTTGGCGCTGGCCGGCGGCGTGACCGTGATGTCCACCCCCACCGTCTTCGTCGAGTTCTCGCGCCAGCGCGGGCTGTCCCGCGACGGTCGCTGCAAGGCGTTCGCCGAAGCCGCCGACGGCACCGGATTCGCCGAGGGCATCGGCATGCTGCTCGTCGAGCGGCTGTCCGACGCCCGGCGCAACGGGCACAAGGTGCTGGCCGTGGTGCGGGGCTCCGCGGTGAACCAGGACGGCGCCTCCAACGGCCTGACCGCCCCGAACGGGCCGTCCCAGCAGCGCGTCATCCGCGCCGCGCTGGCGACCGCCGGCCTGGCGCCGCAGGACGTGGACGCGGTCGAGGCCCACGGCACCGGTACGACGCTGGGTGACCCGATCGAGGCGCAGGCGATCCTGGCCACGTACGGGCAGAACCGCGAACAGCCCCTGCTGCTGGGGTCCGTCAAGTCCAACATCGGGCACGCCCAGGCCGCGTCCGGTGTCGCGGGCGTCATCAAGATGGTCATGGCGATGCGGCACGGCGTGCTGCCCCAGACCCTCCATGTCGACGAGCCCACGCCGCACGTCGACTGGACCGCCGGATCCGTGGAACTGCTGACCGAGCAGACGGAGTGGCCCGAGACGGGCGCGCCCCGCCGGGCGGGCGTCTCGTCGTTCGGCGTGAGCGGCACGAACGCCCACGTCATCCTTGAGCAGGCACCGGTTCCGGAGCCGTCGGCGGAGGAGAACGAGACCGCCGAACCGGGCCCCGTGGTCCCGTGGGTCGTCTCCGGCCGGGACGAGCGTGCGCTGCGCGCTCAGGCCGAGCGACTGCGCGCCTGGGTGGCGAACGCCCCCGAGCAGCCGCGCGTGGCGGACGTGGCGTTCTCCCTCCTCGCCGGCAGGACGGCTCTGGAGCACCGCGCGGTCGTGCTGGGCGGGGACCACGCCGAGCTGCTGGCGGGACTGACGGCCCTGGCCCAGGACGAGCCGGCCGCAGGCGTCGTCGCCGGTGCGGCGGTGCCCGGCCGCAAGGTGGCTTTCGTGTTCCCGGGTCAGGGTTCGCAGTGGACCGGGATGGCGCTGGAGCTGATCGACGCCTCGCCCGTGTTCGCTGAGCGGATGCGGGAGTGTGCTGCCGCGCTGAGCGCCTTTGTCGACTGGTCGCTGCTCGACGTCCTGGACGACGAAGACGCACTGCGCCGGGTGGATGTCGTGCAGCCGGTGCTCTGGGCCGTGATGGTCTCGCTGGCGGAGCTGTGGCGTTCGTACGGGGTGGTACCGGCAGCGGTCGTGGGTCACTCGCAAGGTGAGATCGCGGCCGCATGTGTCGCCGGCGGGCTCTCGCTGGAGGACGGCGCCCGGATCGTCGCCCTGCGCAGCAAGGCCCTGCTGGCCCTGTCCGGGCAGGGCGGCATGGTCTCCGTGCCCCTGCCCGCCGACCAACTGCGCGGCCGCGACGGCCTGTCCATCGCCGCCGTCAACGGGCCCGCCTCAACCGTCGTCTCGGGAGACAACGACGTACTGGACGCCGTCTTGGCCGAGTTCCCGCAGGCCAAGCGCATCCCCGTCGACTACGCCTCCCACTCCCCCCACGTCGAACAGATCGAAACGGAGCTGGCCGAAGCACTCGCACCCATCGCACCCCGCACGGGCACCGTCCCGTTCTACTCGACAGTGACGGGCGAACTGACCGACACCGCCGAGCTCGACGCGGCCTACTGGTACCGCAACCTCCGCCACACCGTCGCCTTCCAGGCCACCCTTGAGAACCTCATCGCCCTCGGCCACAGCGCCTTCGTGGAAGCGAGCTCGCACCCGGTGCTGACGGCCGGTGTGCGCGAGACGCTCGACGCCGTGGGCCGGGAGGGCGTGGTGCTCGGTTCGTTGCGCCGTGACGACGGCGGGCCGACGCGGATGGCGACCTCGCTGGCCGAGGCGTACGTGCACGGCGTCGACGTCGACTGGCGGCCGTCGCTCGGCGGCGGGCGCCAGGTGGACCTGCCGACCTACGCGTTCCAGCGGGAGCGCTACTGGCTGGACCCCGTCGCCGCCCAGCCGGCCGCCGGCGCGGTGGACGCCGAGTTCTGGGAGGCGGTCGAGCGCGGGGACCTGGAGTCCCTCGCCGCGACCCTGCGCGTCGACGGGGAGCCCCTGGGCGAGGTGCTGCCCGCGCTGTCCCAGTGGCGCCGTGAGCGTCGCGACGTCTCCACCATGGACTCGTGGCGGTACAAGATCCACTGGAAGCCCCTCACGCCCGGCACGACGGCTCCGACCGGCACCTGGCTGGTGCTGGTGACCGACGGCCAGGCCGACGAGGAGTGGGTGGCGGGGGTGACGGGGACGCTGGCCCGCCGGGGTGCGGAGCCGCTCACAGTCGTCCTCGACGAATCCGACCTGGACCGTGCCGCCCTGGCCGGCCGGCTGGCGGCCCTGCGGGAGGAGCACTCCCCGATCAGCGGTGTCGTGTCGCTGGTCGCGATGGACGAGCGCGCGCACCCCGCGTACCCGGCCGTGCCCCGCGGCTACGCGCTGACGCTGCTGCTGGCGCAGGCGCTCGGCGACGCCGGGGTGGAGGCGCCGATGTGGTGCCTCACGCGGGGGGCCGTGTCGCTGGGCGACGGTGACGTGGCCACCAGCCGCAAGCAGGCGCTGGCCTGGGGCCTCGGCAGGGTGGTCGCCCTCGAACAGCCCCTGCGCTGGGGTGGACTGGCGGACCTGCCGGAGAGCGTGACCGAGCGGGCGCAGGACCTGCTGGCGAGCGTGCTGGCCGGCGCCTCGGACGAGGACCAGGTCGCCGTGCGGACGGCCGGCCTGTTCGGGCGCCGGATCGCGCACGCCCCGGCGCGGGAGCCGGGCGTGACGACCTGGCGCCCCGAGGGCACGGTGCTGGTCACCGGCGGTACGGGCGCGCTGGGCGGGCACGTGGCCCGGTGGCTGGCGGGCCAGGGCGCGGAGCACGTGGTGCTCACCAGCCGCCGGGGGATGTCGGCGCCCGGCGCCGACCGTCTGGTGGCGGAGCTGGAGGCGCTCGGTGCGCGGGTGACGGTGGCGGCGTGCGACGTCGGCGACCGCGACGCCCTCGCCGCGCTGCTGGCCGAGGTGGGGCCGCTGACGGCGGTGGTGCACACCGCGGCGGTGCTCGACGACGGCACGATCGGCTCGCTGACCACGGACCAGCTGCAACGGGTGCTGAGCGTCAAAATCGACGGTGCGGTGAACCTGCACGAGCTGACCCGTGACATGGACCTCGCCGCGTTCGTGCTGTTCTCCTCGCTGTCCGGCACGCTGGGCGCCCCCGGGCAGGGCAACTACGCGCCCGGGCACGTCTTCGTGGACACGCTCGCCGAGCAGCGCCGGGCCGAGGGGCTGCCGGCGACGTCCGTGGCGTGGGGCCTGTGGGCCGGTGCCGGCATGGGCGAGGGCGGCGTCGGTGACGTCGCCCGGCGGCACGGCGTCCCGGAGATGGCGCCGGAGATGGCCGCCGCGGCCATGGGACGCGCCGTCGAGCAGGGCGACACCGTCGTCACGGTCGCCGAGATCGACTGGGACCGCCACTACGTCGCGTTCACCGCGACCCGGCCCAGCCCGCTGATGCGGGACGTCCCCGAGGTGCGGGCGCTGATCGACGCCGGGGTCGGCGCGGAGGACACCGAGGCGGCGCCCGAGCGTTCGGGCCTCGTCGGGCAGCTCGCGGGGTTGGGCGACGCCGAGCGGGACCGCGCGCTCCTGGACCTGGTCCGCCGCCATGTCGCCGTCGTGCTCGGCCACAGCGGCCCGGACGCGGTCGAGACCGGCAAGGCGTTCCACGCGACGGGGTTCGACTCCGTCACCGCCGTCGAGCTCCGCAACAGGCTCAACAGCGCCACCGGCCTCCGGCTGCCCGCCACCGTCACCTACGACCACCCCACGCCGCTCGCCCTGGCGGAGTACGTGCGCGGCGAGCTGTTCGACGACCTGCCGACGCCGGTCGAGCCGGTCCGGGCAACTGTGCCGCTGGACGACGAGCCGATCGCCATCGTCGGCATGAGCTGCCGCTTCCCCGGCGACGTGGCCTCTCCCGAGGACCTGTGGCGGCTGGTCGACAGCGGCGCGGACGCGCTCGGGGGCTTCCCCGACGACCGGGGCTGGGACACCGCGAACCTGTACCACCCGGACCCCGACCACCGCGGTACGTCGTACACCCGGGCGGCCGCCTTCCTGTACGGCGCCGGCGAGTTCGACGCCGGTTTCTTCGGGATCTCGCCGCGTGAGGCCGTCGCGATGGACCCGCAGCAGCGGCTGCTGCTGGAGGCGTCCTGGGAGGCGTTCGAACGTGCCGGCATCGACCCGGCCTCCTTGGGGGGCAGCGCGACCGGCGTGTTCACCGGCACGAACGGCCAGGACTACGCGTCCCTGTTGAAGGCCGACGAGACCGGCGACTTCGAAGGCCGCGCGGCCACCGGCAACTCGGCGGCCGTGATGTCCGGCCGCATCGCCTACGCGCTCGGGCTGGAGGGCCCGGCGCTGACGGTGGACACGGCGTGCTCGTCGTCGCTGGTGGCCTTGCACCTGGCGGTGCAGGCGCTGCGGTCGGGCGAGTGCACGCTGGCCCTGGCCGGCGGCGTCAGCGTGATGACGACCTCCGAGATCTTCGTGGAGTTCTCCCGTCAGCGTGCGCTGGCGGCCGACGGGCGCTGCAAGGCGTTCGCGGCGGCGGCGGACGGTACGGGCTGGGGCGAGGGCGTCGGCATGCTCCTCGTGGAGCGGCTGTCGGACGCCGAACGCAACGGCCACCAAGTGCTGGCCGTGGTCCGTGGCACCGCCGTCAACCAGGACGGCGCGTCCAACGGTCTGACCGCCCCGAACGGGCCGTCGCAGCAGCGTGTCATCCGGCAGGCACTGGCCAACGCCGGCCTGACGACGGCCGACGTGGACGCGGTCGAGGCGCACGGCACGGGCACCACCCTCGGTGACCCCATCGAGGCGCAGGCACTGCTCGCCACGTACGGGCAGGACCGCGAACAGCCCTTGATGTTGGGCTCGATCAAGTCCAACATCGGCCACACGCAGGCCGCGGCCGGTGTCGCCGGTGTCATCAAGATGGTCATGGCGATGCGGCACGGCGTGCTGCCCCAGACGCTGCACGTGGACGAGCCCACGCCGCACGTCGACTGGGCCTCCGGTTCCGTCGAGCTGCTGACCGAGCGGACGGAGTGGCCGGAGGCCGGCCGGCCGCGGCGGGCCGGCGTGTCGGCGTTCGGCGTCAGCGGCACGAACGCGCACATCGTGCTGGAGCAGGCCCCGCAGGCCGAGGTCGAGGCCGAGCCGGCCCGTACCGGGCTGCCGGCCGTGCCGTGGGTGCTGTCCGGGCAGGGCCAGGAGGCGCTGCGGGCACAGGCCGAGCGCCTGCGGTCGTTCGTGGACGCGGACGCGGGCCTGCATCCGGTGGATGTGGCCTGGTCCCTGGCGTCGACGCGTTCGGCGCTGTCGCACCGCGCCGTCGTCGTGGGCGCGGACCGCGAGGAACTGCTGCGCGGTCTCGACGCGGTGGCGAACGGCGGGACGCACCAGGGTGTGGTGACCGGCCTCGCCGGGTCACCCTCCGGTGTCGTGTTCGTCTTCCCGGGTCAGGGTTCGCAGTGGACGGGTATGGCGGCGGAGCTCGTCGAGTCGTCGCCCGTGTTCGCTGAGCGGATGCGGGAGTGTGCTGCCGCGCTGAGCGCTTTTGTCGACTGGTCGCTCTTCGACGTCCTGGACGACGAAGAGGCGCTGCGCCGGGTGGATGTCGTACAGCCCGTGCTGTGGGCCGTGATGGTGTCGCTGGCGGAGCTGTGGCGCTCGTACGGCGTCACCCCCGCCGCTGTCATCGGCCATTCACAAGGTGAGATCGCGGCCGCGTGTGTCGCCGGCGGTCTCTCGCTGGAGGACGGCGCTCGGATCGTCGCCCTGCGCAGCAAGGCCCTGCTGGCGCTCTCGGGCCAGGGCGGCATGGTCTCCGTGCCGCTGCCCGCCGACCGGCTGCGCGGCCGCGACGGCCTGTCCATCGCCGCCGTCAACGGGCCCGCTTCGACCGTCGTGTCGGGTGGCAACGACGTGCTGGACGCCGTCTTGGCCGAGTTCCCGCAGGCCAAGCGCATCCCCGTCGACTACGCCTCCCACTCCCCCCACGTCGAACAGATCGAAACGGAGCTGGCCGAAGCACTCGCACCCGTCGCGCCCCGCACGGGCACCGTCCCGTTCTACTCGACGGTGACCGGCCAGCCGGTCGACACCGCCGACCTCGACGCGGCCTACTGGTACCGCAACCTCCGCGAGACCGTCGCCTTCCAGCCCACCATCGAGAAACTCCTCGACCTCGGCCACACCGTCTTCGTCGAAACCAGCCCCCACCCCGTCCTCACCATCGGCATCCAGGACACCGCCGACACCAAGGACCTCACCGTGGTGGCCACCGGCACCCTCCGCCGTGACCAGGGTGGGCTCGCCCCGTTCCTCACCACCCTCGGTCGACTGCACGTCGAGGGCGTCCCGGTCGACTGGGAGGCCGTGTTCTCCGGGACCGGCGCCCAGCGGGTCGGCCTTCCGACGTACGCGTTCCAGCACGAGTGGTTCTGGCTGGACCCGGTCCGTGGCACCGCCGACGCGGCGGGCGCCGGACTGAACGGGCTCGCGCATCCGCTGGTGAGCGCGGTCCTTCCGCTGCCCGACGCCGACGGTTGTGTGCTGACCGGTTCGTTGTCGGCCGCGTCCCACCCGTGGCTGCGTGACCACGCCGTCTTCGGCGAGGTGCTCCTGCCGGGCACCGGGTTCGTGGAGCTGGCCTTGCAGGCCGGTCTCCAGCTCGGCTGCGCGCGGCTGGACGAGCTGACCTTGCAGGCACCGCTGGTGCTGCCCGAGCAGGGTGACGTGCAGGTCCAGGTGTCGGTCGGCGGACCGGACGCGGCGGGCCGGCGGCCCGTGGCGGTCTATTCCCGGCATGCCGGAAACACCGAGTGGGTGCGGCACGCGTCCGGCGGCCTCAGTGCGGACGCCCCGGCGCCCGCGGAGCGGCTGGACGTGTGGCCCCCGGCGGGGGCCGCGCCGATCGACGTCTCCGACGTCTACACGGCCATGGAGGCGCGGGGCTACGCCTACGGGCCGGTCTTCCAGGGCATCCGGGCCGCCTGGCGGCGCGGGGACGAGGTCTTCGCCGAGGTCGCGCTGCCCGACACGGCCGAGAGCGACGCGAGCCGGTGCGGTCTGCACCCGGCGCTGCTGGACGCGGCGTTGCAGGGGGCGGGCTTCGGGGAGTTCGTGGCCGAGCCCCGGCAGCCCCACCTGCCCTTCGCCTGGTCCGGGGTCACCCTGCACGCGGTGGGTGCGACGTCCTTGCGGGTGGCGCTGGCTCCCGCGGGGAAGGACGCGCTGGCCGTGCGGGTGGCCGACGCCACGGGTGCGCCGGTGCTGACGGCGGAGTCCCTGGTGCTGCGGCCGGTCGCCGCGGACCGGCTCGACCGTACGCGCGCCGAGGCGCTGTTCCGGGTGGACTGGACCGAGCTCGCCCTGCCCTCGTCGTCGGACGAGACGGCGTTCGTCACCGTCGAGTCCGCTGCCGGGCTGCCGGACGTGCCGGTGTCCGGCGACCCCGCGGCTGTGCCCGCGGTGGTGGTGCTCAAGCCGGCGGCCGTCGTGGACGAGACGCCGGACGGCGTGCACGCGCTGGTCAGCCGGGTGCTGGAGGCGGTGCAGGCGTGGCTGGCCGACGACCGGTTCGCCGAGGCGCGGCTCGTGGTGGTCACACGCGGCGCGCTGGCGACGGCGGTCGGCGAGGCCCCGGAGGACCTGGCCGCCGCGGCGGTGTGGGGTCTGGTGCGTACCGCGCAGACCGAGAACCCGGGCCGTTTCGTGCTCGTCGACCTGCCGGACGAGGACCTGGCTCCGCTCCAGGCCGTTCTCCGCACCGACGAGCCGCAGGTGGCGGTGCGTGACGGCAGCGTGCTCGTGCCGAGGCTGGCGCGGGTCGCGAAGACCGCCCTCGCCGCGGAAGTGGAGTCGGCATCGGGCTCGGGCTCGGGCTCGGGCTCGCGTGAGTGGCGGCTGGCGACCACCGGCGGCGACACCCTGGAGAGCCTGGCCCGCGTGGCGTGCCCCGAGGTGTCCGGGCCGCTGGAGCGCGGTCAGGTCCGGGTGGCCGTGCACGCGGCCGGGGTGAACTTCCGTGACGTGATGCTGGCGTTGGGGATGTACCCGGACAAGGCGGGCCTGCTGGGCAGCGAGGGCGCGGGGGTCGTCCTGGAGGTCGGCCCCGGCGTGGCCGGGGTCGCACCGGGCGACCGGGTGATGGGACTGTTCTCCGGTTCCTTCGGGCCGGTCGCGGTCACCGATCACCGGATGGTGGCCCCCGTCCCGGTCGGCTGGTCGTTCGCGCAGGCGGCCGCGACCCCGGTCGCGTTCCTCACGGCGATGTACGGGCTCATCGACCTGGCCGGCGTGCGGCGCGGCGAGTCGGTGCTCGTCCACGCCGCGGCCGGCGGCGTCGGCATGGCCGCCGTGCAGGTGGCCGGCTGGCTCGGCGCGGAGGTCTTCGCCACCGCGAGCCCGGCGAAGTGGCCGGCGGTGCGCGGCCTCGGCGTGGCGGAGGAGCGCATCGCGTCGTCGCGGTCCGCGGACTTCGCGGACCGGTTCCGCGCCACGGCGCCCGACGGCGTGGACGTGGTGCTGAACTCGCTGACCGGCGACCTGCTCGACGCCTCGCTCGGGCTGCTGCGCCCGGGTGGCCGGCTCGTCGAGATGGGCAAGACCGACCTTCGGGACGCGGACGAGGTGCTGGACCGCCACCAGGTCGCCTACAGGGCGTTCGAGCTGCTCGAAGCGGGCCCGGAGCGGCTCGGCCGGCTCCTCGCGGAGATGGTCGGGCTGTTCGAGCAGGGGGTGTTCACCCCGCTGCCGCTGCGGGTCTGGGACGTGGCCCGCGCCGACGAGGCGTTCCGCTTCCTGTCGCAGGCGCGTCACGTCGGTAAGCTGGCGCTGACTGTCCCGCAACCCGTCGGCGACGGCGCCACGCTGGTCACCGGTGGTACCGGCACCCTGGGCGGCCTGGTCGCCCGTCATCTCGTGCGCGAGCACGGGGTGCGGGATCTGGTGCTGGCGAGCCGCTCCGGCGGTGCCGCCCCCGGGGCGGCCGGGCTGGTCGCCGAGCTCGAGGCGGACGGCGCACGCGTCCGCGTGGTCGCCTGCGACCTCGCGGACCGGGACGCGGCCGCCGAACTGGTGGCGTCGATACCGGACCTGAGGGCGGTCGTCCACACGGCGGGCGTCCTCGACGACGCGGTGATCGGTTCCCTGACCGCGGACCGCGTACGGACGGTGCTGCGGCCGAAGGCCGACGCGGCGTGGCACCTGCACGAGCTGACCCTGGACCGCGACCTGGCCGCGTTCGTCCTGTTCTCGTCGGCTGCCGGCGTGCTGGGCGGCCCCGGACAGGGCAACTACGCGGCCGCCAACACCTTCCTCGACGCGCTGGCGGCGCGCCGCCGGGCCCAGGGGCTGCCCGCGGTGTCCCTGGCCTGGGGCTTCTGGGAGCAGCGCAGCGAGCTGACCGAAGGCGTGGAGACGGGCAGGCTCGCCCGTTCCGGGGTCCAGCCGCTGTCCACCGAGGACGCGCTCGGCCTCTTCGACGCCGCGTCGGCCACCGGTGACGCGCTGCTGGTCCCGGTGCGTCTCGACCTGGCCTCGCTGGGCGGGCAGGACGTGCCCCCGCTGCTGCGTGGTCTGGCCGGTGCCCCGGCCGTCGCGGTCGCGCCCCTCGCGCGGGCCGCGTCCGGCACCACCGGGGACGCCGACGGCGTCGCGGGCGGGGTCTTCCCGGGCCTGCCGGCGGCCGAGCGGCACGCCGCGCTCGTCGACCTGGTCCGTGGTCAGGCGGCTGCCGTGCTCGGGCACGACGGCCCGCAGGCCGTCACGGCGGACCGGCCCTTCAAGGAGCTGGGGTTCGACTCGCTGTCCGCGGTGGAGCTGCGCAACAGGCTGCGCACCGTGACCGGCCTGCGGCTCCAGGCCACGGTGATCTTCGACCACCCCACGCCGGCCGCGCTCGCCGCGTTCCTCGAGCAAGAGCTGTTCGGCACGGTGACGACATCGATGGCGACATCAATGGCGGCATCGGTGGCGGAGACGAAGGCGGAGGACGTGACGCCGGCGACGCAGGCGCTTCCGGCCGACGACCTGATCGCCGTCGTGGGCATGAGCTGCCGCCTGCCGGGCGGCGTGGACTCGCCCGAGGCGCTGTGGCAGCTGCTGGTCACCGAGGAGGACGCCCTGTCCGGCCTCCCGGCCGACCGCGGCTGGGACCTAGCGGCGCTCTACGACCAGGACCCGAGCCGTTCCGGCACGACCTACGCCCGGGCCGGCGGCTTCCTCCACGACGCCGCGGACTTCGACGCCGGGTTCTTCAAGATCTCGCCGCGTGAGGCGCTGGCCGCCGACCCCCAGCAGCGGCTGTGGCTGGAGGCCTCCTGGGAGGCCTTCGAGCGGGCCGGCATCGACCCGCTCAGCCTGAAGGGCACGCGCACCGGCGTCTTCGCCGGTGCGGCCTCGACGACGTACGGCGCGGACCAGCCCTCGACCCCGGAGGGCTCCGAGGGTTACCTGCTCACCGGCAACTCGACGTCGGTGATCTCCGGCCGAGTCGCCTACGCGCTGGGGCTGGAGGGCCCGGCGGTCACCGTCGACACCGCGTGCTCCTCCTCGCTGGTCAGCGTGCACTGGGCCTGCGAATCCCTGCGGCGGGGCGAGAGCACCCTGGCGCTGGCCGGCGGTGTGGCCGTCATGCCCACGCCGGACCTGCTGGTCGAGTTCTCCCGCCAGCGCGGCCTGGCCGCCGACGGACGCTGCAAGGCGTTCGCGGCGGCGGCCGACGGCACCGGATTCGCCGAAGGCGTGGGCGTCCTGGTCCTGGAGCGGTTGTCGGACGCCGTACGGAACGGGCACAAGGTGCTGGCCGTGGTGCGGGGTTCGGCCGTCAACCAGGACGGCGCGTCGAACGGCCTGACCGCCCCCAACGGTCCGTCCCAGCAGCGCGTCATCCGTGCCGCGCTGGCGAACGCCGGGCTCGGCACCGCCGACGTCGACGCGGTCGAGGCCCACGGCACGGGCACCACGCTGGGCGACCCGATCGAAGCGCAGGCGCTCGTCGCGACGTACGGCCAGGGGCGCGCGGCGGACCGGCCTCTGCTGCTCGGCTCGGTGAAGTCCAACATCGGCCACACGCAGGCAGCCGCCGGCGCGGCAGGCCTGATCAAGATGGTCCTCGCCCTGCGACACGGCGTCCTGCCGCGCACCCTGCACGTCGACGCGCCCACCCCGCACGTGGACTGGGCCGCGGGTGCGGTGGAGCTGCTGACCGAGCGGACGGAGTGGCCGCAGGCCGGCCGGCCGCGGCGGGCCGGTGTGTCCGCGTTCGGCGTGAGCGGCACCAACGCCCACGTGATTCTCGAGCAGGCACCGGAGGTTCCGGCCGAGCCGGAGACCGAACGCGTCGCGCCGGCCCCGGCCGTGCCGTGGGTGCTCTCGGGTGTGGGCCAGGACGGTCTGCTGGCGCAGGTCGAGCGTCTGAAGGCGTTCGTCGAGGGCGACCCCGGCCTGGACCCGGTGGACGTGGGCTGGTCACTGGCCTCGACACGGGCACTGCTCCCGCACCGCGCGGTGATCGTCGGCGCGGACCGGGAGGAGCTGCTGCGCGGCCTGGACACGGTCGAGGCCGGCACTGCACCCGCCGAGACCGGCCGCAAGACAGTGTTCGTCTTCCCGGGTCAGGGTTCGCAGTGGACCGGGATGGCGCTGGAGTTGATCGACACCGCTCCGGTGTTCGCTGAGCGGATGCGGGAGTGTGCTGCCGCGCTGAGCGCCTTTGTCGACTGGTCCCTCTTCGACGTCCTCGACGACGAAGACGCACTGCGCCGGGTGGATGTCGTACAGCCCGTGCTGTGGGCCGTGATGGTGTCGCTGGCGGAGCTGTGGCGCTCGTACGGCGTCGTGCCGGCAGCGGTCATCGGCCACAGCCAGGGTGAGATCGCGGCGGCGTGCGTCGCCGGGGGTCTCTCGCTGGAGGACGGCGCTCGGATCGTCGCCCTGCGCAGCAAGGCCCTGCTGGCCCTGTCCGGGCAGGGCGGCATGGTCTCCGTGCCCCTGCCCGCCGACCAGCTCCACGGCCGCGACGGCCTGTCCATCGCCGCCGTCAACGGCCCCGCCTCAACCGTCGTCTCGGGAGACAACGACGTACTGGACGCCGTCTTGGCCGAGTTCCCGCAGGCCAAGCGCATCCCCGTCGACTACGCCTCCCACTCCCCCCACGTCGAACAAATCGAAGCGGAGCTGGCCGAAGCACTCGCACCCATCGCACCCCGGACCGGCCAGGTCCCCTTCTACTCGACCGTCACCGGTGAACTCACCGACACAGCCCACCTCGACGCCGCCTACTGGTACCGCAACCTCCGCGAGACCGTCGCCTTCCAGCCCACCGTCGAGAAACTCCTCGACCTCGGCCACACCGTCTTCGTCGAAACCAGCCCCCACCCCGTCCTCACCATCGGCATCCAGGACACCGCCGACACCAAGGACCTCACCGTGGTGGCCACCGGCACCCTCCGCCGCGACGAAGGCGACGTCCGGCGGTTCCTGCGGTCGCTGGCGGAGGTATCGGTCGCCGGTGCGGACGTGAACTGGCGAGCCGCGTTCGAGGGGACGGGGGCCCGGCAGGTCGAGCTGCCGACCTACGCCTTCCAGCGCGAGCGCTACTGGCTGGCGCCCGCGCGCGGCACGGGTGACGCGTCCGTGCTGGGCCTCGGTGGCGTCGATCACCCCCTGCTGGGTGCGGCGGTACCGCTGCCGGACTCGGACGGCTGTGTGCTGACCGGTGCGCTGTCGCTGGCCGGGCAGCCTTGGCTGGCCGACCACACCGTGCAGGGTGTGGTGCTGCTTCCGGGAGCCGCTTTCGTGGAGCTCGCGCTGCAGGCGGGCGCCCTGTTCGGCTGCGACGTCCTCGACGAGCTGACCCTGCACGAGCCGCTGGTGCTGCCGGAGCACGAGACCGTTCAGCTCCAGGTGTCCGTCGGCGGTGCGGAGGAGTCCGGTCACCGGGCGCTCACGGTGTTCTCGCAGCGTGACGGCGACTGGGTGCGTCACGCGACGGGCGTCCTGGGTGCGGCCGACCGGTCCGCTCCGGCCGGGCAGGAGGAGGATCTGCGGGCCTGGCCGCCTGCCGGTGCCGAGCAGGTCGACGTCAGCGAGGTGTACGAGGGGATGGCCGACCGGGGTTACCGGTACGGCCCGTCCTTCCAGGGCCTGCGCGCGGCGTGGCTCCGCGGGGACGACGTGTTCCTGGAGGTGGCGCTGCCCGAACAGACGTGGGGCGACGCGGCGCGGTGCGGGATCCATCCGGCGCTGCTGGACGCGGCGCTGCACGGCATCGCCCTGGGGTCGTTCGTCACCGAGCCCGGTCAGGGATATCTGCCGTTCGCCTGGACCGGGGTGAGCCTGCACGCCGTGGGCGCCTCGACAGTGCGGGTGGCGTTGCGGCCGGCCGGGGCGGACACGGTGAGCGTGCGGGTCGCCGACGCGGCGGGCGAGCCGGTGCTGGCCGTGGACGCGTTGGTGATGCGTCCGCTGGCCGAGCAGCGGCTGGTCGGGGCGGGTGGCGGCCGTGCGGTCGACGCGTTGTTCCGGCTGGACTGGACGGAGCTGTCCGTCCCCGCCGTGTCCGACGTGGCGCAGCCGGCCCTCTGGACGCTGCTGGGCGGCCACGACGACGAGTTGAAGCTGACGACCGCGCTGGAGACGGCCGGGGTGTCGGTGGAGCTCGCCGACGGTTTGGCCGTGGTCGAGCGGGTGCCGGACGTGCTGCTGTTGCCGTGCCCGCACGACGTGCGTGACGGTTCGGCCGCGGAGGCGGCCGGGGCGGCTGTGCGCCGGGTGCTGGGAGTCGTCCAGGAGTGGCTGGCGGACGACCGGTTCGCCGACGCGCGCCTCGTGGTGCTGACCCGCCGTGCGGTGGCGACGGCCGTGGGCGACGACGTGGAGGACCTGGCCGGTGCGGCGGTGCGGGGCCTGCTGCGCACCGCGCAGTTGGAGAACCCCGGCCGCATCGTGGTGGTCGACCACGACGATGCGGGACTGGGTGTGCTGCCCGCGGTGCTGACGGCGGGCGAGCCCGATGTGGCGCTGCGGGCGGGCACCGTGCTGGTGCCCGGGCTGGCCAGGGCGGCGGTCGAGCCCGGCGGGCGGTCGCCCGCCTGGGACCGTGGCACGGTGCTGATCACCGGCGGTACCGGGACCCTGGGCGGTCTGGTCGCCCGGCACCTGGTGTCCGAGCACGGGGCAAAGGACCTGGTGCTGGCCAGCCGCAGCGGTGCGGACGCGCCGGGGGCCGGGGAGTTGGTCGCGGAGCTGGAGGCGCTGGGCGCCCGCGTCCGGGTCGCTGCGTGCGACGCGGGTGACCGTACGGAACTGGCGGGGCTGCTGGACACGGTTCCGGAGTTGCGGGCGGTCGTGCACACCGCCGGTGCCGTCGCCGACGGGGTGCTCGGCTCGTTGACCGCCGGTCAGGTGGACGCGGTCCTGCGTCCGAAGGCGGACGCGGCCTGGCACCTGCACGAGCTGACGGCCCGTCTGGATCTGGACGCTTTCGTCCTGTTCTCGTCGGCTGCCGGTGTGCTGGGCAGCGCGGGTCAGGCCAACTACGCAGCTGCCAACGCCTTCCTCGACGCGCTGGCGGCCCACCGGCGGGCGCAGGGGCAGGCGGCGGTGTCCGTCGCCTGGGGCTTCTGGGACCGGCGCAGCGGGCTGACCACGCACCTGTCGGACGACGACCTGGCCCGGATGAGGGGCAAGGGCGCGATGCCGCTGTCCGTCGAGCAGGGCCTTGAGCTGTTCGACGCCGCGTGCCGCGGTGCCGACGCCGCGCCGGTCGCCAGCCCGTTGGACGTCCGGGCGCTGGCGGCGGCCGGCGCCGTGCCGCCCGTCCTGCGCGGTCTGGTGCCGGCGGCGCCGGTCCGCCGGGTGGCCGGCACGGGTGACGGCGGGGCGGGCCTGCGGCGCCGCCTGGCCGAGCTGTCGGCCGGGGAGCAGGGCCAGTTGGTGGTGGACCTGGTGCGGGGTCAGGTCGCGTCGGTGCTCCGGCACGCGGACGCGCGGTCGGTCGACGCGGCACGCACGTTCCAGGAGATCGGCTTCGACTCGCTGACGGCGGTCGACCTGCGCAACCGCCTCACCGCCGCCACCGGCGTGCGGCTGGCGGCGACGGCGATCTTCGACTATCCGACGCCCGCCGCGCTGGGTGCGCACCTGTTGGCGCAGGTCGCACCCGAGGCCGCCGATCCGGTGGAGGTCCGGCTCCGGGAGCTGGACAAGATCGCTTCTGTGATCTCCGCCATGGCCGAGGACGCCACCCTGCGTGAGAGGCTGTCGCCGCGGATGGAATCCATCGTTGCGATGTGGACCGACATGCAGCGACCTGCCCAGGACGAGGGGGCCGGGCAGGACTTGGAATCGGCCTCTTTGGAAGACATGTTCGGCATCATCGACCAGGAACTCGATGGGTCATGACCGGCACGAACGTCCGACCAGTAGTCATCGAGGGGAATGGCGAACAGATGTCGAACGACGAGAAGGTTCTCGCGTACCTGAAGAAGCTCACCACCGATCTGCGCCAGACCCGGCAACGCCTCAGCGATGTCGAGGCGAAGAGCCGGGAACCGATCGCGATCATCGGGATGAGCTGTCGTTTCCCCGGCGGGGTGGCCTCGCCGGAGGACCTGTGGCGGCTCGCCGACTCGTCGGTGGACGCGGTGGGCGGGTTCCCCGCCGACCGCGGCTGGGACCTGGACGGGGTGTACGACCCGGATCCCGACCGCGCAGGCCGCTCGTACGCCCGCGAGGGCGCGTTCGTCCATGACGTCGCCGACTTCGACCCTGGCCTGTTCGGCATATCCCCGCGTGAGGCCCTGGCGATGGACCCGCAGCAGCGGCTGCTGCTGGAGGCCTCGTGGGAGGTGTTCGAGCGGGCGGGCATCCGGGCCGCCGACGTACGGGGCAGCCGGACCGGCGTGTTCGCCGGCCTGATGTACTCCGACTACGTCTCGCGGCTGCCGTCCGTGCCGGACGAGTTGGAGGGGTACGTCGGCATCGGCAGCGCGGCGAGCGTCGCCTCGGGCCGC
This sequence comes from Streptomyces cinnamoneus, assembly GCF_002939475.1. NCBI lineage: Bacteria > Bacillati > Actinomycetota > Actinomycetes > Kitasatosporales > Streptomycetaceae > Streptomyces > Streptomyces cinnamoneus. The sequence continues at coordinate 5,425,961 of NZ_PKFQ01000001.1, read as the reverse complement.
GTCTCCTACACGTTCGGCCTTGAGGGGCCGGCGGTGACGGTGGACACGGCGTGTTCGTCGTCGCTGGTCGCCCTGCACCTGGCGGTGCAGGCGCTGCGCAACGGCGAATGCTCGCTGGCGCTCGCCGGCGGTGTCACGGTCATGGCGACGCCGGGCACGTTCGTCCAGTTCTCGCGGCAGCGCGGGCTCGCGGCGGACGGCCGTTGCAAGTCCTTCGCCGCCGGTGCGGACGGCACGGGCTGGGGTGAAGGCGTCGGCATGCTGCTCGTGGAACGGCTGTCGGACGCCGTGCGCAACGGGCACAAGGTGCTGGCAGTGGTGCGGGGTTCGGCCGTCAACCAGGACGGCGCGTCGAACGGCCTGACCGCCCCCAACGGGCCTTCGCAGCAGCGGGTGATCCGTGCCGCGCTGGCGAACGCGGGCCTGGCTGCTGCGGACGTGGACGCGGTGGAGGCCCACGGCACCGGCACGACCCTCGGTGACCCCATCGAGGCGCAGGCGCTGCTGGCCACCTACGGGCAGGACCGCGAACAGCCCCTGCTGCTCGGCTCGATCAAGTCCAACATCGGCCACACGCAGGCAGCCGCCGGTGTCGCCGGCGTCATCAAGATGGTCATGGCGATGCAGCACGGCGTGCTCCCGCAGACCTTGCATGTCGACGAGCCGTCGCCGCACGTCGACTGGACCGCCGGCGCGGTGGAGCTGCTGACGAAGCGGACGGAGTGGCCCGGGGCCGACAGGCCGCGGCGGGCGGGCGTGTCCGCGTTCGGCGTGAGCGGCACCAACGCCCACGTCGTGCTGGAGCAGGTGGCGGCTGCGGACGGGCCCGAGGGCGGGTCCGTGGCGGAGCGGGTCGCGCTGCCGGCCGTTCCGTGGGTGCTGTCGGGCGAGGGCGAGGCGGCGCTGCGGGCGCAGGCCGACCGTCTGAAGTCCTTCGTCCAGGCCGATCCCGAGCTGGACCCTGCGGACGTCGGCTGGTCGCTGGTGTCGACGCGCACCGCGCTCTCGCACCGCGCGGTGGTCGTCGGTACGGACCGCGACGAACTCCTCGCCGGGCTCGACGCCTTGGCAGCCGGGGTTCCGGTTGCCGGTGGGCTGGGCGTGCTGTTCACGGGGCAGGGCTCGCAGCGGCTGGGCATGGGACGCGAGCTCTACGACGCGTACCCCGCCTTCGCCGCGGCCTGGGACGACGTGTGTGCGGAGCTGAACCGTCACCTCGACCGGCCCCTGACCGACGTCGTGTGGGGCGACGACGCCGAACTCCTCGGCGAGACCCTCTACACCCAGACCGGACTCTTCGCCCTCGAAGTCTCCCTCTTCCACCTCGTCTCCTCCTGGGGCGTCAAGCCCGACTACCTCCTCGGCCACTCCATCGGCGAACTCGCCGCCGCGTACGTAGCCGGCGTGTGGTCGCTTGAGGACGCCGCCCGCGTGGTCACCGCCCGCGGCCGCCTCATGCAGGCCCTGCCCACCGGCGGAGCCATGGCCTCCATCGCCGCCCCCGAAAACGACGTCCTCCCCCTCCTGACGGACGACGTCGCCATCGCCGCCGTCAACGGCCCCGAGTCGGTCGTGCTGTCCGGTGACGAGGACGCCGTGCAGGCGATCGTGGACACGCTGTCCGGCCAGGGGGTGAAGGCACGGCGTCTGCGGGTGAGCCATGCCTTCCACTCCCCCCGCATGGACGCCATGCTGGACGACTTCGCCACCGTCCTGGACGACGTCACCTTCCACGCACCCACCCTGCCCGTCGTCTCCAACCTCACCGGCACCCTCGCCGACGAGGAGATGCGCACCCCGCACTACTGGGTCCGCCACGTCCGCGAAACCGTCCGCTTCGCCGACGGGCTCGCCTCCCTGCGTGAGCTGGGCGTCGGCACGTTCCTGGAACTGGGCCCCGACGGCTCACTGACCTCGCTGGCCGACGGCGACGGGGTTCCGGCGCTGCGGCCGGGCCGTCCCGAAGCCACCGCCGTCACCACAGCCCTCGGCAACCTCCACGTCCGCGGCCTCGACGTCGACTGGACCGCCGTCTTCCCCGGCACCCACCCCCGCGTCGAACTTCCCACCTACGCCTTCCAGCGGGAACGCTTCTGGCTGGAGTCGGGCGCCGACGCCGAAGCCGCCACCAGTGCCGTCGACGCCGCGTTCTGGGACGCCGTCGAGCGCGGGGACGTGGAGGCGCTGGGCGTCGACGCCGCTCAGCCGCTCAGCGAGGTGCTGCCCGCGCTGTCGTCGTGGCGGCGGGCCTGGCGCGACCAGTCGGTCGTCGACGCCTGGCGGTACCGGTACGGCTGGACGCCTGTCGCCGGTCTGCCCACGCAGCCAGGCCTGCGGGGCACCTGGTGGGTCGTCGGAGACGCCGGCGACGACGTCGCCGCCGCGCTGACGGCCGCCGGAGCCGACGTCCACACCGTCACCACGGCCACGGAAATCAACGGCGACACCGGCACCGTGACAGGTGTCGTCTCCCTCCTGCCCGCCGCCGAGACGGTCTCCCTGGTGCAGACCCTCGGCACCGCCGCCATCGACGCACCCCTGTGGTGCGTCACCCGCGGCGCCGTCGCCGTCACCGACGACGACACGGTGGACCCCGACCAGACGACCCTCTGGGGCCTCGGCCGCGTGATCGCGCTGGAGCACCCCGACCGCTGGGGCGGCCTGATCGACCTCCCCACCGAACTCGACGAGCAGACCGCGGCGACACTGTGCGCCGTACTCGGCGGCACCACCACTGAAGACCAGCTCGCCGTCCGTGGCACCCGGGTGTGGGCCGGCCGCCTGCGGCGTGCCGCCACGGAGGGGAACGCGCCGGGAGTCTGGCGCACGGGCGGCACCGCCCTGGTCACCGGAGGTACAGGTGCGCTGGGCGGTCACGTCGCCCGCTGGCTGGCCGGCAGCGGCGCCGAGCACATCGTGCTCACCGGCCGCCGCGGCGCGGACGCCCCGGGCGCGGCCGAGTTGGTCGCCGAACTCGAGGCGCTGGGCGCCCGGGCGCGGGTCGAGGCATGTGACGTGGCCGACCGGGACGCCGTGGCGGCGCTGCTCGGGACGATCCCGGACCTGCGGGTGGTCGTCCACGCCGCGGGCGTGCCGAGCTGGGGCGCGGTGGACGACCTGTCCGCCGACGCGTTCGAGTCCGGCACCCGCGCCAAGGTCGCCGGCGCGACGCACCTCGACGAGCTGACGCGGGACGTGGACCTGGACGCGTTCGTCCTGTTCTCGTCGATCGCGGGCGTGTGGGGCAGCGGCAACCAGTCCGCGTACGCCGCGGCCAACGCCTTCCTCGACGGCCTGGCGCACCGGCGGCGGGCCGACGGCCTGGCCGCCACCTCCGTGGCCTGGGGCGTGTGGGACGGCGAGGGAATGGCCGCCCAGGGCGCGGATCTCCTGGCCGGGCACGGCGTTCTCGCGATGGCGCCCGGACTGGCGGTCTCCGCCCTGCGGCAGGCGCTGCTGGGCGACGAGACGGCCGTCGTGGTCGCGGACGTGGACTGGGCCCGCTTCGGGCCGCGCTTCACGGCCCTGCGTCCGAGCCCCCTGTTGAGCGAGCTGCTGGCGGACGTGACGGAGCCGGCCGCGCCGACCGGCGCGTTCGCGCTGCGTCTGCGCGCTCTGTCCGAGGCCGAGCGGACCCGTGCGGCCGTGGAGCTGGTGCGCACCGCCGCGGCGGCGGTCCTGGGACACCCCGGTCCCGAGGCGGTCGACGCCGCGCGGACGTTCCAGGAGATCGGCTTCGACTCGCTCACCGCGGTGGAGCTGCGCAACCGGCTGACCACCGCCACCGGCATCCGCCCGCCCGCCACGGTGATCTTCGACTATCCGACGCCGCTGGCCCTGGCCGCCTATCTGGTCAGCGAGGTGCTGGGCGCGGCCCAGGAGATCGTGCCGGCCACGTCGGCGACGGCCCCGGCGGACGACGACCCGATCGTCATCGTCGGCATGAGCTGCCGCTTCCCCGGCGGCGTCGACTCGCCCGAGGACCTGTGGCGCCTGGTCGACACCGACGGCGACGCCGTCTCGCCGTTCCCGACCGACCGCGGCTGGGACCTGAACGGCCTCTACGACCCCGCTCCCGGCCGGCCGGGCACGTCGTACACGCGGGTGGGCGGCTTCGTCCACGGCGCGGGTGACTTCGACCCCGCGTTCTTCGGCATCTCGCCGCGCGAGGCCCTGGCGATGGACCCGCAGCAGCGCCTGCTGCTGCACACCACCTGGGAGGCCTTCGAGCGGGCGGGCATCCCGGCCGCCGACGTACGGGGCAGCCGGACCGGCGTGTTCGTGGGTGCGTCCTCGCAGGGCTACGGCGCCGCGTCGGCGTCCGAGGGCTACTTCCTGACCGGCAGTTCGAGCAGTGTGATCTCCGGGCGGGTGTCCTACACGTTCGGCCTGGAGGGGCCGGCGGTGACGGTGGACACGGCGTGTTCGTCGTCGCTGGTCGCCCTGCACCTGGCGGTGCAGGCGCTGCGGTCCGGGGAGTGCACGCTGGCCCTCGCCGGCGGCGTCACGATCATGGCCACACCGACTGCCTTCGTGGAGTTCTCGCGGCAGCGCGGGCTCGCGGCGGACGGTCGCTGCAAGTCCTTCGCTGCCGCGGCGGACGGTACGGGCTGGGCCGAGGGCGTCGGCATGCTGCTCGTCGAGCGGCTGTCGGACGCCGTGCGCAACGGGCACAAGGTGCTGGCAGTGGTGCGGGGTTCGGCCGTCAACCAGGACGGCGCCTCCAACGGCCTGACCGCCCCCAACGGTCCGTCCCAGCAGCGCGTCATCCGTGCCGCGCTGGCGAACGCCGGGCTCGGGACCGCCGACGTCGACGCGGTCGAGGCCCACGGCACGGGCACCACGCTGGGCGACCCGATCGAGGCGCAGGCGCTGCTGGCGACGTACGGGCAGGACCGCGAACAGCCCCTGCTGCTCGGCTCGATCAAGTCCAACATCGGCCACACGCAGGCCGCCGCCGGCGTCGCCGGCGTCATCAAGATGGTCATGGCGATGCAGCACGGCGTGCTCCCGCAGACCTTGCACGTCGACGAGCCGTCGCCGCACGTCGACTGGACCGCCGGTTCCGTCGAGCTGCTGACCGAGCGGACGGAGTGGCCGGAGACGGGCGCTCCGCGCCGCGCCGGTGTCTCCTCGTTCGGCGTCAGCGGCACCAACGCCCACGTGATCCTGGAGCAGCCCTCCGAGGTGGCCGAGCCCGTGGCGGACCGGGCCGAACTCCCGGCCGTTCCGTGGGTGCTGTCGGGCGAGGGCGAGGCGGCACTGCGGGCGCAGGCCGACCGTCTGAAGACCTTCGTCCAGGCCGATCCCGAGCTGGACCCTGCGGACGTCGGCTGGTCGCTGGTGTCGACCCGTGCCGCACTGTCACACCGCGCGGTGGTCGTCGGCACCAACCGCGACGAACTCCTCACCGGACTTGAGAACCTGACCGCCGGCGTCCCGGTGACAGGTGCGCTGGGCGTGCTCTTCACCGGGCAGGGCTCACAGCGGCTCGGCATGGGACGCGAGCTCTACGACGCGTACCCCGCCTTCGCCGCGGCCTGGGACGAAGTCTGCACCCAGCTGAACCGTCACCTCGACCGGCCCCTGACCGACGTCGTGTGGGGCGAGGACGCCGAACTCCTCGGCGAGACCCTCTACACCCAGACCGGACTCTTCGCCCTCGAAGTCGCGCTGTTCCACCTCGTCTCCTCCTGGGGCGTCAAGCCCGACTACCTCCTCGGCCACTCCATCGGCGAACTCGCCGCCGCGTACGTGGCCGGCGTGTGGTCACTGGACGACGCAGCGAAGATCGTCACCGCCCGCGGCCGCCTCATGCAGGCCCTGCCCACCGGCGGAGCCATGGCCTCCATCGCCGCCCCCGAAAGCGACGTCCTCCCCCTCCTGACGGACGACATCGCCATCGCCGCCGTCAACAGCGCCGGCTCCGTGGTGATCTCGGGCGACGCGGCAGCCGTCGAGCGTGTCATGGAGACGCTGTCTGCTCAGGGAGTCAAGACCCGGCGTCTGCGGGTGAGCCATGCCTTCCACTCCCCCCGCATGGACGCCATGCTGGACGACTTCGCCACCGTCCTCGACGACGTCACCTTCCACGCACCCACCCTGCCCGTCGTCTCCAACCTCACCGGCACCCTCGCCGACGAGGAGATGCGCACCCCGCACTACTGGGTCCGGCACGTCCGCGAAACCGTCCGCTTCGCCGACGGGCTCGCCTCCCTGCGTGAGCTGGGCGTCGGCACGTTCCTGGAACTGGGCCCCGACGGCTCACTGACCTCGCTGGCCGACGGCGACGGCATCGCCGCCCTCCGCCCCAACCGCCCCGAAGCCACCGCCGTCACCACCGCCCTCGGCAACCTCCACGTCCGCGGCCTCGACGTCGACTGGACCGCCGTCTTCCCCGGCACCCACCCCCGCGTGGAACTCCCCACCTACGCCTTCCAGCAGGAACGCTTCTGGCTGGAGCCGGCCGCCGACACCGAAGCCACCACCAGTGCCGTCGACGCCGCGTTCTGGGACGCCGTCGAGCGCGGGGACGTGGAGGCGCTGGGCGTCGACGCCGACCAGCCGTTCGGTGACGTGCTCCCTGCCCTGTCGTCCTGGCGGCGTGCCCGCCAGGAACAGTCGCTGGTGGATTCCTGGCGGTACCACCCGAGTTGGACGCCCGTCGCCGGTCTGCCCGCGCAGCCGGGCCTGCGGGGCACCTGGTGGGTCGTCGGAGACGCCGGCGACGACGTCGCCGCCGCGCTGACGGCCGCCGGAGCCGACGTCCACACCGTCACCACGGCCACGGAAATCAACGGCGACACCGGCACCGTGACAGGTGTCGTCTCCCTCCTGCCCGCCGCCGAGACGGTCTCCCTGGTGCAGACCCTCGGCACCGCCGCCATCGACGCACCCCTGTGGTGCGTCACCCGCGGCGCCGTCGCCGTCACCGACGACGACACGGTGGACCCCGACCAGACGACCCTCTGGGGCCTCGGCCGCGTGATCGCGCTGGAGCACCCCGACCGCTGGGGCGGCCTGATCGACCTCCCCACCGAACTCGACGAGCAGACCGCGGCGACACTGTGCGCCGTACTCGGCGGCACCACCACTGAAGACCAGTTGGCTGTCCGCCCCTCGGGTGTCTGGGGCTGCCGTCTCAGCCGCGTGGCGCCGGCCGGGCACGAGCCCGCCGTGTGGCGCGGCCGGGGTACCGCGCTGGTGACCGGAGGTACGGGTGCGCTGGGCGGTCACGTCGCCCGCTGGCTGGCCGGCACCGGCGTCGAACGCATCGTCCTCACCAGTCGCCGGGGCCTCGAAGCCCCCGGCGCCCAGGACCTCGTCGCCGAACTGGAAGCCCTCGGCGCCGACGTCACCGTCGCCGCCTGCGACGTCACCGACCGGGACGCCCTCGCCGCACTCCTGGCCACCTTCCCCGACCTCAAGACCGTCGTCCACGCCGCGGGCGTGCTCGACGACGGGGTGCTGGAGTCGCTGACGCCGGAGCGCGTCCGCGAGGTCATCCGCGTCAAGGCCGACGGCGCCCGCCACCTCGACGAACTCACCCGCGACCACGACCTCGACGCCTTCGTCCTCTTCTCCTCCGCGTCGGCCACACTCGGCAACGCCGGACAGGCCGGCTACGCCGCCGCCAACGCCTACCTCGACGGCCTCGCCCACCAACGCCGCACCCAAGGCCGCACCGCCACCTCCGTGGCCTGGGGCGCCTGGGCCGAGTCGGGCATGGGCGCGGGCCACGCGGGTGCCATGGCGCCCGGCCTGGCGCTCACCGCCCTGCAGCGCGTGCTGGGTGACGACGAGACCATGGTGCTGGTCGCGGACGTCGACTGGGAGACGTTCGGCTCCCGCTTCACCGCCGCCCGGCCCAGTCCCCTCCTCGCCGGGCTGCTCGGCGGGGAGCACCTCCGGGCGGCGGACGGCGCGACCGGCGCCTTCTCCAGCCGTCTGCACGGCCTGCCCCGGGTCGAGCAGGAGCGGACGGTCCTCGCACTGGTACGGGGCCAGGTGGCCGCGGTGCTCGGGCACGCCACTCCGGCCGCGGTCGACACCTCGCGCACGTTCCAGTCGGTCGGCTTCGACTCGCTCACCGCCGTCGAACTGCGCAACCGCCTCACCGCCGCCACCGGCGTCCGCACGCCCGCATCCGTCGTGTTCGACTACCCGACGCCCGAACTCCTCGCCGGTCACCTCCTGGACGAGATCCTCGGAACGCAGCCGGTGGCCGGTGCGGCCGCCCTGACGGCCGGAGCGCCGGCCGCGGCGGACGACGACCCGATCGTGATCGTCGGCATGAGCTGCCGCTTCCCCGGCGGCGTCGACTCGCCGGAAGAGCTGTGGCGCCTGCTGGCCTCGGGGACGGACGCCATGGCGGCCTTCCCCTCGGACCGCGGCTGGAACGTGACCGACGGGGCCGACGGCGTGTCGGTGCGTGCGGGCGGCTTCCTCTACGAGGCCGCCGAATTCGACCCCGGCTTCTTCGGCATCTCGCCGCGCGAGGCCATCGCCATGGACCCCCAGCAGCGCCTGCTGCTGGAGACGGCCTGGGAGGTCTTCGAACGCGCGGGCATCTCCGCGGACTCCGTCAAGGGCACCCGCACCGGCGTGTTCGTCGGCACCAACGGCCAGGACTACGGCGCCCTCGTCGGCAACGCCCCCCAGCGGGCGGACGGCCACCTGGCCACGGGCAGCGCGGCGAGCGTGGTGTCCGGCCGCGTGTCCTACACCTTCGGGCTCGAAGGCCCGGCGATCACGGTGGACACCGCCTGCTCGTCCTCGCTCGTGGCCCTGCACCTGGCCGTGCAGGCGCTGCGTACGGGCGAATGCACGCTGGCGCTGGCCGGCGGTGCGACGGTGATGGCCACCCCGACGGCGTTCGCGGAGTTCTCCCGGCAGGGCGCGCTCGCCACGGACGGGCGCTGCAAGGCGTTCGCGGCCGCCGCGGACGGCACGGGCTGGGGCGAGGGCGTCGGCATGCTCCTCGTGGAGCGGCTGTCGGACGCCGAGCGCAACGGCCACCAGGTCCTGGCCGTGGTGCGCGGCTCCGCCGTCAACCAGGACGGCGCCTCCAACGGCCTCACCGCCCCCAACGGCCCGTCGCAGCAACGTGTCATCCGGCAGGCCCTGGCCAGCGCCCGGCTGACGCCGCAGGACGTGGACGCGGTCGAGGCGCACGGCACGGGCACCACCCTCGGTGACCCGATCGAGGCGCAGGCACTGCTGGCCACCTACGGGCAGGACCGCGAACAGCCCCTGCTGCTCGGCTCGATCAAGTCCAACATCGGCCACACCCAGGCAGCCGCCGGCGTCGCCGGCGTCATCAAGATGGTCATGGCCATGCGCCACGGCGTACTCCCGCAGACCCTGCACGTCGACGAGCCCACGCCGCACGTCGACTGGGCCGCCGGTTCCGTCGAGCTGCTCAGCGAGCAGACGGAGTGGCCCGAGACGGGCGCGCCCCGCCGCGCCGGTGTCTCGTCGTTCGGCGTGAGCGGCACCAACGCCCACGTCATCCTCGAACAAGCACCGGTGGTGACCGAGCCCGACGAGGCCCGTGCCGAGCTCCCGGCCGTTCCGTGGGTGCTGTCGGCCCAGGACGAGGCGGGGCTGCGCGCCCAGGCCGTGAACCTGCGGTCCTTCCTGACCACGGCGGATCCGCATCCGGTGGATGTGGCGTGGTCGCTGGCGTCGACGCGTTCGATGCTGGCGCACCGCGCGGTGATCGTCGGCGCGGACCGCGACGAGCTGCTGCGCGGCCTGGACGCCGTGGCGAACGGCGAACCGGCCCAGGGTGTGGTGACCGGCGTCGCAGGGTCGCCTTCCGGTGCCGTGTTCGTCTTCCCGGGTCAGGGTTCGCAGTGGACCGGGATGGCGCTGGAGTTGATCGACACCGCTCCGGTGTTCGCTGAGCGGATGCGGGAGTGTGCTGCCGCGCTGAGCGCCTTTGTCGACTGGTCCCTCTTCGACGTCCTCGACGACGAAGACGCACTGCGGCGCGTCGACGTCGTACAGCCGGTGCTGTGGGCCGTGATGGTGTCGCTGGCGGAGCTGTGGCGCTCGTACGGCGTCACCCCCGCCGCTGTCATCGGCCATTCGCAAGGTGAGATCGCGGCCGCGTGTGTCGCCGGCGGTCTCTCGCTGGAGGACGGCGCCCGGATCGTCGCCCTGCGCAGCAAGGCCCTGCTCGCACTGTCCGGGCAGGGCGGCATGGTCTCCGTACCCCTGCCCGCCGACCAGCTCCACGGCCGCGACGGCCTGTCCATCGCCGCCGTCAACGGCCCCGCCTCAACCGTCGTCTCGGGAGACAACGACGTACTGGACGCGCTGCTCGTGGAGTTCCCGCAGGCCAAGCGCATCCCCGTCGACTACGCCTCCCACTCCCCCCACGTCGAACAGATCGAAACCGAACTGGCCGAAGCACTCGCACCCATCGCGCCCCGCACCGGTGACATCCCCTTCTACTCGACCGTCACCGGTGAACTCACCGACACAGCCCACCTCGACGCCGCCTACTGGTACCGCAACCTCCGCCACACCGTCGCCTTCCAACCCACCGTCGAGCACCTGCTCGCCCTCGGCTACACCGCGTTCGTCGAGGCGAGCGCCCACCCGGTGCTGGCGGCAGGGGTCCAGGACACCGCCGAGGCAGCCGGCATCGCCGTCCTCGCGACCGGCTCCCTGCGTCGCGGCGAAGGCGACGCCCGGCGGTTCCTCGCCTCGCTGGCCGAGATCTCGGCCTTCGGCGTGGCGGTGGACTGGCAGGCCGTCTTCGCCGGAACGGGTGCGCGCCGCGTCGACCTGCCGACGTATCCGTTCCAGCGGGAGCGTTTCTGGATCGAGCGGACCGCCACGGCCGTCGCGCCGGTGGCGGAAGCCGACGGTGAGTTCTGGGCGGCGGTCGAGCGGGAGGACGTCGAGTCCCTCGCGACGACTCTCGGGCTCGACGGCGAGCAGCTGGGCGACCTGCTGCCGGCGCTGTCGGCCTGGCGTCGCCAGCGGCACGAGCGGTCCGCGCTGGAGTCGCTGCGCTACCGCGCCGAGTGGAAGCCGCTGACCGGGAACCAGCCGGCGACGCTGTCGGGTGAGTGGCTGATCGTCGTCTCCGAGGCCGACGTGGAGCACGTGTGGGTCGCGGGTGTCGCCGAGGCGCTGTCCGCGCACGGCGCCGAGCCGCGCCTGCTCGTCCTGGGCGAGCGCGAGCTGGACCGCGCCGCACTCGCCGAGCAGCTGACGGACGCGACCGCGGTCAGCGGTGTGGTGTCCCTGGTCGCCCTCGACCAGCGCCCGCACTCCGTGTACCCGTCCGTGCCCGTCGGCTTCGCGTGGACGGTGCTGCTCTCGCAGGCCATGGGTGATGCCGGAGTCGGGGCGCCGCTGTGGACGCTGACCCGGCAGGCGATGTCGACCGGTCTCCACGACGTCATCAGCGGGATGCCGCAGGCGCTGGTGTGGGGGCTCGGCCGGGTCATCGCCCTGGAACAGCCCCTGCACTGGGGTGGCTTGATCGACCTTCCCGAGAGCGTCAGCCCGCGGGCTCTGGACTGCCTGGCCCAGGTGCTGTCCGGTGTGGTCGACGAGGACCAGGTGGCGATCCGGGCGGGAGGGGCGTACGGGCGCAGGCTCGTCCACGCTCCCGCACTCAACCCCGACGCCCCCTCCTGGCAGCCTGACGGGACCGTGCTCGTCACCGGCGGCACGGGCGCCCTGGGCGGCCACGTCGCGCGCTGGCTCGTGGAGCAGGGCGCCGAACACCTCGTCCTCACCAGCCGCCGGGGCATCGCCGCACCCGGCGCACCGGAACTCGTCGCACAGCTCGAAGCAGCAGGCGCGAAGGTGACCGTCGCCGTCTGCGACGTCGCCGACCGCGACCAACTCGCCACCCTCATCGACGAGGTGGGTCCGCTGACGGCCGTCGTGCACACGGCCGCCTTGCTGGACGACGGCACGGTCGACTCGCTCACCACGGAGCAGTTGCACCGGGTGCTGCGGGTCAAGGCCGACGGCGCGGTGAACCTGCACGAACTCACCCGCGACATGGACCTTTCCGCCTTCGTGCTGTTCTCCTCCATGGCGGGGACGGCCGGCACGCCGGGTCAGGGCAACTACGCCCCGGGCAACGCGTTCGTGGACGCGCTGGCGGAATGCCGCCGGGCTGAGGGGCTGCCCGCGACGTCGGTCGCGTGGGGCCTGTGGGCCGGCGGCGGCATGGGCGAGACCGAGGCCGGTGAGGTCGCACGCCGACACGGCGTCCCCGCACTCGACCCCGACCTCGCCGTCGCCTCCCTGCGCACCGCCATCGAACAAGGCGACCCCGTCGTCACCGTCGCCGACATCGACTGGGAACGCCACTACGTCGCCTTCACCGCCACCCGCCCCAGCCCCCTCCTCACCGACCTCCCCGAAGTCCGACAGCTGGTCGACACGGGGGCCGGCGCGCGCGCCGACGACGCGGGGGCGGGCACTCCGTCCGCGCTGGGCGACCGTCTGGCGGGCCTGGACAAGGCGGAGCAGGAAGAGATCCTCCTCGACCTCGTCCGCCGGCACATGGCGGTGGTGCTCGGTCACTCCACGCCGGAGGCCGTCCCGACCGACCGCGCGTTCATGGAGCTGGGCTTCGACTCGGTGATGGCCGTCGAGTTCCGCAACCGGCTCGGCGCCGCGACCGGGCTCCGCCTGCCGGCGACCACGGTGTTCGACTACCCGACTCCGGTCGCGCTGGGCCGCCACATCCGGTCCGAGCTGCTGGGTTCGGTGGCGGAGCCCGTGCGCGTCGAGCCCGCGGCCTCGGTCGTGGACGACGACCCCATCATGATCGTCGGCATGAGCTGCCGCTTCCCCGGCGGCGTCGACTCCCCCGAGAGCCTGTGGCGCTTCCTCGCCGACGGCGGGGACGCGATGGCGGAGTTCCCCGCCGACCGCGGCTGGGACCTCGCTTCGCTCTACAACGACGACCCGGGCCACCAGGGCACCTCCTACACCCGCGTGGGCGGCTTCCTCGACCACGCCACCGAGTTCGACGCGGGATTCTTCGGAATCTCGCCGCGTGAGGCGATGGCGATGGACCCGCAGCAGCGACTGCTGCTGGAGGCGTCCTGGGAGGCCTTCGAACACGCGGGCATCGACCCCGAGTCCCTGCGCGGCAGCGCGACGGGCGTCTTCGCCGGTACGAACGGCCAGGACTACGTCAACCTGTTCAGCGGCGACCAGTCGCAGGAACTGGGCGGACACGTCGGTACGGGCAACTCCGCCTCGGTCATGTCCGGCCGCGTCGCCTACGCGCTGGGCCTGGAGGGCCCGGCGCTGACGGTGGACACGGCGTGCTCGTCGTCGCTGGTCGCCCTGCACCTCGCGGTGCAGGCCCTGCGGACGGGCGAGTGCTCGCTGGCGCTGGCCGGCGGTGTGACGGTCATGGCGACGCCGGGGCTCTTCGTCGAGTTCTCGCGTCAGCGCGGGCTCGCGGTCGACGGCCGCTGCAAGGCGTTCGCCGGAGCCGCCGACGGCACCGGATTCTCCGAAGGCGTCGGCATGCTCCTCGTCGAACGCCTCTCCGACGCCGAACGCAACGGCCACCGCGTCCTCGCCGTGGTCCGCGGCTCCGCCGTCAACCAGGACGGCGCCTCCAACGGCCTCACCGCCCCCAACGGACCCTCCCAGCAACGCGTCATCCGTGCCGCACTGCGGAACGCCGGTCTGACGGCCGCCGATGTCGACGCCGTGGAGGCGCACGGCACGGGCACGACGCTGGGTGACCCCATCGAAGCACAGGCGCTGCTGGCGACGTACGGGCAGGACCGCGAACAGCCCCTGCTGCTCGGCTCGATCAAGTCCAACATCGGCCACACCCAAGCCGCCGCCGGCGTCGCCGGCGTCATCAAAATGGTCATGGCCATGCGCCACGGCGTACTGCCGCAGACCCTCCACGTGGACGAGCCCACGCCGCACGTCGACTGGGCCGCCGGCTCCGTCGAGCTGCTCACCGAGCAGACGGACTGGCCGGAGACGAACGGGCCGCGCCGCGCAGGTGTCTCCTCGTTCGGCGTGAGCGGCACCAACGCCCACGTCGTACTGGAGCAGCCGACCGCCGTGCCGGAGCCGGTGACGGACCGGGCCGGGCTGCCGGTCGTGCCGTGGGTGCTGTCCGGTGCCGACGAGAACAGCCTGCTGGCGCAGGTCGAGCGTCTGAAGGCGTTCGTCGAGGGCGACCCCGACCTGGACCCGGTGGACGTGGGCTGGTCACTGGCCTCGACACGGGCACTGCTCCCGCACCGCGCGGTGATCGTCGGCGCGGACCGGGAGGAGCTGCTGCGCGGCCTGGTCACGGTCGAGGCCGGCACTGCACCCGCCGAGACCGGCCGCAAGACAGTGTTCGTCTTCCCGGGTCAGGGTTCGCAGTGGACCGGGATGGCGCTGGAGTTGATCGACACGGCTCCGGTGTTCGCTGAGCGGATGCGGGAGTGTGCTGCCGCGCTGAGCGCTTTTGTCGACTGGTCGCTCTTCGACGTCCTGGACGACGAAGAGGCGCTGCGCCGGGTGGATGTCGTACAGCCCGTGCTGTGGGCCGTGATGGTGTCGCTGGCGGAGCTGTGGCACTCGTACGGCGTCACCCCCGCCGCTGTCATCGGCCATTCACAAGGTGAGATCGCGGCCGCATGTGTCGCCGGTGGTCTGTCCCTGGAGGACGGCGCCCGGATCGTCGCCCTCCGCAGCAAGGCCCTGCTGGCCCTGTCCGGGCAGGGCGGCATGGTCTCCGTGCCCCTGCCCGCCGACCAGCTCCACGGCCGCGACGGCCTGTCCATCGCCGCCGTCAACGGCCCCGCCTCAACCGTCGTCTCGGGAGACAACGACGTACTGGACGCGCTGCTCGTGGAGTTCCCGCAGGCCAAGCGCATCCCCGTCGACTACGCCTCCCACTCCCCCCACGTCGAACAAATCGAAGCGGAGCTGGCCGAAGCACTCGCACCCATCGCACCCCGGACCGGCCAGGTCCCCTTCTACTCGACCGTCACCGGTGAACTCACCGACACGGCGCACCTCGACGCCGCCTACTGGTACCGCAACCTCCGCGAGACCGTCGCCTTCCAGCCCACCGTCGAGAAACTCCTCGACCTCGGCCACACCGTCTTCGTCGAAACCAGCCCCCACCCCGTCCTCACCATCGGCATCCAGGACACCGCCGACACCAAGGACGTCACCGTGGTGGCCACCGGCACCCTCCGCCGTGATCACGGCGGGCTCGACCGCTTCTTCGCGTCGCTGGGCGGTGTGCACGCCCGGGGCGTCGAGGTGGACTGGCAGCAGGTGTTCGCCGGCAGCGGTGCCCGGCAGGTCGAGTTGCCGACCTACGCCTTCCAGCGCGAGCGCTACTGGCTCTCCCCGGCACGGCCCGTGGCCGAGGCGGCCGGTCTGGGGCTCGGCGGTGTCGAGCACCCGCTCCTGGGTGCCGTCCTCGTCCTGCCCGAGTCCGGCGGCAGCGTGCTGACCGGTGCGCTGTCCCTGGCCGGGCAGCCGTGGCTGGCCGACCACACCGTGCTCGGCACGGTGGTGTTCCCCGGCGCCGGATTCGTCGAGCTCGCCCTGCAGGCGGGCGGACGGTTCGGGCTCACGGCGCTCCACGACCTGACGATGCACGACCCGCTCGTGATCCCGGATCACGACGGTGTCCAGATCCAGGTCGCCGTGGGGGCCGAGGACGAGCGGCGGCGCCGCCCGGTGACCGTCCACTCCTGCCGTGCCGGAGAGTGGATGCTCCACGCGTCGGGCACGCTGGCGGTCGCCGACGGCGCCCGTCCGGCGGCGGACCGGTGGGCGGTCTGGCCGCCGGAGGGCGCGCGACGGCTCGACGTCTCGCAGACGTACGCGGCGCTGGATGAGCGCGGCCTCGGATACGGCCCCGTCTTCCAGGGGCTGCGCGCGGCCTGGGTCCGGGGCGACGAGGTGTTCGCCGAAGTGACGCTGGATCCGGACGCGCACGCCGACGCGGCGCTGTGCGGCGCGCATCCCGCTCTGCTCGACGCGGCCCTGCACGGGGCGGCTCTGGGCGGGTTCCTGTCCGACGCGGGCCGGGCGCACGTGCCGTCCGGCTGGTCGGGTGTGTCGCTGCACGCGGTGGGCGCGTCGGCCGTCAGGGTCGCGTTGGCGCCGGCCGGTACGGAGGCGACACCGGACGCCGTGTCGGTCGAGGTGGCCGACGTGACGGGCGCTCCGGTGCTGTCGGTGGCGTCGCTGGCGCTGCGCCCGCTGTCCGGCGATCGGATCGAGGACACGCGTGGGGTGGCGCGGGACGCGTTGTTCCGCGTGGACTGGGCCGAGGTGTCGGTGCCGGACGACACGGACACGCCGGTCGCCGAGTTCAGTGACATCGGTGCGGACGACGTTTCGGTGCCTGAGGTCGTCGTGCTGCCGTGCGCCTCGGACGGTGATCCGGTGCCGGAGGTGGTGTGCCGGGTGCTGGAGGCGGTGCAGCGGTGGCTGTCCGACGGGCGTTGCGCCCGGTCGCGTCTGGTCGTGCTCACCCGTGGGGCGGTCCCGGCCGTTCCCGGTGAGGACGTGGCCGACCTGGGCGGTGCCGCCGTGTGGGGTCTGCTGCGGAGTGCGCAGAACGAGCATCCCGACCGGTTCGCGCTGGTCGATCACGACGGGCATCCGGACTCGCTGGCGGCGCTGCCCGCCGCGCTGGTCTCCGGCCGGGCGCACCTCGCGCTGCGGCGGGGCCGTGCCCTGGCTCCCCAGCTGGCCGTCACGGGCCGTCAGGGGGTGTCCGCGCCCGCGTCGCTGCGGGAGCGGGACACGGTGCTGATCACCGGTGGCACGGGGGCGTTGGGCGGTCTGGTGGCCCGGGACCTGGTCGAGCGGCACGGTGTCCGGGACGTGGTCCTGGCCGGGCGGCGCGGCGAGGAGGCTCCTGGTGCCGGCGAGTTGGCGGGGGCGTTGCGGGACCTCGGCGCGTCGGTCCGGGTGGTGGCCTGTGACGTCGCCGACCGGGAGGCGGTGGCGGGGCTGCTCGGCTCGCTGCCGGATCTGCGGATGGTCGTCCACACCGCCGGTGTGCTCGACGACGCGGTGATCGAGTCGCTGACGGCGGAGCGGGTGCGTGAGGTGCTGCGGCCGAAGGTCGAGGGCGCCTGGCATCTGCACGAGCTGACGCGGGACCGTGACCTGGCCGAGTTCGTGGTGTTCTCCTCTTCTGCGGGGGTGTTGGGCAGCCCCGGGCAGGGGGCCTTCGCCGCGGCGAACAGCTACCTGGACGCGCTGGTGGCGCACCGCAGGGCCGTGGGCCTGCCCGGTGTGTCGGTGGCGTGGGGCCTGTGGGCCGGGCGCAGCGGCATGAGCGCTCACCTTTCGGAGCAGGACCTGGAGCGGATGGCCCGGTCCGGTGCGGAGCCGCTGTCGACGGAGCAGGGGCTGCGGCTGCTGGACGTCGCGCGGACGGCGGCGGACCCGGTCGTGCTGGCCACGCCGTTGGACACGGCGGCCTTGCAGGAGCAGGCCGACGCCGGTGTGCTTCCGGAGCTCTTCCGTGGTCTGGTCCGTACGCCGCTGCGCCGCGCCACGGCGGGCGGGGTCGAGGACGAGTCGTCGCTGCGGCGGCGGCTGGCCGGCATGCCGGCGGCCGAGCAGGAGCAGTTCGTGCTGGACCTGGTGCGTGCGCAGGTCGCGACGGTGCTCGGGCACAGCTCGCCGGCCGCGGTCGACGCCGGGCGCACGTTCCAGGAGATCGGCTTCGATTCGCTGATCGCCGTCGAGCTGCGCAACAGGCTGGGAGCCGCGACGGGCGTGCGTCTGCCCGCCACGACGATCTTCGACTACCCGACGCCGCTGGTGCTGGCCGGTCATCTCCGTACGGAACTGGTGGGCGCGGGCAGCGAGTTGGCCGTCGTGGACGCGGGCGTGCCCGCGACCACCGCGGCGGGTGACGACGATCCGATCGTCATCGTCGGCATGAGCTGCCGCTACCCGGGTGGGGTCGCCTCGCCGGAGGAGCTGTGGGAGCTGCTCGGCGCGGGGCGGGACGCGGTGTCGGACCTGCCGGCGGACCGCGGCTGGGACCTGGACGGGTTGTTCAGCGACGACGCCGACGAATCGGGCACGTCGTACGTCCGGGCCGGTGGCTTCGTGTACGACGCGGACGAGTTCGACGCGGACTTCTTCGGGATCTCGCCCCGTGAGGCGCTGGCGATGGACCCGCAGCAGCGGCTGCTGCTGGAGGTGGCCTGGGAGGCGTTCGAGCGGGCCGGCATCCCGGCCACGTCGGTGAAGGGCAGCCGTACGGGTGTGTTCGTCGGCGGTGCTTCGCTGGGGTACGGCATGGGCGCGGACCAGGCGGCCATGGAGGGTTCCGAGGGGTACTTCCTGACCGGGGGCGCGGGCAGTGTGCTCTCGGGCCGGCTCTCGTACTCGTTCGGGCTGGAGGGGCCGGCGGTGACGGTGGACACGGCGTGTTCGTCGTCGCTGGTGGCGCTGCACCTGGCGGTGCAGGCGCTGCGGTCGGGCGAGTGCTCGCTGGCGCTGGCGGGCGGTGTCACCGTGATGGCGACGCCCGGCGTGTTCGTCGAGTTCTCCCGGCAGCGGGGGCTGGCCGCCGACGGCCGGTGCAAGGCGTTCGCCGACGCGGCGGACGGCACCGGGTGGAGTGAGGGCGTCGGCATGCTGCTCGTGGAGCGGCTGTCGGACGCCGAGCGCAACGGTCACCAGGTGCTGGCCGTGGTGCGCGGGTCGGCGGTCAACCAGGACGGTGCGTCGAACGGTCTGACCGCCCCCAACGGGCCGTCCCAGCAGCGGGTGATCCGGGCCGCCCTCGCGGACGCGGGGCTGGCGGCGTCGGACGTCGACGCGGTCGAGGCGCACGGGACCGGGACGAAGCTGGGTGACCCGATCGAGGCGCAGGCGATCCTGGCCACGTACGGGCAGGACCGTGAGCGGCCCCTGCTGCTCGGCTCGGTGAAGTCCAACCTCGGTCACACGCAGGCCGCCGCCGGTGTCGCCGGCGTCATCAAGATGGTCATGGCGATGCGGCACGGCGTGCTGCCGCAGACGCTGCACGTGGACGCGCCGTCGTCGTTCGTGGACTGGTCGGCCGGTGCGGTGGAGCTGCTGACCGGGCAGACGGCGTGGCCGGAGGCCGGCCGCGCCCGCCGGGCCGGTGTGTCGTCGTTCGGCGTGAGCGGCACCAACGCGCACGTGATCCTGGAGCAGGCACCGGAGGTCACCGAGGCCGCGCCCGCGACCGGACCGGAGGAGTCCGGGCCGGCGGTGGTGCCGTGGGTGCTCTCCGGCCAGGGAGAACGCGGCCTGCGGGCCCAGGCCGAGCGGCTGCGGTCCTTCCTGGAGCGGGAGGAGGGCGCCGCCCTGCGGCCCTCCGACGTCGGCTGGTCGCTGGCGACCACGCGCGCGGTGCTCTCGCACCGGGCAGCCGTGGTCGGGTCCGGCCGGGAGGAACTGCTGCGGGGGCTGGCGGCGCTGGCCGCCGGCGAACCCGCCCCGGGCGTGGTCGTGGACTCCTCGGCACCCGGCCGGCTGGGCGTGCTGTTCACCGGACAGGGTTCCCAGCGGGTGGGGATGGGCCGTGAGCTGTACGCCGCGTACCCCGTCTTCGCACGGGCCTGGGACGAGGTCTGCGCCGCGCTGGACCCGTACCTTGAGCGTCCGCTGGCCGAGGTGGTGACCGACGGCACGGGCGTCCTGGACGAGACGGCCTCCACCCAGGCGGCGTTGTTCGCTCTGGAGGTGTCGCTGTTCCGTCTGGTGTCCTCGTGGGGGGTGAAGGCCGATTACCTGCTGGGACATTCGATCGGTGAGCTGGCCGCCGCGTACGTGGCCGGCGTGTGGTCGCTGCCGGACGCGGCGAAGATCGTCGCGGCGCGCGGCCGGCTGATGCAGGCCCTGCCCGCGGGCGGGGCGATGGTGGCGGTGGGCGCGTCCGAGGAGGACGTCGAGCCGCTGCTGACCGACCGGGTGGCGGTCGCCGCCGTGAACGGGCCGCAGTCGGTGGTGCTCTCCGGTGACGAGGACGCCGTCCAGGCGGTCGCGGACGTCCTGGCCGGGCGGGGGGCGAAGACGCGGCGGCTGCGGGTCAGCCACGCGTTCCACTCGCCGCGGATGGACGGCATGCTGGAGGAGTTCGCCGGGGTCGTGGCGACCGTCGCCTTCCACGCCCCGCGGATCCCGGTGGTGTCGAACGTGTCCGGCACGGTGGCGGGCCGGGAACTGTGCACGCCCGACTACTGGGTGCGCCACGTCCGTGAGGCCGTGCGCTTCTCGGACGGGCTGGCCCGCCTGCGGGAGCTGGGCACCGCCACGTTCCTGGAGCTCGGGCCCGACGGCACGCTGACCGCGCTGGCCCAGGCGGGCGCCGGCGGCCCCGAGGCCGCGTTCGTGCCGGCCCTGCGCGCCGACCGGTCCGAGACGGTCACGGTCACCACGGCCCTCGCGCAACTGCACGTGCGGGGGGTGCCGCTGGACTGGGCGTCGGTCTTCCCCGGCGCCCGGCGGCTGGAGCTGCCGACCTACGGCTTCCAGCGCACCCGCTTCTGGCTGGAGCCGTCGCGCACGGCCGGTGAGGCGGCGGACTTCGGCCTGGGCTCGCTGGACCATCCGCTGGTCGGGGCGCTGGTGCCGCTGCCCGGTTCCGGCGGGGGG
Organism: Streptomyces cinnamoneus; assembly: GCF_002939475.1. Classification (NCBI taxonomy): domain Bacteria; kingdom Bacillati; phylum Actinomycetota; class Actinomycetes; order Kitasatosporales; family Streptomycetaceae; genus Streptomyces; species Streptomyces cinnamoneus. Next base: position 5,405,327 of record NZ_PKFQ01000001.1, on the reverse strand, counting down.
CTCCTCACCGGAGTCCTCGCCGCGGACGCGGGTTCCTGGCCGGCCGGCCGGGCCGACGGCGGGCCGGGGCCGTTCCCGGCGACCGGCTTCGTGGAGCTCGTCCTCCAGGCCGGGCTCCAGTTCGGCTGCCACGTCGTGGAGGAGCTGACGGCGCACGAGCCGCTGGTCCTGCCGGAGAAGGGCGGGGTCCAGGTGCAGGTGTCCGTCGACGGGGCGGACGAGTCGGGCCGGCGCCGGGCGACCGTGTACGGCCGGGACCGGCACGACGGGGACTGGGTGCGGCACGCCACGGCCGTGCTGTGCGAGGGCGCGCCCGCGGAACCGGAGCGCCTGGAGGCCTGGCCGCCCGCCGGGGCCGTGCCGCTGGAGGAGTCGCACGTCCCGGCGTGGCGCCGCGGTGACGAGGTCTTCCTCGACATCGCGCTGTCGGCCGCGGCACCGGCGACGACGGTCGCCGACGCCGGGCGCTGGGCCGTTCACCCGGCCCTGCTCGACGCGGCGCTGAGCCCGGGGATCCTGGGCGGTTTCACCGGCGACGCGGCGGCGGTGCACCTGCCGTCCGTCTGGACGGGCATCGGCCTCCACGCGGTCGGCGCCTCCCGGCTGCGGGTCGCCCTGTCGCCCGCGGGCCCCGGCACGGTCGCGCTGCGGGCGGCCGACGGCACGGGTGCGCCGGTGCTGTCGGTGGCCTCGCTGGAGCTGCGCCCGGCGTCCGAGGAGGAGCTGGGCGGGGCGACGCCGTCGGGTGACGCCGTCGCGGCCGGGCCGCAGCGGCCCGCGCAGATCCGCCGGGCCGCCGAGCCGGAACCCCAGGAGGCCGCCGTGTCCCTGGTGCAGCGGCTGGCCGCCTGCTCTGAGGAGGAGCAGGAGGAGCTCCTGCTGGAGCTGGTCCGCGACCAGATCGCGCTGGTCCTCGGCCACACCGACGGCACGCTCGTCGACCCGGAGCGGGGCCTGCTGGAGATGGGCTTCGACTCGGTGGCGGCGGTGCGGCTGCGCAACCAGCTGGCCCAGGAGACCCAGCTCAGCCTGCCCAGCCAGCTGGTGTTCGAGCACCCGACGGCGGTGGCGCTGGCCCGTCACCTGCGGGAGGAGATGCTGCCCGACGACGCCGCGGCAGCCATCCTCGTGCTCGAAGAGCTCAACAAGCTCGACGACTCGATCCTCGGGCTCGACCCGTCGAGCGCGGCCCGGATCCGGATCGCGGGCCTGCTGCAGGGGCTGTCCGCGAAGTGGCTCTGAGGGGTGTCCGGACGGGCTGACACGGCCCGTCCGGCCGCCGCGCGCGGGGGCGCCCCTTCTCACCCGGTGAGGAGGGGCGCCCCCGTCGTTTTCGCCGGCCGGGGTCAGTGGGCTTGCGCGTGGAGGCCGTGATCCCGTTCAGGGCGCGGCGCGTGGAGACGTTCCCCGTACCTCACCGGCCCGGCGCGAACGGCCGGAGCTTGTCCTCCGGACGCCCCGCCGGGCGCGGGACGGGGGCGTGCCGGGCGTCCGGGGTGCCGACGTAGAGCCAGCCCAGGAGCTGTTCGTGCTTGCGCAGCCCGAGCAGGGCGTGCACCCCCGGGTCCGTGACGACCGCGCCCGTACGCCAGATGGAGCCCCAGCCCCGGGCGTGGAGCAGCAGCGTCATGGTGTGCACCGCGCAGACGGCGGCGGCCAGTTGTTCCCACTCGGGGACCTTGGCGTGGTCGGGGACCGGGGAGAAGACGAGGGTGAGCAGCAGGGGCGCCCGCAGGGGTTTCCTGGCGGCCCGCTCCCGGGCCGCCGGTTCGCCGTCCAGGGCCGCCTCGGCGAACCGCTCGCCGAGCGTCTCGCGCGACGCCCCGCGCAGGGGGATCACTCGCCACGGGGAGAGCCGGCCGTGATCGGGAGCGGTCATGGCCAGTGCCACGATGTCGTGCAGCTCCGCGTCCGAGGGGGCGGGGGCCGTCAGCCGGCCGACGCTCCTGCGGGAGGTGATGGCTTCTTCGAGGCGCATGGGGGTTCGCGGTCCTTTCGTCACTTCTTGGTCGCCCGTCACCGGTGGTGCCGGGCCTGTGCGTCGGCGGGGAACCCGCGGTGGGGGTCCAGGGGCCAGAAGCCGTCCACCGGCGGCCTGTGCGGGAACGTCCGCACGTCCCGGCTGGTCAGCCCGGGCGCGTCGGCGGCGATCAGGCGGTCGGAGACGGCGGCGAAACCGGAGCGGTAGTGGTGGGCGGACTTCACGGCCACGATGGCGTGGCGCTCCGGCTGGATGCCGTGCAGCAGCAGGATCTCCGGGTCGAAGACCTGAAGCCGTTCGCTGGCCACGACGATGTCCACGGACCCGGCGGTCAGCCGGGCGCACGGGCCGTAGGACGCCTTCTTGCCGCGCCGCACGCTCTGCTGGACGATGCGGCCGTCGGTGAGCGCGCGGACCGTCGCGCGGACGGGCAGGGGCTTTCCGCACCGTTCGCCGTGGCGTCCGCCGAGGGTGACGTCGACGGTCGCCCCCACGCCGGCGCGGACGGCCGCGGCGACGGCTCCGGGGTCGTGGAGGGTGGCGAAGCAGGCCGGGACGTCCGTGTCCAGCAGCGCCGCCAGGAGGTGGGTGCCGTCGCCGCATCCCCCGCCGCCGGGGTTGTCCGCCGCGTCGGCGATGACCAGGGGCCGGCCGGCCCCCGGGGTGGCGGCGCCGACCGCCTCCTCGACGGACGTGGGCCGGCCGAGGAAGCGGGACCGTTCCGCCCACAGCCAGGCGGCCAGTTCGCGGTTGACGTCGTCGGCCAGGGCGGCGTCCGCGTCCGTGACGGTCACGACGCCCACCCCGGCGTGGGCGGTGTCGGCGTAGGGGAATCCGTGGAAGACCGTGCAGGCCAGGACGCCGGGGCGGTCCTCCATCGCCCGGGCCAGGTCGCGCAGTTCACGGGCGGCTCCCGCGTCGGTGGGCGACGGCGGCAGGAGCATCGGCAGGCGCAGGTGCCGGGTGACCGGGGCGGCCTCGCCGCGCAGCGCCGCGAGCGCGACGTCCGCCGCGCGGCGCGCCCGCTCCGCCATGTCGACGTGCGGGTACTCCTGGAATCCGGCCACGACGTCCGCGAGGTCGAAGACCTCGGCGGGGGGATTGGCGTGCAGGTCCATCGTGACGGCGAGCACCGGCCGTCGGCCCACCAGGTTCCGGACCCGTCTCAGCAGCTCGGCGTCCAACGAGCGGTCCGGGGCGATCACGCCCGCGCCGTGCAGGTCGAGCAGCAGGGCGTCGGCGGGCGGCCCGTCGCCGATCCGTGCCAGCAGCCGCGAGCAGAGCGCCTCGAACGCCCGGGGGCTCACCGCGCCGGCCGGCTCGGCTCTCGCGTGCAGCGCGGGCACCAGCCGCGCACCGCCGCGGCGGCAGGCGTCGATGTAGCCTCCGGCGCACGTGGCGGTGTCCTGGAACTCCTCCACCAGTGCCTCTCCGGTGAACACGGCGAACGATTCCTCGCCGGTGCGGCCGGTCACCTCGGTGGCGTACGTGCTCGACTCGTGGACGATTCCGGCGACGACGACGCGCATCAGGACCTCACAGGATCGGTTCTCCGGTGGTGGGGGTCAGACCGGCCGCAGCGCGGTCCAGGCCAGCCCGGCGAACAGCAGACAGACGCCCGCCAGCATCGCGGCCGTCAGGGGCTCGCCCAGGAGGCCGAAGCCGAGCACGGCGGCCGTCAGGGGTTCCACGAGGCTGAGCGTGGCCGCCGTGGTCGGCGACACCCACCGCAGGCCCAGCCCGAAGACGAGGAACCCTCCGGCGGTCGTCACCACCCCGAGGTAGAGCGCCACGGCCAGGCCGTCCGTGGCGGCCAGCCAGGACAGGTCGTCGCGCAGCGCGAACGGCAGCAGGACCACGGCGGCCACCAGCAGCATCCAGCCCATGACCACCTGCGCCGGGGCGGCGGCGATGAGGGGCTTGCTCACCACGGCGAACAGTGCGTAACTGGCGCCGGCTGCCAGCGCCATGGCGATGCCGGGCGCCGGGGAGCCGGCGGAGCCGGACGGGGCGCCGCCGTTCAGGAGCGCGCAGCCCAGCACCGTGGTCGCCGTGGCGACCCACCAGTGCGTGGCGGGCCGGCGCCGGGTCCGCACCCACACGATCAGCCCGGCGAACACCGGGGAGCTGCCGATGGTCAGCACGGTGCCCATCGCCACGCCGATGTGCCGCATCGAGGCGAAGAAGAGGATCTGGAAGGCGCCGACGCTGACGCCGCCGAGGAGCAGGGCCCCCAGGGAGCGGGCGCCGGGCGACCGGCGGGGGCGGGCCGCGCGCCCGGCGGCGACGAGCAGGCACACTCCGCCGAGGAGCGTGCGGAAGGCACCGGTCGAGGCGACGCCGCCCATCTGGTCCGGGACCTTCTGCGCGGCTCCCATGGTGCCCCAGAGGACGCCGGCGAGCAGCACGAGGAAGGCTCCCGTCCGCGGCCGGCCCCGCTCCTTCGGCGGCGGCGCCGCGGACGCGGCCGCGACCCCGCCGCGCCGGGTGCGCGCCGCCCTGCCTGGCGCCACTAAGTCGCCTTCCGGGGCCGCAGGGACATCTGGTTGTAGCCGTGCAGGCGGCGGGCCTCGCGCAGGGGCGTGCCGGCCGCCACGTCGACGCGCACCGCCGCCTCCATGCCGGCGACGCGCAGGACGTTCCCGGTCACCTCGGTCACGTGGGCGGCGGGCACGGCGATGGCGCCGGCGCCGTCGGCGCACACCAGGTCCCCGGGGTGCACGACGGTGTCGCCGATCTCCACGGGTTCCTGCCGCGTCACCAGCCGGACGCGGTTCTTGCCGGACTTCATGTACGCGCCGAGGCTCCACACGGAGTAGCCGAGGGCCCTGATGTCGTCGAGGTCCCGGCAGCAGCCGTCGATGACGGTCCCGGCGAGGCCCGACCGCACGGCGACGGCGGTGAGGATGTCGCCCCATACGGTGCAGTGCGTGCGGCCGCGGTTGGCGATCACCACGACCGAGCCCGGGGGGACGTCGTCGATGAACTCCGCGGCCGGTGCGGGCACTCCGGGCGAGACCGTCTCGAATCCGAGGGTGTAGGCGGGGCCGGCCTTCGTCCCCTCGCCGGACATGCGGGTGAGCCGTTCGAGACCGCCGTTCAGACCGAGCAGGTCCATGGCGTCGCTGACGGCCGCCGTGCCGTGTTCGGAGAAGGTCTTGACCGCGAGGTCGACGTCTATGCGCGCCACCTGGGCTCCTTGTCGCTCGTGGGGCAGAAGGACTGTGCGCGGACCACGTGCGCGGAGTCGGTGATCTCCACGCCGAGTCCCGGGGCCGGCCGTGGTGCCACCCGGCCGGGGCTGACGAAGCACACCTGGGGGGTCGTGCCGTCGTCGCGGTAGTACCGTGCGGTGGGTCCGACGTCGCTCGGCAGCGTCATGTTCGCCAGTGTGCCGAGCGCGATGTTCGTCCACCGGCCGACGCCGAAGTCGTACTTGGCGCCCACGAACGCCGGGACGCCGTGGTCCCGGCAGGCGTCGTGGATCCGCCGGGCCTCGGCCAGCCCGCCGACCCTGCCGGCCTTGACGTTGACCGCGCGGCAGGCACCCGCGTCCAGGGCCTGCCGCACGTCGGCGAGGGACTTGACGGACTCGTCCAGGCAGACCGGTGTCGCGAGGGACGCCTGGAGGGCGGCGGATTCGGCGATCAGGCGGCTCTTCAGCGGCTGTTCGAGGGCCAGGAGGCCCAGCCCGTCCAGCGCGCGCAGGTGCGGCAGGTCCTCCGCACCGTACGCTGCGTTGGCGTCGGCGATCAGGGGGACGTCCGGCAGCGCGCTCCTGACGGCCTTGACCGGCTCGACGTCCCAGCCCTGCCGGATCTTGATCCGCACCCGGGCGTAGCCGGCCTCGTGCGCCCGGGCCACCGCGTCGACGAGCGCGTCGATCGTCGGCTCGATCCCGACGGTGGCCCCGACGGGCACGGTGGCGCGCTCGCCGCCGAGCGCGACGCCCAGCGGCACGCCGGCGGCCTTGGCCCGAAGGTCCCAGAGGGCGCATTCGAGTGCCGCCTTGGCCTCTTCGTGGCCGTTCACGTGGGCCCAGGCCCGTGCGGCGGCCTCGGGGTCGGTCGTGCCGGATCGGAGGACCAGCGGGATGAGGTAGCGCTCCAGGACGTGCCAGGCGGTCTCGGTGGTCTCGTAGTTGTAGTAGGGCGTCTCCATGGCCGTGCATTCCCCGAGGCCCGTCAGGCCGCCCGCCTCGACGCGGACCAGCACCTTGGTCCAGGACTCGAACCGCTGCCAGCGGTTCTCGAAGGGACGCGCCAGCGGGGCCCGCGTCATGAGGAGGGAGACGCGTTCCGCCCTCATGCCGGCCGGGCCCGTTCACCGAGCACGTGCACGGCCAGTTTCTGGCCGCCCTGGAAGACGTTCACCCGGGCCTGGAGGCTCGCCTTGGCGCCGAAGCCGCGGAATTCGCCGTTCATCACGTAGCCGTCGAGGCTGGTCGCCATCGGCACCACGGCCGGTGTCCCGCCGTCCCGCAGCACGGGGTAGGGCACCGGGGCGACGTATTCCTGCACCAGGTGTCCCTCCGCCAGGCCGCGGGCGACCGCCTTCTCCCACGTGCTCCGGGAGACGGCGCGTCCCACGGTGACGCCGTCGCCTCTGATGTCGTACGGCTCCTTGAGCACGTAGGCGTGCTGCTGGTCGAGGAGTTCGTCGGTGAGCAGGGCGTACGAGGTGCGGCCGGGGGTGCCCGGGGCCAGCCGGCGGGCCCAGGGCAGCAGGGTGGCGGCCAGCGCGCGTTCCCCGTCGGTGAACAGGGCGGCGAAGTCCGGTTCCTGGGGCAGCGCGAGCGCGAGCTTGTTCTCGGCGACGTAGCGGGCGCCGAAGGGATTGACGTTGACGAAGCCGGTGTCGGAGACGGCGCGCAGCCAGCGGCCGGCCAGGGCTTCGTCGGCCTCCACCAGTGCGCACCAGCCCGTCGTGTTCACCTTGTTCCAGCAGGCGTCCGCCGGCTTGTCGCCGAAGAAGACCCGGCCGTGCGAAAGCCGCAGGTCACGGGGGTCGGCCAGGTAGGCGTCGAGGCCCGCCGTACGGAAGGACTCGGCCATCAGGACGCTCTCCCGGTTGGACCCGCCTGCCGGCTGGAGGACGGCCAGGTGCTCGATGCCCGTGCCGCCCCGGCGGGCGTCGCAGGACCGCAGGGCGGCGAGCAGGGCGTGTTCGTCGGTGTAGGTGAGGGGGGAGAGCGGTGGCGCGACGGCCGTCGAGCCGCAGACGCCCCTCGCGTCGTACACGCCCATGGCGTCGAGGCCGTCGTGGACGGTGTTGTTGACGCGCGCGGTGAACAGGGTGCCGGCCGGTGCGTCGGCGTTGTTCTCCAGCACGACGGGCGTCTCCGTGCCCTGGGTCAGGTAGCCGTCCACCCGGCAGACGACGACGTGCCCGTCCAGGCCCGTGTCGGCGAGCACCAGTTGCTCGGCGGTGGGGCCGAGGGAGAACCAGGCGCGTACCGCGGGCTTGGAGCGGTAGAGGTCCACGATCCTGTCGAGCAGTCGTCCGTAGGATTCGAGCTGCCGGGCGTAGGCGGCGGCTTCCCGCTCGGTGAGGAGCAGAGGAAGCGGCGAGAGCGGGAACTCCTTGTTCCGGAACTCCGGTCCCCGCGCCACGCGCTGGTGGAACAGTTCCAGGCCGGCCGCGTCCGCGCCGGTCAGCGCCGTCACGTACGCGCCTGCCGCGTGCCAGTCGATCACTGTGCCGCTCCGCTGGCCTCGTGCGGGACGTCTTCCAAGGGGTCAGCCGGGGAGTCGAGACCACGCACCTGGTCGAAGAAGTGCTTGGTGAACGCCCGCGTCACCGGGGCGTCCGGCCAGTGCCGGCAGGGGTGGTCGTCGAAGGAGCGCACGGGGGCGATCTCCAGTCCGGTGCCGCAGAGGAACGCCTCGTCGGCGAGGTAGGCGTCGCCACGGCTCAGCAGGCCCTCGCGGGCGGGGACGCCGACGCGCCGTGCGGTGTCGAGCACCCACTGGCGTGTGATGCCCGGCAGGACGCCCTCGCTGAGCGCCGGGGTGTGCAGCTCGCCGTCGCGGACGACGAACAGCGCGGCGGTCGGGGCCTCGCAGAGCCGGCCGTGCTCGTTGAGCAGGACGCAGTTGTCGTAGCCGCCGTCCTTGGCGGCCAGCAGGGCCAGCCGGGGGCCCGCGTAGTTGGAGATGTTCTTGGCGGCCGGGGGGAAGGTGTTCGGGCCGCCCCGCTGCCAGCCGCTGATCTGGAGCCTCATGCCGGTGAACCCGCCCGCCAGCCAGCGCTTGCGGCCCATGGGGGTGCCGGTGACGGTGAGGACGGGGACCACGTCGGCGCCCATGGTGCCCTGGTTGTGGGCGCTGACGGCGACGCGGACGTAGACGTCGTCGTCGAAGCCGTTGCGCCGGGCCAGCTCGCCGACGAGGGACGGGAGCCGGGCGATGCCCGGGTCGGGGATCCGTGTCAGCGTCAACGAGTCCCCCAGCCGCCGGACGTGCGCGTCGAGGAGGAAGGGCACGACCCCGCCGGCCCCGTGCTGGCGGTACATCCTGACGCCCTCGAAGACGGACAGGGCGTAGCGCATCGCGAGGCTCCCCACGGGGACGCTCGCGGCGGCGACGTCGGTCCAGCCGCCGTCGTGGTAGGCCCAGGTGACGGGCGAGGCTGCGGGGGGACTCGCGGTCACGTCACGCTCCCTGGTGGCGGAAGACGGGCTCGTCTGCGGAGTACGCCTCACGCAGGATCGCGTCGAAGTGCTGGTGCCGCAGGTCGAGGGCCCTGGCGAGGTGCTTCTTCGCCCCGGCCCGCAGTTCGTCGGTGTCGCAGTAGCGGACGAGGAGTTCCCGGGCGGCGGCCGCGTGCTCGTCCTCCAGCTCGCTCACGGCGTCGGCCTCCTCGTTCGCCGACGCGTGGTGGACGAAGAACTCGTAGCCCCAGTCGGGCAGCCGGTACGCGTCGCGCATGACGGTCAGCATGCTGCTCCCGCTCGCGTTCACGATCGGCGGCTGGCCCTCCATGAGCAGCAGCACGGAGGCCACGCCCGCGGTGAAGTGGACCTCGGAGTCGTTGCAGACGCCGATGTTGTGCTCGACCACGGCGGTGGTCTCGGGGAAGGGCTCGGTGTCCTCCAGTTCCTCGCGCGTGACGCCGACCGCGCGGCCGAAGTCGGCGAACGTCTCCAGGTGGCGGCGCGAGCCGGAGAGGGCGCCGGTCTCCTCCTCGTAGATGTTCTCCACGAGCAGCGACCGCAGCCGGTGGTCGTCGACGCGGGAGGCTATGCCGAGGATGTTCCGGGTCCAGAGGTTCTTGATCGGCCAGCGCTGGACGACGAAGGTCCGCAGCAGGCGCGCGGTGGCCTTGCCGGACACGATGGTCTGGTAGAGGGGGCTGGTCATCTTCTTCCGCTCGACGATCATCCGGTCGAGTTCGGCGACGAATTCCGACATTCCTGTTTCTCACCTCGGACGTGTGGGTGGCGTGTTCACCGGTTGAGCAGGGAAACCAGGTCGCGGCCGTCGTTCCGCTCGCGGGCCGCGGAGATCTCGTCGAGATTCAGGTTGAGCAGGCCGGAGACGATGGACTCGGCTTCCGCCGTGAAGTCCCGCGTCTTCCAGGGTTCGAGGACGTCGGCCGCCGCCCGGGCGAGGGGGGCGATGTCCAGGCTCCGCACCCCGCGGGAACGCAGGTAGCCGGCGATCAGGTCGAGCCGGAGGTTGCCCCCGCCCTTGCCCATCCCGCCCAGGGAGGCGTCCAGGTAGGCGCATCCCTCGCGCAGGGCCGCGAGCGCGTTGCCGAAGGCCAGGTGCAGGCCGTCGTGGGCGTGGAAACCGAGGGGGATGGCGAGGTGCCCGCGGATCTCGCCGACGAGGCGGGCGACGTCCTCCGGGAAGAGGCTTCCGTTGGAATCGGCGAGGTAGAACACGTCGGCGCCGTCGCCCTCGGCCCGCTCGGCGATCCGCACGACCTCCGCGGGCGGCAGTTCACTGACCCGTATGACGTTGAGGCCCACCGCCATGCCGGCCGCCTTGACGGCCTCGATGTGGGGCCGGGTCGCGGCGAGGTTCCGCGGCCCCACCGGGAAGCGGACGGTGGTCACGCCGAGGGCGGGCAGGGCGGCGTAGTCCTCCGGGGCGGTGTCGCCGGGGCGCACCATGACGGCCAGGCGGGCGCGGGGCGCCGCGCGCCGGAGCCGCGCGAGGAAGCCGGACGGGCACGAGGCCGTGGGGGCCGTCGCCCCGTCGGCGTCATGCCGGCGGGGGCGGAAGTACCCCACCTCGACGCGCTCGACGCCGGCCCGGACGACGGACCGGACCACCCGCTCGGCCTGATCGGCCGCCCAGGAGTGCCGGTTGACGTAACCGCCGTCCCGCAACGTGACGTCCAAGAGCCGTACGTTCTGGAAATCCACTGAATCCATCGCTGATGCTTCACCTGGCAACGGCATTTTCACAACGCCTCCGTCGGAGCACTTGCTGCAAATGGTTCCTGGCTGAGTCGGACCGGCCCGCCCCGTGAACGGGGAACGCCACGGGCGGCGGGGAAATCCGCTGGGCGGAGTGGAATGTGCGTGGCCGGTTTCCGGTGCGCACTTCGAGGATGCTGTCAATGGCTATCAGACGCGTCAAGGGGCCGGGTGGGCCCTCCCGGTAACGATGACACGGCGGCGTGGGCACTCGCACGGGCTGGTGACTCAATTCCCACAGGGTGACCGAAAATCGCACCCGGCCGTCCGATCGACACGACCGGCCCGAGCAGCGAAATCTCCAACTCCGCACCCTGGGCGGCTGGTTATGGGCCAACATTCAACTGACGCACTCCGACGGTGCCCCAGCCGACCCCTGTGGGCACTCACGCCACAACACGCCACAGGCGTTAGCGCCTTGACGATACGCGATCAAGATTGACAGCATCGCTGAACGGGACCGGAGGGGAGGGAGGGAAACGGAATACTCCGCGCCCCGACCGGACCGCCACGGGGCGCGACGGCGAGTGCGCAACCGAATTCCGGCCCATTCCCTTCACGCGCACCCCGTCCACGGGTGACCCCACTGATGACCCACTTGGGACCACACGTGTGGCCGAAATGGTGACCTCACTTGTGACCTTATTTGTGACCGCTTGCGAAAAGGAATCGGGAAGCATGACACCACCGGAGACCGCACCCACCGAGGGCGGCTACAAGCGCAGTCTCGGCACCCGCCAGACACAGATGATCGCCATCGGCGGAACCATCGGCACGGGCCTCTTCCTCGGCGCGGGCACGGCCATTTCCCAGGCGGGCCCCAGCCTGATCCTCTGGTACGCCGTCGCGGGCGCCGTGCTCTTCCTCGTCGTGCGGGCCCTGGGCGAACTGCTGATGTACCGCCCCGCCTCCGGAAGCTTCGCCGACTACGCACGCGAATTCCTCGGCCCGTTCTGGGGCTACGCCACGGCCTGGACGTACTGGATCATGTGGGTGACCACGGGCATGGCCGAGATCACCGCGGCCGGCACGTTCGTCCGCTACTGGGCCCCGGACTTCGCGCAGTGGAAGACGGCCCTGATCGCCCTGGTGGTCCTCACCTGCGCCAACCTGATCTCGGTGAAGATCTTCGGCGAGCTGGAGTTCTGGTTCGCCATGATCAAGGTCACCGCGATCCTCGGCATGATCCTGATCGGGGTGGGCGTGCTCATCCTGGGCTTCGGCGACGCGGGCGACACCGCCTCCGTCAGCCATCTGTGGGCGGACGGGGGCATCGCGCCCCACGGCGTGGGCGACTCGCTGATGACACTGCAGATCGTGCTCTTCGCGTACCTGGGGGTGGAGCTCGTGGGCGTCACGGCCGGCGAGACCAAGGACCCCGAGAAGAACATCCCCCGGGCCATCAACAGCCTCCCGCTGCGGTTCGCCCTCTTCTACCTGGGCGCCCTCGTGGTCATCCTGTCGGTGGTCAGCTGGAGCGAGTTCCGCCCGGGAACCAGCCCGTTCGTGGCGGCGTTCGCCAAGATCGGCATCCCGGCGGCGGCGGGCATCGTCAACTTCGTGGTGCTCACCTCGGCCCTGTCCTCCTGCAACGCGGGCGGCCTCTACGCGACGGCCCGGATGCTGCGCACGGTGGGCCTCAACGGCGACGGGCCGAAGGCCCTGGCCCGCCTCACGGGCCGGGGCGTGCCGAGGACGGCGGTGGCGGTCTCGGCGGTGGTGATGGCGGCGGGTGTGGGCATCAACGCACTGGACCCGGAACACGCGTTCACGTACATCACGAGCGTCTCGACGGGCGGCGCGATCCTGGTCTGGAGCATCATCCTGGTCACCCACATGCGCTACCGCCGAGCAGCAACAGCAGGCCAGGTCCCGGCCTCCCCGTACCGCATGCCGGGAGCCCCGTACACCAACTGGCTGGCCCTCGCGAGCTTCGCGTTCGTGACGGTGCTGATCGGCTGGGAACGGGAGACACGGGTGGCGCTGTACGTGATGGGGGTATGGGTGGCGCTGCTAGCGGTTGGCTGGGCGGCACTGCGGGGGCGGGGGAAGGTCGCGGGGGGAGCGGCCACGAGGCCGGCGCCCGTAGTCAAGCCGGAGGAGCGCACTTCATCGCGGTGAGGGAGGGGGCGGCGACGACCGCCCCTACTCTGCGCGGGCCTTGGCTGACGCACGTGAGGTAGTGGGAGCAACGTGCGGGTGGCTGTGGAAGTTCTTCCAGCGGAGTCTGCGGCCGACGCGAGGTAACGTCCTGTATGGGTGAAGATTATTTCTTGGCGAGACATCAGACGCGACTGTAGGTGGAAAGGGCGTCGATGAGTGTGTGGCGACGAACGCAGCGCAAGGAGCAACAGGAAGCAGCTTGGCAGGTAAAGCATGGAGCCACGCTCGTCGGCACCCTCTTCCTCCTGGAGGTTGACCAGCCATGGTTCAGGTGCCGGTTTGAACCATCCGGCGAGTGGGACTCAGTCAGCCCGTTGTTCGAGGCCCAGGAAGAAGCCAGAGCCATGAACTTTCCCGAGGACATGGTGTGGTCCATCGCTGCAGTTCGGGACCTCAACCTCGAACTGCACCCGGTGGATGGCGGGGAAAACATTAGGCCAGTGATGATCTGTATCGGGATGGAACAGTCGAGCTTCCGGTATTGACCAGCTCGTACTGCCCCAGTCCCTTGGCCACGACACGGCACTGGCTGCGCATGGTGCCTGGGCCGAGGGCAGCTGACTGTCGGCCAGGCCAGCGCTCTGCACCACTGCGGACCAACGGGCAGACACAGCCATGGCGATGGAGCTGGCCCTGCTGGCGGGCCAAGCGGCCCGTCCTGCATACAGGAGGGACTTGCTCAGGCTGCCTCTCCCACGCCGCTGGGCAGAGTCACCAGCCCCGCCCGCATTGCGCGAGCACGGGTCTTCCTGGCGCCAGCGCGATCCGCGTTCCCCCGCTCTGGCGTGACCTGGTCGACGCGGTGCCCGACGTCAGCCTGTCACAGACTCGCCCACGTGGCCTCGGCCTCTTCCGACGTTCCGACCCTCTGGACTTGCGCCTCCACCGGACAGTGATCGAGATCCGTGACGCAATTCTCGACCTGCGCGCCTACATCCCCCAAGCGGTATTGGACGACGTTCAAGCCCACCTCGAACACGAAAGCTCGCCCCGCCGATATCGAACCCAGTGTGACCGCATGCTGGTTACATATAGCGCGATATGCCAAGGCAGGCGGTGCACCCCGGTTGCGCGGCGATCTGGCCGTCCCACTCCACGGGGGTGCTGACCTGTCTGGCGAGATCGAGTTCCTATGCAAAGCCGCCAAGGCGAACACTTCACCTCAGATCCATGAACTCGCCGCCCGCCTTAGCCGCCCGATAACGACACACTGAAATCGGAGGTCTTTTCGACATGGAAATTCAAGGAAATTGCAGCGACCAGTTCAGCGCAGTACGGGAAGCGTTCGCCAACTCCCTACAGAGCGGGGCGGATGTAGGTGCCTCGGTGGCGGTCTACCTCGACGGCGAACTCGTCGTCGACCTGTGGGGAGGGTACGCCGACCAGGCCCGTACCCGGCCCTGGCAGCGCGACACCATCACCAACGTGTGGTCCACCACGAAGACGATGACCGCGCTGTGCGCTCTCGTCCTCACCGACCGCAACGAGCTCGACCTGTCCGCACCGGTCGCGAAATACTGGCCCGAGTTCGGTACCGCGGGGAAAGAGCACATCGAGATCCGGCACCTGCTCAGCCACACCGCCGGCCTCCCCGACTGGGACCAGCCCATGACACTCGACGATCTGTGCGACTGGGAGAAGGCCACCACCCTGCTGGCCCGCCAATCGCCCCGCTGGGAACCCGGCACGACGTCCGGCTACCACCGGTTCACCCACGGCTTCCTGATCGGTGAGGTCATCCGCCGCATCTGCCAAGAGTCAATCGGCACATTCTTCGCCGACCAGATCGCCGGCCCACTGGACGCCGACTTCCACATCGGCCTCGCAGCCAAACACGATCACCGCGTCTCCGAAGTCATCCCCGCACCCGGCCCCGCACCCACGCCCAACCCACAAGTGACCGTACCGGTCGGCGCCTACGTGACCGCCCAGGACACCAGGAGCACCCAGTGGCGCCGCGCCGAGATCCCCGCCGCGGACGGCTACGGAAACGCACGATCCGTGGCCGCTGTCCAATCGGTACTCTCCACCGGAGGCCTGACACCCTCGGCGCGCCTACTTTCCGAGACCACCTGCCGCACGGTGTTCAACGAACAGTCCCACGACATCGATCTGGTGCTTGGCATCCCGGTACGTTTCGGTATGGGCTACGCCCTGAACGCCAGCGACTCACCGGTCAGCACATCCAACGTCCACACCTGCTTCTGGGGTGGAAGGGGCGGATCGCTGGTCGTCAACGACCTCGACGCGCGCATGACCTTCACATATGTGATGAACCAGATGACCTACCTCGGCCTCACTGACCCACGCAGCCAGAAGCTTCTCCAGGCCGTCTACCAAGCGTTGGCACTCTGACCAAAAGCCCCTCGTCTGTTCATTCGCGTCCTGATGTGGATCAGGGCCCCGGACCGCTGGCCAATGACCTGTCGCGCCGGCTCATGGCAATCCGGTCGGCATGAGCCGGCTCGATCTCATTGGCGACTTCACAGGTTCTACCGTTCCCACCAGCGACCCGGCCCGGTCACTCCTCACCGACTCACGCTTGCGTCACGGCTGGCTGGGCAGCACCGCCGCACCTGCACCACAGCCCACAGCCCACAGCCCACAGCCCACAGCCCACAGCCCACAGCCCACAGCCATGACGTGAAGCGCCTACCCCAGCCCAACGCAACCGCCCGCCAGCGGACCCCAGCGGCCCAGCTGGCGGGCGGATTCATAGAGGTACAAGCGTATCTCGACACCCCGGGATCACCGTCGAACGCGATCCACTCCCAGAGGGTGGAGGAATCGGCTGGGTTCACTGTGCCAGGAAATGGTGAGGGCGTCCCGCGCCCTGGTAGCGGCGACGAACAGCAGGGAACGGGCCCGCTGCAGTTCGCGCCTGTGCCGCAGCCGGTCCGTCCGTTCCCAGGCGTCCACGGTCGAGCGGGGAACCAGACCGTCTGAGACGCCGGCGATGATCATGCGGCGGTACTCAAGCCCCTTGAAGCGGTACATGGTGCCGACGTGAACGCCCTCGCCTCCTCGCGGCCCATCGCCGGTGATCTTCAAGGCCATGATCCCCCGTCGGTTGAGCCGGGACACGACGTCGTCGGCCATGTCGTTCGTCGGCACGCAGATCGCGACCGCCTCACGTGGGACGTCGTGCCACGCCTGTACCTGATCCACCACCAGGTCGAGTTCCTCGTCCCAGCTGTCCGCGCGCCGCAGGGACGGACGGCCTCCGTGCAGCACCGACCGGTATCCGGCCAGGTCCTCGGTACTGCCGTCCAGGTCGTCGTAATCCGTTCCTTCGAGGATCCCGATCGCGGACCCGAGGATCTCGCGCGTCGTGCGGTAGCTGAGGGTCAGCCTGGCCGAGCGGCCCCGGATGTTGACGCCCAGGCTGCCCAGGGTGACCTGGTTGTCGTAGATCCTCTGGTGGGTGTCGCCGACCAGGAAGATGTCGTCGGGTTCCTGCGGCGCCATGGCGCGCAGCATCTTCCAGTGGGCAGCGCCGAGATCCTGGGCCTCGTCCACGACGATGTGCCGGTAGCGGTAGCGCAGCCAGGCACCGGTGCCCGACTCCGCGTGGATGTTGCCCGGTCCGCCACGTTCCTCCTGCTGCCGACGGCGCTCCTCGATCTTGTTCTTGCGGGCGATCTCCAGCTGGGCGGCACGCTCGGCGACCTGGCGGTGCGTTTCGATCCCCTTGACCTCCAGGCGCTGGGTGAAGCGCTCGGCGAGCTGCCAGATCGCGGCCCGGTCGGCACGGGAGACATTGCGGCCCCGCCCCGCCCGCCGGGCCCGGAAGTAGTCGGCGCGCGATGCCACGGCCTGGCCGAGGATCACCTGGTTCCACTCGTCACTGAGGAACTCGGCGTCCCAGCGGTTGTCACCGGCCTCCACGAGCAGTTGGCGCCATTCGCGCAGGGCCTGTGCGTCGTCGATCCTGCGCTTGGTGTTGCCGGGGTCGGACTCGCTGACCACACGCGTGGCCAGCTGGTCGACGTGCAGAATGTCGACGCGGGCGAGCGTCTGCGGACCGCCGAGCGAGAGGAGACGGGAACGCAGGTCAGCGGCCAGGTTCTTGTTGAAGGTGGTGAGGAGGACCGGCTTGTTGTGCCCGGGCGGCAACCGGTCCACGAGGTGTTTGACCCGGTGCAGGGCGACGATCGTCTTCCCCGTGCCGGGGCCTCCGCCGACCCGGGCCGGGCCGGAGAAGGTGCGGTGCACCAGCTTTTCCTGCGTGGGGTGGAGGAAGACCTTCCACCGCCCGAAGTCGCCTTCCTCGATGATGCTCCGCAGTGACTCGTCATCCGTGATCACCACGGCCTGCGAGCGATCGGCCGCCGCCTGCCAGTCCTCGGCGAGGGGGCCTTCACAGCGCTCCTCTGGAGCGATCGCAGCCGACGCGGTGACCTCCTCCTCGACCTGCTCGTACGGAATTCCGTCGCGCAGCCGGAGCAGCACCTCCCCCGTGTGCCTGGGAGCGTACTCGGCGAGCCCGAGCAGCTCGTCGTCCGTGGTGAGCTTGAGGGCGATCGGGATCAGGGGCTCGGCCACCCCCAGGTCCGCCAACTGCTGCGCGCTGTACTGCGCGAACAGCGGTGCCTGGCCCTGCGGCTCGGGAGCTGGTTCCCGAGCGGGCGCTGCCGCGGGGGCGGCTCGGCGCAGGACGTCGTCCTCCACAACCTGGAGGTCCACGTATTCGATCGCGCCGGTGATCTGGTTGATGCCGTACGCGAGCCGGTCCAGGTTCCGGTGGACATGTCCGCGGTGCTTGACCGAGACCAGCAGCCAGTCGTTGCCACCCAGGCGCAGCAACAGTGCCCGGTACTCCCGGTTGACGCGCGCGGACCACAGCCGTTCGTGACCCTTGAGCGGCTTGAGGTCGAAGCCTGCCGCCTCGGGGTTCTTGCGGAACTCGTGCTGGAACTTGTAGACCGCCCCGACGATCGCCCGGTCCAGCTTGACGATCTCCTTGTCCGCCTTGTCGAGCAGGCGTAGGGTCGCGCCCGCGGTCGGCGAGCCGGTGCTGGTCATCGGTCGTGCTCCTCGTCGTCGTTCATGGCCGGGCGGTGGTCTGCTCCGGCAGGCCGCAGCAGGGCATCGGCGAGTTCCCGGGCGTCCCACTCCGCCGCGGTCCGTACGGTCCAGCCCGCCGCCGCGTATGCCTGGTCGCGGTCTTCCGCGTCACGGTCCTCGGCACCGTCGGCTCCTCGCCGGTGGGCGAGGACGACGCCGATGCGGTGGGTGGGCCAGGCCAGTTCGGCGGGCCAGGCCGCTTCCCCGAGTTCGTAGCCGGCGTCAGGCGCCGGGGCTCCTGACGCCGCCAGCGCGTCGGCGAGTTCTGCGAGGCCGGGCTCCTCCACGAGGTATTCGATGACCTCGTCCCAGGCGGGATCGCGCAGGACTTCCCCGGCCGGCTCGGCGGCGGGAACGGTGTGCGGCCCCGAGGCCGCCTCCCCTTCCGCGTCGGGCTCCGGCGACTGTCGCCGCGACTCCAGCCAGCCCGCCCCACCGGTCACGGCCAGTTCCACGGGGTCGAAGCCCGGCAGCTGGCTGGACGCGAGCTGGACGCCGTCTCCCTCGCCCTCGTTGAGGAACTGCAGCAGATTGGTCCAGTACAGCCAGGCCTGCCAGCGCCTGCGGTGCGCGTTCTCGTCGCCGGCCACCGCGTCCGGACTGTCGTCGAGCACAGTGAGCGCGGTCCAGGACGCACCCGCTTGCCCCTTGCGCAGGTCGAGTGCGATCGTCAAAGGGCATCCGCTGCCGTCCTGGGTCGCCATGACCTGGACCGCGCCCTGTCCGCCGGACAGCCGCTTGCCCGTCAGAGCGTCGGCGATGCGATGGCCGATCTCCGGCCCGTCCGCCAGAGCCCGGCTGGTCGCGGAGACGGCGGCGAACCCGGCGAGGACGCTCTGGGCACGGCGCCGCCACACCTCGTGGTCCGGGGTGGTCAGGTAGCCGATCAGGGTCTCGACGGGGTTGGCCCAGACGAAACGCGGCAGGTCGCGCGGGTCACCGCCGTGCACGCGGCGGTGGATGTCCGACGCGGTCTTCTGTGCCGTGTTCTGGTACGGCACCCACACAGGTGCGGCGGGCGGCTTCGTCTCTCCGGTCCAGGCGCGTACGTCGTCCCAGGTCAGCTGGAAGACCTGCCAGCCGTGTCCGGCCCGCAGCCGCGTGCGCTTGGCCGCGTCTCCAGCGATGCGGTTGTGATCGGGGCTCGCGTGGTAGCGATAGCCGTCCAGGTAGACGGCGACCCGCCTGCGGTCGTCGTCCAGGCTGCGGAAGACCACGTCGGGCACGGTGAACCCGAGGTCGGTCTGCGTCTCCATGCGCCACCCGCTGACCGTGCCGTCGGGCGCGGTGAACCGCAGCGTCGTGTCGCGCTCTCCGTCCGGGGTGAGCGCGGTGCGCACGCTCACCTCGTCGACGCGTTCCGCCCAGGCGAGAAGTCCCCGGCGGAAGAGCGCCTCCAGCTCACTCTCCACCTGCTGGACGAGGGTGATGTCCCGGGTCGTGGCGGCTTCCTCGATGTCCCAGCCGTCGCCGGCACGCCCGAGAAGCTCGCCGAGCATGTCGAGGGCGTGCTCCCGCGAGACCAGTTCGTATTCGCTGTCGCTGACATACCGCAACAGGCAGCGATGACAGGCAGGCCGGTTCTCGCCGACGCAGGGGCACCGCTCTATGACCTGCCGGGCCCGGGTCAGCACGTCGTGCAGCCCGTCGGGGCCGGCGAGCCGGTGCAGATAGCCGGTGCCACCGGGCAGGGCGTCGTACAGCACAAGGAAATGCCTGCGGACGTCGCTCCCGGGCTCGGGCATCGAGTCGGTGACCACGGCCAGGTGATCCGGGTCGCCACCGTAGCTCTGGGCGATACCCGCGAGGAGCAGCGCCTTGAAGGAGACCAAGCGCTCCTGTGTGTGGGCGGTGACGGCGGGGATGAGGATGCGCAATGCCTCGCTGCGCAACTCGTGGGCGAGCAGCAGCCTGACGCCCTGCTGCGCGGCCCGGGTCTCGCCGAGCCCGTCGCGCAGCCGCGGGCACCAGGGGCGGTGGTATTTCGTGACCCGGTGCGCGACGAGCGCGTCCTGCTGGCCGGCATGGGCGGCGGCGGGTCCGCCGTCGGCGTCGGCGTATCCGCAGGAGTCGCAGACCCAGAAGGGGTTGAGCCGTACGCGCCGTCCGGCGAAGGCTTCGTCCGCCCCGGTGTCCACGCGGGAAGCGCCTACATTGATGTGCCGGATCACGGCCTGCCGGGTGAACTCCCAGCCGAACGTCGCCTTCTTGTGCCGCCACGCCGTTTCAACGTGTTCCTGCGGGATGTCCACAGCCGGTACGACGGTGTAGTGGCGTCGCTCGCGCTCGTCGGTGTCGTCGCGCACCCGGACGTCGTCGCGCTGGTCCCTGGCCAGTACGCGGTGGGGCACCAGCACCTTGTGCAGACAGCCGACGTCGCCGATGGCCGCGGAGTGGCAGCGAGGGCAGGCGGAGGAGTCCTGCCGCGCCTGGTGGGTGCGGACGTGCCCGCAGTCGGGGCAGACCCGCCACCACAGCCACGCCGGGCGGCCGGGGCTGCCGACGTCGAGTCCGGTGATCCGGTGCTTGTAGCCCTGGATGTAGTAGTGGTTGCCGGGTGCGAAGTCGCTCAGGGCCAGGCGCGCCGGACGGTCGTACTTGAGCACCTTGCTGTGGTGCTCGGGCTGTCCGTCCTTGCCCTCCTCCCGCCAGGTGAGGGTGGCTTCGAGTTCCGTCACGGAGTCGACGAGGCTGTAGTTGGGCAGCAGACCGAGGTCGACGAGCGTGCCATGCGCGGTGGCACGGCTGATCTCGCCCGCCCGCCGGGCCACTGCCCGGCGCTCCGCCCGCAGCTCCCGGCCCTGTCGCTCGTGCTCCGGATCACCGGCCACGAGGGCCTGGTACGCCTCGTCGATCGTCTTGATCCGGCGCTGCATCTCGTCGCGGTGGTCTTCCCACTGCGTGCGCGCCTTGTCCAGGGCTCCAGCGAGGCCGCCGGTCGCGTACGCACGCAGTTCGTCAGCCGCCTGCGGGCTCACGCCGATGCCCTTCGCCTCGACGTACGGCGGGAAGAGCGCGAGGAACTTCTCGGCGAGCAGGGGGCCTTGGGCCAACGCCGCCTTCTGGAACTCGGACAGCCACCCCGACGGTCCGAACAGCTCGGTGGCCAGACGGGGCAGCGGGTGGATCGCCGCCCCGTCACCGTCCGGTGCGGGCAGACGGCCCGCACCGGCCAGGTCCAGGAGGTGCGCGAGGTACTGCCGGCGCAGGATCTCGATCGCGGACAGGAAGCAGCCGGGCGGCTGGATGTCACCGGCGATCATCTGCCGGGGATCTTCCAGGTAGTAGCGGTCCCGGGGGCCGCGGTCGACCATGGTGAGCAGATACGCGTTGCCGGTGGCACGCCCGGCCCGGCCCACGCGCTGCACATAATTGGCCGGCCCCTTGGGCAGCGAGGCGAGGACCACCGCGGAGAGGTCTCCGATGTCGATGCCGAGTTCCAGCGTGGGAGTACAGGACAGCACCTGAGGGTTGGCGTAGTGGGCGCCGGTGCCCGCCCGAAACGCCTTCTCCACCGCCTCCCGCTTGGGACGGCTGAGCGTGCCGGTGTGCTCGGCCGTGTTGATCGTGAAGACCCCTGCCTCGCGGTACATCCGCCGGTAGAAGTCCTGGGTGAAGTCACGGCGCCGCACTCCGCTCTCCAGGTCCTGCCCCGTGCGCAGCAGCCCGCCGCAGCGGTAACGGGGACACGGCTGCCCGTGCCACTGGTCGGCCAGATCGGGGTGGACGGTCTGTTCCCAGGAGCAGACGGGGCAGTGCGCCGACGCGTCGGCCACACAGTCGTCGGCCAGCTTGCGAACCTGCACGTGGCCGGGCTGGAGACCGTAGACGCGGGTGGCACCGTCCTTGGCCGTACGGGCCGAGAGCACGCCCGCGTCGACGAGCGCGGGCAGCAACCGGCCGAGGAAGGCATTGGCCGCATCGGGGCGCAGGCCGAGGCTGCGCCGGGTCCAGTCCTGGTACCAGCCGAGACGGCCGGTGACCACGTCGAAGTCGTCGCTGCCCTGCTTGGGGCTGCCCAGCAGGAAGGCCGGGGCGGACACACCGGGCGGGAAGGCCGGCATCCCGGTCTTGCGTCCGCCCCAGATGAGCCAGCGCCGCACGCCCGCCTGGTCCAGCCAGCCGTCGAGCCAGGCGTGCCGGATCGCGCCGCGCGTGCGGAGCCGTTCGAGGAGGCCGCGCACATGGCCGATCCAGCGGTCCGGGCCGGGCAGGGAGCCGTCGGGGAGCGAGATGTCGCCGGGCGTCGTGTGCAGGAGCTCGCGGACGATCTCGGCGATGGCGTCCGGATCCTCCAGCGGGACCTCCGCGGCGACGGTGCGCGTCAGCTCCAGAGTGCGGCCCTGCCGGGACCTGAGGCCGAACTCCAGGACCGCCGCGAAGGCGAGGCGCTGGGCGATGAGCTCCCAGGTGGCCCGTGAGCCGCGACTACGCCCGGACAGAAGGGTGTCGACGCCGCGCACGACATGCAGGTCGGGCGGGATCACGGCGGCCTGCACGGCCTTGCTGTCGACGACGTCCGCGATGAGGTCGGCCGCCAGGTCGCTCAGCGCGATCGGCTCGTCCTCGTCGATACGGCTGGTGAGCAGGGAACGGAACGAGAACGTGTACGAGCGGCTGGCGACGTATCCGGCCCGGTGGGCGGCGTCCTGCACCGAATCGTTGAACAGGAGGGTCTTGTCCTCCTTCAGATTCTTGTCCAGCTCTCCACCGGTGAAGAGCTGGGTGATCGAGGCGGCGGCGAGCGCGGCGAGGCCGGTACCGAGGTAGCGGATGGCGTTGAAAGTCCGGCAGGCCGGGCACTGGTCGCCCTGTGCCGCCCGGTCGTCGGCGAGGTCCACCCACACAAATGCGGCATCGTGCAGCGGCTTGGCCACGCGCGGTCCCGCACCGTCGCGCAGTGCCTGGAAGTCCGCCTCGGGCGACAGTGGCCGCAGGCGTCCGGTCAGCCCGTCGAGCACCATCACGGTCGGACCGCCGCGTGCCTTCTCGGTCACGAAGGCCGCGTCGTACGCCTGCTGCGGGGTCGCGGAGATCATGTTGCGGACACGGCTCTTGTCGCGACCGACAGACGCCCGGCGGATCTTCGTGGCTTTCATGTCGAGCTCCGCCGGGTCCGCCTCCGGAGAGAGCGCCGCCCAGCCGGAGCGACCGCACTCCCGGCAGAAGACGGCGGGGAGGAACACCTGGGCGGGCGGTGGAGCGCTGTCGCCGGCGGGCACGGCCTGGGCCGCGTCGTCCGTCGGTACGGTGCCGGAGCCGCCGGCGGCCGCCCCGCCACCCGTGCGCGCGGCGAGTCTGCCGCCGGCGGCGACCCTCTCGTCGTCCCAGCGGAACTCCGCCCTGGCCGCGCTGACGCCACGCAGCAGCCGGGATACCGACCGCACCCAGTGGTGAACCTCGATCGACAGCAGGGGGCGTGCGGGATGGTCGGGGTCGCGGGCCGTCGACAGCAGGGCGATGTAGCGGGCGAGTGCCTGTGCGGCCATGGCCGGGTTCTGCTGAACGGCCATGCCCCAGTGGTAGGCGTAGCGGGGGAGGACATCCATGACCTCTGCCATGGTGCGCGGGCGGCCGTCGAGGATCTCCAGGACGGCGGCGGTCAGCCGGTGGCGGCGCAGCTGTCTGCCGAGCTGCTGTGGGCTCAGGCCGCTCTTGCCCGTGAAGGCGGCGGCCAGGCGGTCCAGGGCCTCGGGGTCCCGGGTGGGGTCGCCCAGGTCCGCGACCTCGTGGGGGGAGGGGAACGGCAGCGTGAAGTCACTGTCCCCCGCGAACTCCTGTGCGCTGTGCCGGTCCTCCCCCACCACCGCCTCGGGTGGGAACGGCACGCCGAACACCTGCTCCGCCACGTCCAGCATGGAACCGCCCGCCGCGCCGGACCCGCTCTCGCCGAGCGTGGCCGACGTGGCGACGGGACAGACCGGGCCGAGCGGCCGCCCCGGCTCGTCCAGGCCCGCGACCGCGCCGAGCCTGCGCAGCAGCATGGCCACGTCGGTGCCCTGGGCGCCGTCGTACGTGTGGAACTCGTCCAGGACGACGAAGGCCAGTGCGGAGCCGTCCGCCTCGCGCCACAGCCGCTGGTCCTCGGGACGCTGGAGCAGCAGGTCCAGCATCTTGTAGTTGGTGATCAGGATGTCGGGGCGGGTGCGCCTGATCTCGTCCCGGTCGACGGCCACCCGGGGGTTGGCCTGCTTGAACTCCTTCGACGCCTTGTCGCCGATGTACAGCGCCGCGCGCACCCCCGCGTCCCTGAGCCGCGCGTCCCTGGGGTTGCCGAGGTAGTCGTTGATGCGGTGGGCCTGGTCGGTGGCGAGCGCGTTCATCGGATAGAGGAGGACGGCCTTGACGCCCTCCCGCCCGGCCTCGCGCTCCCGGCGGCAGTGGTCGAGCAGCGGGACGAGGAACGACTCGGTCTTGCCGGAGCCGGTGCCGGTGGTCACCAGCGTGGGCCGGGCCGGTCCGTGCAGCGTCGACAGCCGCTCCCAGGCCCGCTCCTGGTGGCGGTAGGGGGTGAAGTCCTTGACGCGCGGCCACCAGGTGAGGTGGCGCTGCCAGTCATCCCCTTCGGCCACTCGGAAGGGCGTGCGGATGCGCAGGTAGGGGCCCCGGAAGATGCCGTCCTCCGCGTCGCCGAGGAACTGTTCCAGCGCGCTGCGGGTGCTTTCGTCCGCCAGCGCGTACGTCGTCGACAGGTACTGGCTCAGGCTGCCGCGTACCTGGTCGGCGGCGAGGGTCGGTCGCACCCCGGGTCACTCCTTCGTTCCGTCGTCTTCGTCGGTGCCGCCGCCCCCGGGGCGGGCACCACGCCCCCACGTTAACGGGCAGGTCCGACATCCCCGTCCTTGGTTGGTCGGCCGCGATCTGCGGCCGACCGTCCGACCCGGCTCAGACCCCGAGTTTGCGGCCCACGTAAGCGATGCGCAGGGTGCGCTGCTCGTGCAGGAGCCGGAAGTGCATCCGCCCCGGCGACGGCAGGAAGTCACAGTGCCAGTCGAAGAGCCGCTGTTCCCCGTCGAGATCCGTGAACCAGCACAGCCTCCGGCGCGACTCGAACTCGGTGCGCACGTCGGACCGCCATTGCGGCGCGATGGGGCGGGTGTCCGGGTCCCACGCGGACACCGCTTCCTCGAGCTCCGCGAGACGGTCCCGCACCGGTTGCACCCACACCGGTGGCAGCTGTCGCAGGTGCGCTTCGACCTCCGGCAGGAACTGCAGACGCGGGAAGAGGCCGGCCCGTCGCTCCCACAGGTGGCCGCCGTGCCGCACGGCCGCGAGGCCCCCTTTGCGGGCGGCCTCGGCACCGTCGCGGACCCAGGGCCCGTGCACCTCGTAATGCGCGGAGGAGGACAGGTGCCGCACCCGGACCTCGCTGATGTCCGAACGGTATGTGCCGTCCTCACCCTCCAGCAGCTGCTCGCGCTCCAGCGTCACATGATCCGCGTCCCAGCACGGCTCCACCGGTAAGGAGACCCCGAGGCCGTCCATCAGATGGGCGGCCCCAAGTCCTTCCACCGGCTCGCCCTGGTGCCGGTACTCCACGTCGTAGAAGTCCTGCCCCTCCGGAAAGACGATCCGATGCGGCCACTTGCTTTGCATCTGGAGCAGCCGCCGCCACGCGTCGCGGTTCCTCGGGTCACCGTGCCACTTGCCGATCGGGTGACCTGCCGCGATCTGGAGGCCGGTGATCGGCTCCCGGCTGACCAGCACGGTGCCCGCCCGGTCCGCCCGGACCACCGCGAGCACGGCCCGCGCGAGTTCCGTCATGGCCCGGTCTGCGCGCGCGGGATCGCACCCGGTTCCGCAGGATCTTTCGTTCAGGAACAGCAGCGGCACGCTTCCCCCTCCGTGATGTCGTACGCGCCTTGGTGACCGGGCCCGGCGGTCAGCCCAGGAGCTCGTCGAGCGTGTTCTCCAGCTCGTCGAAGAAGCCCTCGGGCCACTGGTCGAGCAGACCGTCCCGGTCGATGCAGGGGCTGGTGATGTCCACGCCCGCGCCGTTGCCTCGGAAGTAGTGGAGGGCAGCCTGGTCCGGTGCGAGCACGCCGCGCTTCACGGCGAGCCGCACCCCGTTCAGTACGTGGTCGCTGTGCGTCTCGACGACCAGCTGGGCACCCTGTGCGGCCGCGGCCGCGGCGAGCGCGGCCATGCGGCTCTGACCGCGCGGGTGCAGATGCGCCTCGGGGTTCTCCAGGAGGACCAGCGATCCGGGTCCCGCGGTCAGGCAGGCCACGACGATCGGCAGGACGTAGGTGAGGCCGAAACCGACGTTGGTGGGGCGCCGGCGAGTGCCCAGCGGACCGTCGAAGCCGTACGAGAGGCGGACGGAGTCGGTCCCCTCGATGGCGGCCGCCTGGATGTCCACGCCGGGGCACAGTTCGCCGATCCAGGCGGCGGCCTGGTCGAGGAGCCGCGGCGACTGGGCGCGCGGATGGCGCAGCGGGCCGTCGATAACCTCGTCCCTGGCGTGGTGACGCAGGAAGTTGACGGTGTGCTCACCGCGCACGCCGAGGAAACCGCGGCCGATGGCCGCATGGTGGTCGCGCGGGTACGACTCGGCGGGCGAGATACGGTCGGCGTGCAGGTACTGGAACCCGGCCGTGAAGAAACCGGGGATGACCGCGGCGTCCCCAGCCGGGGGCTTCGCGCCCTCCGTCGTCAGGGGGAGCGCGACGCGGGTCAGTGGCAGCAGATTCTGTTCGGCCTCGTAGGCCACGGTCCAGGCATAGCGGTACGCGCCCTCGCTCACCGCGAGCGTGATCTCCGGCTCGTCACCCGTGAAGTCCTCGTGCAGGACGTCGTGGCCAGTGCCGAGACCGACGAGTTCCCCGTTGAGGAGAAAGCCGTTGTCGACAGCTGCCACGTCGCCGAGGCCCCCCGAGTCTTCGGCCAGAGCCCGGACCTGGTCGAGATCGCCGGCCGTATACGACTGCTGGAGCAGGGCGAGCGCTTGGAGGACACTGCTCTTGCCGGAGGAGTTGAGGCCGGTCAGCAGGGTGAGCGGGGCGAGCGGCAGGTCCGCGTGCCGGAACGCCTTGAAGTTCGTCAGCGTCAGCCGGTCGATCACTGTTCCACTACCCCCCGGAAGAGCTCCGCCACCGCGGCGAACCTCTTGCGCACCTTCTTCGTGTCGCCGGTGGCGACGGAGATGGCACGGTCGAAGTCCCAGTCCTTCATCAGCTCGAAGAACCCTTCGAGCACCCTGTCACGGGACGTTACCAGTGTTTCCCGTGAGTGATCGTCCAGGGTGGCGAGATTCACCGCGACCGTCTCGAACAGCGCCTTGTTGATGGGTGATTTACCCTTGCCGCCCCGCCACTTCCGGAACGCGTGATCCCCGAAGATCCCCGTCGCGCAGTGCATCGCCTTGCGGAACTCCACGGCCAGCGCCTCCCGCCGCTCCTCGCTCAGCCGGTTGACGCGGTGCATGGAGTCCACGAGGAACTGATCGAAGTCGCGTTGCGCGTGCCGGGACGGGTCACTGAGCCGGAACGCCAGGAAACGCAGGACCATCTCCCGGTCGGCCATACGTTCGTTGGACACGCTGTGACCCGTGGCGTCACCGAAGGCCGGGTCTTCGGCGAGGTCGGCGAGGTAGCCGCGGATGGGCCCCTCGATCATGGCGTGCCGGATCTCCTGCGGGGTGAGCGGCAGCCCACCGGTATTGATCCGTGAGAAGACGTTGAACTTCACGGCCTCCGGGGTGCCCTGCTGAATGATGTGCACCACGAGCTGGGTCTCGCGCAGCCTGATCCGCAGCCGGCCGGTCAGGTCCCGGTACCCCATGCCGTGGAAGTCGTGCAGGTAGTCGAGCCCGCGCAGGACGAGCGGCGGCATGCCGACGGCCTCGGGTGCCATGAAGCGGGCGATCGCCGTCATCCGCTGGATGCCGTCGACGACCGACCAGTTGTCCTCCTCGTCCTGCGCCATATGAAAAGACGAGATGGGGATGCGCAGGAGCAACGACTCGATGAGACGGCTCTGCTGTACGTCGGTCCAGATACCGGCCCGGCGCTGGAAGTCCGGCGCCAGGTCGATCATGCCTTCCCGCAGCCGGGAGAGGAGGAGGTCGACTGTGGTCGCCTGCGTCTCGATCTTGATATTTTCGGGCCGGAAGGGTGCGGAGATGCCGTCGGCATCGGCCGCGGCCTCCTCGTCGGCGGGCTGCTCCAGCTCCACGCCGGTCGGAAGCCCGTCGGCTCCGACCTCGACGGGACCGCTCAGTAAGGGGAAGAGGCCCGACTGCGTCAGTTCCGGGCCCTCCGCCGGCAGCTGGTACCGCTGATAACCCACAACCCGCCCGCGCCCGGACGCCCGCCCGCTGCCGCTGTCCTCAAGCTCCGCCATGACTCATGACTCCCCGTCACCCTCGCTCGCCGCCGCCCGTCGGCCTGCGGCCAGCTTATAGACGGCGGGCGGGTACGTCAGCGCGGCAGACCTGGCGGCGCCGACACGGCCAGGGGCGTGCGCGGGGCGCATCCATACAGGTCACACGCCTGTGCCGACGCCTCTGGCACGGGTCAGCCCCGGCCGGGGGGCGTGCCGGGGCCGGTCTGACGCTGTCGGGGCTCAGTCGGCGGCCGGGAAGGCCCCGGCCTGTATGCCTGATATGAACTCGGTCCATGCTCCGGGGTGGACAAGCAAAGCGGGGCGGTACGGGGCCTTGGAATCGCGCACGGCCACTAGATTGGCGTGGCCGTCGGCTACCTCGATGCATTCGCCCGAGTTACCGCTGTACGTACTCTTTCGCCAGCGGACATTGCCAAAATCATGGGCCAGCATCCTTGCTACCTCTCAAGTGGCGTAGTACTTACAACTCTTGCTTGACCCGGTTGATCACGTCGAGGCTCTTGGCGGGACTCAAGGCGGTAGATCGCAACGAATCGAACGTGAGCGTATACGCACCCGTATCCTCAGATGTCTCCAGGTAGACGGTTCCCGTCCTGTGTTCCAAGCACACGATGTCGGAGAACGCCGGGGTGGGGAAGCTGAACAGCACGAAAGTGCCCAGGACTCCGGCGTG
Source organism: Streptomyces cinnamoneus (assembly GCF_002939475.1). Taxonomy (NCBI): domain Bacteria; kingdom Bacillati; phylum Actinomycetota; class Actinomycetes; order Kitasatosporales; family Streptomycetaceae; genus Streptomyces; species Streptomyces cinnamoneus. Next base: position 5,376,668 of record NZ_PKFQ01000001.1, on the reverse strand, counting down.
AGCACCGGCAGCGAACGGCAACACCTGTAGATCGACGTTGGGGTGCTCCGAGGCCTCTACCAGGTGCTTGAGCTGAGCCGCCATAACAGCCGGACCGCCTACCTGGGCCCGCAGCGCCGCTTCCCCTTGGATAACGCACACGCGCGGCGGAGCATCGCGTCTGAGGATCTCCTGACGGCGCATGCGCACTTCAACCAACTCGTCGATGCGTTCATTCGAGAGCATCGTTGGCGTCGCCTTGAGGAGAGCCCGCGCGTAGTCGGCCGTCTGCAAGAGGCCGGAGATAACCATGGGTTCAAACGAGCGGATGTAGTGGGCGGTCTCTTCGTAGTCGATGTAGTCAACATAGGACGGGATTCGTAGACCAAGCCGCTGTGTCCAGCCTCGCTCGTTGCTCCGCCGGGCGAGGTTGACGACTTCCTCCACGTACTCCGGATCATCGACGCCATAGAAACGGAGTAGATCCCGCACTTCACCCAGAGAGATCCCAAGCCGCGCGTTCTCGACTCGGCTGATCTTCGAGCGGTGGCACCCGATGCGCTCGGCGGCATCCTCCGGCGACTTGCCCGCCTCTTCTCTGAGCTTGACGAGCACTGTGGCCAGACGACGACGGCGCACAGTCGGGCGTGGTTCGGACACGTCTCAACCCCCTTCACCTGCATGGAAGTCCAAACAGGCTACAGGGAGCAAATGTTCATGGAACATGTTCCACACATTCAGGTTGCGCCACATGCCGCGTGCGGTGGATGCTACGCGGAGTGGTCACCTCGATCGCTTTCAGTGATCTTGGTGGGCCAATCACAGGGCACCCTTATGCCCAAATTCCCGCCATACGCGGGAACGATGAACCCCGGCGACCGTGCGACCGGCCCCGGGGCGTGGCCAACCTGAAGGGACAGGTCAGCATGGCAAAGATTATCTCCTACTGCCTCGAATGGGTGAGGGCGCGGTTTGCGCCGCGCATCCACCGCCGCGACTGCCGGGCCTGCCAAACCGCCCGCGCGAACAGGACGCCCGCACCGCTGCCCGTGGCGCCCTTGACGCCGAGGTCCCCGCGCCTCGCCGACCTGCCGATGGACGGCGGCAACGGCCCCGTCTTCCTGTGGGTGACGGCGCACGGTATCGACATCCGGCCCCGGCGGCCCCATGGCGGGGAGGCGGGGCGATGACGGCCCCCGACGAGCCGCAGGCAACCGAGCGGACAACTGACGTTGGGGCGTTGGTCGTCGATGCCCGACGGGACCGCGTCGGCGAGGTCGTGGGATCGGCCGGGGGGCGGTTGTTGCTGCGGTCCCCGTCCGACGGTCAGGAGTGGGAGGCGTTCCCCTGTGACGTCCGCCCGGCAACCGTGAGCGATGAGCTACGGGCGAAGGTGGCCGACATCAACCACCGGAGTAGGCGAGAGAGGGGCTGGGCGTGAGCGAGATGACCGCTGAGCATGGCGCTACGTCCGACCCTCAGCGCCCTCGGTGTCAGGAGTGCTGGGACATCAAGCGCAAGAGAGCGCAAGCGCTGGAAACCGGCGACCGTCAGACAGCCGTGAAGATGACCGAGACCATGGGCATCCACCTGCGGAAGGCGCACGCATGACGGCCCCGAGGGCAGGGAGCGTCATGCCGCCGGGGAGCCCGTCGCACACGGCCCACCGGCCGGCCGACGCCTCGGCATGGAGACGCTTCCGCTCACATGCGACCCAGATCTGAGGCCGTAGCACAGCCGAGCGCCCTGCCCGGGTCCGAGTCCCGGGCAGGCGCTCTGGTTGCGGGTTACGCGCCCGGATCCCACTCGCCCTTGTCGATCGCATCCTGAAGCCGCTTCTCGAAGACAGCGTGCGCAGCGCGCATCTCCTTTTCGCGGTTGGCCTTGTAGAAGGGGGCGGTGTAGCCCTCGGGAGGGTTGGGGCGCTTGCCCTTGTCGTAGGCGAGGAAGTGCTCGTAGTGCTCCTTGGTCTGGCCGTGGCCGTGCGCGTACGGATCCTGGGCCAGCTGACGCCCCTTCGCGTCGAACCACATCTGCGACTCGCGGTCCGCGAGGATCGCGTACCGCGCTTTATGGATGGCCACCAGCTCGTCGGCACTCATGCCGAGCCATGCCGCCACCAGGGCATCGATCTCGACCAGGGCAGCGCGCCGCTCATATTCGGTGCGCAGCGGTGTGGCGTACTCCCAGTCCGGCTTGAGGTGTCTGGCGAGCGGAGCCAGCCTTGGCCACTTCACGGCCCAATCCTCGTAGCCGGGCCAGGTCATGTCGTAAAGCTCCGCCCAGAGGGGGGCGTAGGCGTTGGTTAGGCAATTGAGACGGAGGGTGCGGAGGAGGAGGGGGGTGGCCAGGGGGTGGGCGGGGTCGGCGGCGGGCAATTTTTGAGCCTCGCCAGGCTCAAGGTTTGCCTTGCCCGTGATGCGCAGTCGGTAATCAAGCGGCAAGGAAGCCCAAAATCCCGCATTGAGCGCCGTCAACCGATTATCGCCCAGTGCCGCCGAAAGAACGCCATGGATGTGCGTGGGGCCCGGCGGGATCAGGGCAGGGAACAGGCTACGCTCGGTGTTAAACGGGATCATCTTGCGCCACGCCAGCCTATAGAACTGCGTGTACGGCCGAAACCACCACATCCGTCGCCGCAGCAAACCTCGCTGCTCATCCTCCGAGAGCTCCAGCTCCTCTTCGCTCAGAACTTCTTCACGATTCGCCCACTGTTCAGGGCTGGGTTCCCAATCATTTTTTAGCCTTGAGTAGTCCAGCCAGCGGTCCTTGGTTTCCTCATAGCACTTCAGCGAACAAGACCCTGGACGCGCGTAATTGGTCCGCGGTACAGCGCCTCCGGGCAGCTCGGTGAGATCGAAGCTCTCCCAGTCATGCGTTCCCCGGCACTGCATGTTCGGCTGTTTGCTGAACGGCGTGGCGATGCCGATGTGCGGCCCCTGAATCACCAGTTCGGAGATCGAGGCGGGCTGGCGTGTGTTCCAGCTGATGAACCCATCATCCTTCCCCGTCTTCTCGTGAAAGCCCTGACTAACCCTCGGCCCATACGTCCCAAAACGGGCCTTGACCTCTGATAGTGCGGCGATGGCCCCTTGTTCTGCAGTGGTCAGCGGCTGCAACAGCATCACCTGCCCCGGAGGGATTCCTGTCTCTCCTTCTAGCCGCTGCCATTCCGTAAGCATCGCTTCATCAACCGTGATCACGCGTGACCTGTGCGGTCGAAGGTCCCATGCACCACAATGCTTCATGCCGGGCACTTCACCTTGCCCGTCATGGCTCAATGATGACAACAGAGGCTCGACACCGTACAAACCGCTCAGACTGTCGAAGCGGATAGTCCTTTGAGAGGAACCATAAATGTGCACCCCGAATTCGGCAGTTCTGCTGGCCTCGAATGCCCAGTTACCCACGTTCACGAACCCAGCGCGCAGCCGGAGTCGTGGATAGGCTGCTCCGCGAATCTTGCCATCCTTCGTACCTCCGAGGTGGGTGTCAGGATGCACAAGCCCAGCCATGCCTTTTGTGCCGAGGTTCTCCCAAGCCCGGCACATGAAAGCCCGATAGAGATCAGGCTGCGTCCCCGTCAGCACCGGATACGTCACCGGTGACCCGAGCCACTGCGCCATTGCCGCGTTGGAACCTAGCTCCCCCAGGAAATACGGAGTAGCCCCCTGCTCCGCCAGCACCTCGCTCTTCCGCTCCCGCCATGCCGTCACGCTCGGCTTCTCGGCAAGCTTGAACCACGGCTCCAGCTCCGCCAGAACCGTGTCCTCCTCCCACCTCGGCCGCACCCAAGGCGGATTTCCCACCTGCAGGTCGAACCCGCCCCCCGACCCCCGGAAGACATGCGCGAAATGCAGCTCCCAGTGGAAGAACCCGTGTCCGTCCTCCGCCTTGATGTCGCGTTCCGTCGTCCCGGCAATGTCCTCGACCACGTTGAGCCACGGAAAACGGACCGGCAGGTTGAACGTGCGGTCCATGCCCAGCACCCCGTCGAGGCTGCGCTCGTACGCCTCCAGCAGCGGCAGGGCCTCGTCCACCGGGAGGCCGTCCAGGCCGTCCAGGAAGGAGCCGTCCTCGGCGTCCTTCGTGCCGAGCATCGCCTCCAGGAAGTCCAGCCAGTCCGCGAAGGTCTTCAGCGGGATGACCGGACGCCACAGGTCCTCGGCGATCTGGGCCTTCCGGCCGGCCGTCCTGCCTCGGGCCTTCGTACGCAGGCCCGCCTCGTCGTCGGCCGCCAGCCCGTCCAACTCGCCCTGCTCGCCGTCCGGGTCGTCGAAGAGCCCGGCCGCCTGCCAGATCAGGTCACCCGGCGCAGGACCGCTCGGCACAGGCGCGGCTGCCGAGGAGGATTCCGCCGGCGTCCCGCCCGCCAACAATGCCGCCACGTCCCGGAGCACCCCGCCACCCGGCCCGTACTCCGGAGCCGAGCCGTCCAGCAGCTCCACCTGGTCCAGCGGCCAGAACCACAGCGCGCACCACGCGTCCATGACCGTCTTCAGCCGCCAGTACGGCGTGCCGGGCACCGTCAGGTCGTCGAGGATCTTCTGCTTGTCCGCCGCCTCCTCCGACGGCGTCAGCCAGTCCGCACCCCAGACGTCGATCCGCCGGGACACCTTCCGCTCGGACAGTTCCAGGCGCTTGGCGACCAGGCTCCACAGGAACTCGGCTCGACGGGCGACGCGCTGGAGGCGCACCAGCTCGGTCTTCGACGCGGCCTTGGCCCACCGGTCGTAACGCTTCTGCCGCTTCTCCTGCGGCTCGTCGTCCCGCTCCTCGAAGGGCTTGGGCGCCTTGGGTGCCTTCTGGATGCCCCTGCGCCACTTGCCGAGCGCCAGCGCCTGCTGCTCCGCCAGCTTCTTCGCCTCGCTCTCCCCCGCGACCGCACCCCAGCCGACGGCCGGGAGGAGGAAGTGGTGGACGGCGCCTTCCGGCAGGTCACCGTCCCGGAAGGGCAGCTCGGTGGGTGCCAGAGGCGCCTTCTTCGACAGCCACAGCCCGTCCGGCAGGGCGTCCGCCGCGTACACCTTGCGGCCGGCCCCGATGAGGGAGTTGCCGCGCCGCAGGTGCAGGCCGAACCACGGGGCGCGCATGCCGGGGTGCATGGAGTTGAGCCAGAGAGAGACCTCGGCCAGCTCCACGGCGGTGGCGTTCAGGTCGACGCCGTACGCATTGTGGAGGGCGACGTACGCCTTGACCTTCTGAAGTTCGATCTGGCGCTGCTCGGGGTCGACGCGGCGGCCCAGCTCCTCCTCGCGGCGGCGCAGATACTCGGCCGCGACCTGGTCGATGGCCTCGTTGAGGAACGCGCCCGAGCCGAGAGCGGGCTCGCAGATCTTCCACTCCAGCAGCTCGCGGGCCGGCGTGGTCGTGCCGTCCTGGTCGAGGCGGTGCTTGAGCGCCAGCTCGACAGTGACTTCGGTCAGGGACTTCGGGGTGTAGTACGAGGCGGAGGTCTGCCGGTCGCGGCCCGCCAGGCGGTACACGAACGAGCCCCTGGGGTGAACGACGCGCAGCGGGCGGCCGGTCTCCTCGTGGGGGCGCTGGACGAACACCTCGTCGGGGTAGTCCTGAACCCGGGAGGCCGGGATCATCCAGCTGCCCCCGGAGGGGTCGCCGCCCTTGGCGACCTCGTACAGGTCCTCCTCGGCGATGAAGCCGGTGTAGGACATCAGCCCCTCGTAGACCGCGCCGAGCTGGTTGATGCCGAGCTGTGCGTACGAGATGAAGCCGCCGCGCTCGCGCCCCTTGCCCTTGGTGAGCATCAGCCGGCGCAGCACCTTGTGCAGGGTCTCGTTGCGCAGCCGGGTGTCCAGGAATTCGGGCTGCCCGGAGCCCTCCTCGTACGACGGGTTCTCGATCCGGTCGGCCGAGATGAGGCGTACGGCGTCCTTCTGGAACAGCTCCGAGCGCAGCGGCTCGAATCGCAGACCCATATCGGCGCTGCGGGCGGCGGCCTTGCGGGAGCGGTCGGCCTCGCGGACGCGCTCGGTGTACTCGTCCCGGGAGATGTCACCGGAGGCGAGCAGCGCGGCGGCCTCCCGCTCGGCCTCGGTGGCGGCGCGGTCGGCGGCCTCGGCGGCCAGGTCCTCGGGCTCGCTGCCGTATTGCCGGTGGCCCTCCTCGACTTGCCGGAAGAGCAGGTCGAGGGATTCGTACAGGTGGAATCCGCGCCGGGAGCGCTCGCCGACCAGGTCGCGTACGACGAGGTCGCCGAGGCGCTGGAGGCCGTAGCCGCGCGCGTACTCGGGGTCGTCGGCGGGCAGGATGCCGAGCGACGGCTGGGCCTCGGCATACAACAGGAACAGAATGCGGTAGAGGTAGCGCAGCGACTCGCGGCTGAGTTCCTTGGCGAGGCGGGCCGGGTCGTCGAGCTGCTGCGGCGTAACTCCTTGGTCCCGCAGCCGGGCCAGGACCTCGTTGGCGATCCACTCGACGGACAGGCGCAGGCCTTCGCGCAACTCGGTGGAGACACCGACGGCGTGCTTGCCGGATTTGTCGACGAAAGAGGCGAGCGGGGCCGTGCCGCCCTCCTCGGGCACACGCAGCGAGTCCGCGCCGAACAGCGCGGCGATGGTGTCGAGCTCGCCGCCGTTGCGGTCGTCGCGCCGGTTGAGGGCGGCGTCCAGGTCGGCGGCGAGGTAACGGCCCTCGTGCCAGGCGAGACGGTCCGCGAGGACGATGACGCCGCCGACGAGCAGCAGGACGTAACGGGGCGGCTCCTCGCACTCGAAGAGGAAGTCGGCGAGGGCCTTCGCGTCGGTGAGGCGGGCCGACGCCTCCAGCGCCACCGGGTGCAGCAGACGGCCCGCGCCGTCCGGGTCCAGGGCCGCGTCGGGCTCGGCAGTCCAGCCACAGGCGACGGCGACCAGGCCGGGCTCGACGTGCAGGGCCTGGACGGTGTGGTCGTGCCCGGCACGGTGGACCGCTACGGCCTGTTCGTGAGCGTCCGCGTAGCCGAGTGCGTGCAGGGTGGCGAGGTGGAGCTCGGTGAGGCGCTTGGACCAGTCGGCGGGGACGGGCGCGTCCGGTTCGGCGAGCGCTTCCGCGTCGCGCGCGAAGTCGGCGCGGGACGCGAAGTAGGGGCCGTGCAGGGCGCGCAGGCCCTCGCGCGGGGTGCGGGCGCGCGGCGGAACGGCGGCGGGGTCCCGGCCTTCGGCCTTGGCCTCGGCGACCGCGGCGGCGTGGGCGCGCCTCGCCTGCTCCTCGGTCTCGGCCCAGCGGGCGAGGAGGCCGTCCTTGGCCTTGAGGTCCTTCGGGAGCACTTCGGCGAGGTAGTGCGCCGAGAGGTAGTCGCCGTGGTTGATCAGCGAGTCATACGTCACGTCAGTTCTCCGCCGATTCGGAGGCGTTGTCGGAGGTGTGGTCCGGGGCGTCGGCGGCGGGTTTGTCCAGGACCGCCAGCACCCGCAGCAGGGGAAGGCCGGTGGTGGTCAGCTGGTCGAGGAGATGGGCCTGTTCGTCGGCCGTCTCCTCGATCTGCCGCTCCCGCCGGGCGCTCCCGCCGGAGAGGGAGTCCAGGGAGTCCTGTCGCCAGTCGGAAAGACGGGCGCGGTACTCGGCCAGCGGGCCGCTGATCTGCTCCGCCCACTCGTCCTTGTACGTCTCCAGGTGAGCGCGGGCTCTCGCCACTGCCGCGGGGACCAGCGACTGGAGGTGGGCGAGGTCGCGGGGATCGCCGGTGCGGGCGAGGGCGGGCCCCACCTTCGCGGCGTGCAGGGCATCGGTCATCGTCCCGACAGGGACATCGGGGTCGGCGCTGACGGCCATCCACCGCACGACCGTGGGGCGGCCCAGCGCATTGGAGTAGATGCCCTGGATGAGGAAGGTCGGGTGATCCACGTACGGGGAGGTGATGACCGGTGCCTCCTGGCGCCCGAACTGCACCAGCACCTTGTCGGTGAGCCACTCCACAACCGGGTGGATGTCGCTCAGGAAGGAGACGGTGGGCCAGATGGTGCCCGTGGCCTCACGGGCCTCGGTCAGCTTCTCCTGGGCCAGGCCGCGGTCGAACGTCAGGATCATGCGCTCGGCCACGCCCTGTTCCTTCAGGTAGGAGGGCGGCAGAGCCTTGAGGCGGCGCAGCAGGTCGGGCGCCTTGGCCGGGGAGAGGGAAAGATAGGGACGGTCGAGGGCGTCCTCTCTGCGGGACAGGCCGATGAGGTCCTCGGCCCGGTCCTCGTACAGCTCCGCGAGCGCCGTGTCGACGAACGCCGCCGCGTCCCCGTCGAAGAGCGAGAGGAGTTCCGCGCGCTTCGGCGGTTCCCCCTCAGTGATGGTGTCGACCTGGCCGAACAGTCCCGCCAGGTCGGCGTCGTCCGCGGCGGGCGCGGACGCGAGGAAGTCCTCGACCGTGCGGCCCTCCACCAGTTCCCTGATGAGGCGCCGTTCCTCCTCGTCGGCACGGTAGTAACCGGTCTCCGCCTCGGCGGTGCCGTTCAGCTTGTGGGCCTCCTCCTCGCGTGCGAGGAGCTTCTCGGCCACGGTCCTGTCGTCCTTGGCACCCGGCTGGGCGGAGGTGAGGATCAGCGCCCGGAACTGCGGCTCGTGGCGCTGCCCGTACCGGTCGATGCGCCCGTTGCGCTGCTCGATGCGGATCAGCGACCACGGGATGTCGTAGTGGATGAGATGGTGGCACTGGCGGTGCAGGTTGACGCCTTCGGAGGCGACGTCACCGGTGAACAGCAGCCGGACCGGAGCCCCGGCGAGACTGAACTCCTCGCGGATCAGGCGCTGTTCCTCTTCGCTGAGCCCGCCGTGCATGACCCTCACGGCCTTGGTCTTCCCGTCCTTGCCGGGAGTGAAGCCGAGGCGTGCGGGGACCACCTCCGCCAGCCACTTGAGGGTGGGCACCCGCTCGGAGAAGACGACGGTCCGCGTGTCGCTGCCCGGCCCGACACCGATGTCCTTCAGCTGTTCGACGAGGGCGTCCAGTTTGGCGGAGTCCCCCGGCGCCCTGCCATCACCCATGGAGTCGATGAGGGCACCCAGCCGGGCCAGGGCGGCTTGCTCCTCGCCGATCGCCGGGTCCGGCTGCCTGCCCTCGGCCGCCATGTCCCGCGCCTTCTTCCCGAGGGCGACGACCCGGCGCTCGACCGTCTCCTTGAGGGCGATGTGTGAGGACAGGAAGGTCTTGAGGACGTTGTAGGCGAACAGCGGATCGGTGCTCACGGAGGTCCGCTCCCGGTCCGCCGTGCCGAACTCGGTGCTGCCGGAGGGTGCGGGCAGCCAGTGCTCGGTCAGCTCGGCGAAGATCCGCTCCTCGGCCTCGGTCGCCGGACAGTGCAGTGACAGGGTGGGGCCCCGGTCCGCCCACTCGTCGCCGATGCCGTTGCGGACCTCGGGGCTGATCTTCGTGCGCCGGATGAAGAGGTGCCCGAGATCGCCTGCCGGGTCGTAGTGGTCGCGGTCCACGATGGCCGCGGGGTCGAGAAGCGAGACCAGGTCGGCGAAAGACCGCTTGTCGCCGTTGTGCGGAGTGGCGCTGGCCAGCAGAAGGGCGTCGGTGCGCGGGGAGAGGGTCTCGGCGAGGGCCCGGCGCTGGCTGCCCTGGTTGATGAGATTGTGGGACTCGTCGATGACGACCGCGTCCCACTGGATGCGTTCCAGATGGTGCCGGTACTGGCCGATGTTCTTGAGCGTGTCGACGGAGATGATGACGCGCTTGTAGTGGGTGAACGGGTTGCGTCCGGCGGGGATCTCACGCTGGATGCGCTGGATGCCGAGCGAGTCGAGTCGCACCAGCGGGATCGAGAAGCGGGTCCACAGCTCGTGCTGGAACTGCTCCAGGACGCTCTGAGGGGTTACGACGAGGATGCGCTCGCCGCGGCCGCGGCGAATGAGCTCGGCCAGGGTGAGACCGATCTCCAGCGTCTTGCCCAGGCCCACGACGTCGGCGATCAGGATGCGGGGGCGGAGGTTGCGCATCGACAGGGCGAGCTCCGCGGGGCGCTGCTGGTGGGCAAGCGGATCGAGGAGGAAGCGGTCGGCCAGGGCGAGGCCGCGTTCGGACTGCGGCAGGGGCGTCTTGCGCAGGACCGCTTCGAGGAAGAGCCGTGCGCGCCGGAAGTAGGAGGAGGTGTCGGGTACCAGGAGCGTCTTCTCCGGTTCGAGGAGCTCGACCGTGTCGATGCCGGTGAAGAAGACGGCTTCTTCGTCCCGTACGAACTCGGAGACGCCGATGGCTTCGATCCGGTCACCGTCGTGGTCGGTCCGCCTCGCGGTCCTGACCAGCCACTCCTCGTCCCGCACGAGGATCTGGGCCCCTGGTGGGTACCGGGTCTGCCCCTGCTCTGCCACCCGTCGTTCCTCCGTCGGTCGTGCCGGGAAATGCGGCGTGATCCCTACGCCCCAAGTGTTTCATGGGGTGTATGAGGGTCGGGACCGAATGCCGGTAGCCAAGGGCGAGGCCCAATCACACGGCGGCCCCTTGATGGTGCCGGCCCCTGACCGCGCGTGCTTCGGCGGCTGCGGAGGTGAGCGATCGGCTCCTCAGAAGCGCGCGTCGCGCGCGTACTCACCCCTCAGAGCCTCGGCGATCCGCAGCGGCACGGACAGCTGGACGCCCTTCCGTGACGGGCCGCTCCCCTCCGAGCCTGCCGGGGCGGACACCTCGCTGGGCGCGTCGGCAGCAGAGGGTGCAGGCTCCCCCTCGGCCCGGGAGCTGCCCCGCTCCTCCGGCGCCTCCTCGGCTCGCGGTGTCTCGTCGTCCTCCCGCGCGGCCACGTCCACGACGGTCGGCGTGTAGCCGGTCCAGCCGTCGGGGAGCCCTCCGGCCCCGGGCGATGCAGGTGGCTCGGGCAGCATGACCCCAGGGGTCAGGTCCGTGAGCCGGCGCTTGGCCTGGGCGGCGGTCAGCCCCTGGCCCGCCATGACCTGCACGAGCTCCGCGATGACCTGTGCCAGCGTCGGCCGGGCAGCGGGATCCAGGGCGAGCATCCCGGAGATCAGCGGTTCCAGCTGAGGAGGCAGACCGCTCAGATCCGGCGGGGTGGCCGGGTCCTCGATCTTGAGTGCGACGGCCTGCCAGCTGGGGCCTGTGTAGGGGTAGTGGCCGGTGGCCGCGTAGAGCAGGACCGCGCCCAGCGCGTAGACATCCGCGGAGGGATCGAGATGGTGCTCGCCCCGGGCCTGCTCTGGCGGCATGCACAGGACGGAGCCGACGACCACACCGGTGGCCGTCAGGGTGGAGCGTCGCTCGGCGAGCACGGCGAGACCGAAATCGATCACCTTGGGTCCGTGCGGAGCGAGCAGGATGTTCTGCGGCTTGAGGTCGCGGTGCAGCAGCCCCGCCTCGTGCACGATGCCGAGTCCTTCGGCCAGCAGGGCCCCGAGGCTCGCCGTCTCCGCGAGCGGCAGCGGCCCGCGCCCGGTGACGAAGGTCAGCAGATCCGGCCCGGCGACGAACTCGACGGCCAGCCAGGGCCGTTCCGCCTGGGCGTCCGCGGCGACGAAGGACGCGATGAACGGACCGTACACCGTCTTGAGGCTGTCTACTTCGAGCAGGAACCGCGCCCTGCTGTCCTCGTCGAGTACCGACGGCTTGATCATCTTCACGGCGACCTGCTGACCCGCCGGGGACTCCCCGAGGTAGACCTGCCCCATGCCTCCGGCACCGAGCCGGCACACCAGGGTGTATCCGCCGATGGTCAGCGGGTCGTCGTCCCTCAATGGCTCCACGGGCTGCGGGCCTTCCGTGTGGTGGTGGCTGCCTGCTCCCCGACGCGGCGGTGCCGCGTGCGCCCCGGGGTGCACCGGCAGTGTATTCGAGGGGAAGAGGCGGTCAGTGGGGTGCGCTCGGGTGAGGCTCTTGGGCGCGCACGGCTCGTCCGTGAAGCCCCGGCCGGAGATATGTCTCCCGCTCGCCACCGCTGTCACAGACCGTGTGCGTCCAGGATCCGCATCAGGTTCCGCTTACGCCTCTGGCCGGCACGCAGAGCGGTGAGGTAGGCCGTGAACTCCTCCTCTGTGCCCAGGCGGCGGTGGCAGTCTCGCACGCTGAGGAGCAGACCGGTCAGTGCTCGTAGACCGGGCTGCCCGTCCGCTGTTTCAAGGGCTCGGCCAGCCGCAGGTACACACCGAGTGCGTCGGCGGGACGGGAGGCGCGGGCGAGGTCGGCGAGAACGAGCCGCTGGGTGTCGTCGGCCCCGGTTCCGATCGCTGCCTGCCAGGCGGCATCGAGGTCCTTGTCGTCGAGGAGGACGTCAACAAGGACCGGGCCCCGGTACCGGCTCTGCGAATGCGCTCCGGCGTCGGCGCGCAGCACCGCGAGAGCACGCTCCCGTTCGGCCAGCCAGTCGCCAGCGGCCTGGGTCGCACCGCGCAACTGCTGGTAGGCGGCCGCTGTGGGGCGGGCGGTGAAGTGGTCGCGGCGCAGCTCGACGGCACGGGAAGGCTGGTCGGCCTGGGCGTATCGGGTGCAGAGGTAGTCGATGAGGTCGAGGCTTCTGCCGGCGGGGTCCTGAGCTTCGGCGATGCCGCGTTCCGCCTAGCTCAGCGCTTCGCCCCGGCGGCCGACGGCATCCAGCTCACGGGCGATGGCGAGATGGGTGCTGCCGTCCGGGGCGAGGTCGGCCGCGTGCACCGCGATCACCGCCTCCACGTCCCCGGGCCAGTCCGACCGCGACGAGGTGCTTGCAGAAGTGACCTTCGCGGCCGTACGGACAGTCGCACCGTCCAGCGGGCCCCTCGGGCACCTCCAATTCCATTACCACTTCGTAGACTTTGGATCCCCGGACCATCGCGATAACCAAGCTGTCGCCGAATTCCGTCACAGTCACCGCGTCCAGATATTCCTGGCCACGCTCGAAGGACCGCGCGCCCGCCCGCGCCTTCAGATCCGCTTTGGTGTAGCCGCTCACGTTCCCTCCCGGCCCTGGATTCCCGACTGCCATCTCCTGCATCGCCAAGCCGGGGTCCGGTCCGCGGGAGTGGCCCTGCGCGAGCGGGGACAGCCTGAGACTCAGGTGGCGCCCCGCCCCTCCCAACGGTCGCGGAACCAGCCCAGTGTCTCGCACAGGGCCTCGCGGTTACGGTCGTTCTCCAGTAGAGAGAGCCGGAAGCTGGGACGCAGCTCAAGCTTCCCCTCCGGAATCAGGACGCCTTCCAACTCGTTCAGTCTGCCGAGCAGTTCGGCGCGCAGGGAACGGTCCGTGAAAGGCTCGCGGCTCGCCAGATGCTGGAACACGACCTCCGCCATGCCGCCGCGCCCGCTGCCCGGATAGACGGTCAGCGGCCAGATTCCCCGACCTGGGCTGCCGGCGTTCCCGAGCATGAGGAAAGCACTGGTCGTGACCTCACCGGCGCCATGACCGATCCAGCCTCCGAGCTTCTCCCAGCGAGTGAACAGCTCACGCACGGCTGCCACAGTCGAGGGACTGTCGTCGTCCGCGAGCTGACGGAAGAACCTAGCGGCGCGGGTCTCCTCGCCTCGCGGCTCCCCGCCGTCCTGCGCGATCCCCTCCCGCACCGCCGGCTCGTCTTCACCCTCAGTGCCTGCGAGGAGCAGAGCAAGGTCGTCGCTGGTGAGGCGCTGGACCGGATCGGCAGCCCCCGTGACAGTGAAGTGGATGCCGTCGGCAGTAAGCCGGGCACGGACATCCCCGCCGTCTTGTCCGGTCCACCGGAAACCCTCGGCGATCCTGCCGTCGGCGTTGAGCACCCGGTACGCGTTGGCCACTCCCTCCGCCTTGGCGAGGTGGCTGCCCAGGGCCTGGGCTCCGGATCCGATGAACGCGGCCAGATCCCCATAAGACGTCCAAGTGCCGTGCGGAAGGCCGGCGAGCACCTGGTGGGCCAGGTGCCAGTCACGGCTGCGCTCGGCGCGTCCGACACCGCTCAGCGGGCCCGGCCACAGCCGAACCGCCCGATCGGCGAGTTCGTCGGCTCGGTCGAGGATTTCCCGGGCTCCCCAGCGCTCGGTTGCGGCAATGCGCCTGTTCATCTCCAGGTGGCTGCCGTGCAGCAGCCCCTGCTTACGTTCGAAGGGGTGATTGGACAGCTCGGAGTTGACGCCGGTCAGCGTCAGATTGCCGAGCGTGTGCTGCAGCCTGGCGTGGAGGTCCTCCGGGCTCTCGCCTTCGGTCACGTCCTCGCGCAGCATCCGCATCCACTCTTCGCCGGGCGATTGCGGCATCACGTGTTCAATGGTCAGCTGCGCCGAGCCGAAGTCCACCGGCTCGGGGTGCTCGTGGCTCTCTTCCAGCCGTTGGAGTACCAGCCTGCGCTGATTCGGCCGCCCGTACTGATAGAAAGGCGCGTTTCGGATCTTCTCGCGCAGCTCTTCGTCATCCGGCCAGAAGCGGTTCTCGGCGGAGAGAAGCTGATGCAGCCCGTCGGCCACCGGTACGTCGGCCGGGAGTTGGGCGGGCACGGACTGGAAGATCCTGTTCAGGTTGTTCGTCGGCACCCGGCAGATCGTTCGCCGTACCAGGAAGCTCTCGATGTACGACATGGCCCGCGCTGTCTCACGTTCGTCCAGCTCTCCTCGGGCCCGTCGATCGAGCACCAGCATCAGCGCCGGATAGGTCACCACGGCCTGCCAGTCGTGCAGCCGGCTCAAGTGGCCGCGGACCAGGAGGGAGGTCTCCTCCACCGGGTGGAGCACCTTACGGAAGAGCAAGCCGCGGCGGCGCAACTCCTTGATGTACGACTCGATCTCCGCCTCGGCATCCGCCCCATCCGTCCTCCCGCGCTCGAAACGCTGTTGCTGGGCGGCGTACAGGTCCTGCCGACGGACCCTGTCCTCCCCGTCAAGTACCAGCTGCAGCCACATCAGCTGTTCGAGCTCGTCATTGCTCAGGCTGGCTTGCAGCGGCAGCCAATGGCTCTCGTAGACATGCTCTCCCCGAGTTGGCAGACGCATGAACAAATAGTTGCGCAGCAGATCCGCTTGGCTGAGTTTCAGTCCGGTGTTGTTGAGCGACTCGAAGATGCGGTGGACGTTGTCACCACGCTCGGCGGTCACCGCCACCAGCGTGAGCCGGGACGTGATCGCCTGCTCGATACGCAACATGTCCTGGGCGCCTGTGGGATCATCCGCTTCAACCAACTTGCGGCGGAAGAAGCGATAGGCGGCCGCGACCCTGTCCCCCGAAGCCCGGTCCGAGTGGACCCTGTGGATGTGTGCGGCGTACTGCGGCCGGTCCGCCTGGGTGGGCAGCAGGCGAAAATAGTCGCCGCCCTTCTTGCGCTTGTTGATGAGGTATTCCTCATCGATCCGCTCGGCCTCGTCCGGCTGTCCGTCGACAATGTGGTCGCGGATCGCCGCCAGCGCGAGGGACAGCGTCGTCAGCCGCTGCTGGCCGTCGACAACGAGCCAACGGGGAAACGTCGCCTCGTTCTGAGGGGACGGGGCAAGCACAACCGAGCCGAGGAAGTGCGTGTTCACCGTCGCACCGGACTCGAGTAGTTCAGCCTGCTCGAGGATGTCGTTCCACAGCTGTGCCAGCTGTTTCTCCGACCAGGAGTACGTACGCTGGTACAGAGGGACTTGAAACTGCTGAGCCCGCCCCTGCACCAGGTCGGCGAACAGTGTCTCTTTAGCCTGCATGACGGTGTCCGTCCTCGAATGTCTCGCCCCACCAGGACCTCTCGGCAGCGACGATACGGCCCACCACCGACAATGCTGATCCTGAATCAGGCGCAGCGCACCGGACTCGGGGAGCAAGTACGGGCGGTGGGCCCTCCGTCAGCCAACGCAGAGGCGCCCCTCAACCGGGCTCGGCGATCGGGTTGAGGGGCGCCTCTTGCCCCTCCATTCGCTCCCAACGAGCATCATTCCGGCGTCAAGATATCGCCCGTCGCGAACATAACGCCCATAGCGCGCAAGTGACGGAAGAGCCCCTCAGCCCTCCTTGCCCACCGGCTCCAGGATCGCCACGCACTCCACATGGGGAAAAGGTGTCGGCAGGCGGGATGCCGGAAGAAACCGCAGGTCAGCGATGGTATTCGGGTCGAGCGACGGCCGTCGGAAACGCTCGGAGCGTCATACGAGCGTCAGCGATGGACATGGCTGCTGGAGGGACGGCGGCCACAGGCTCCAGACAGCGACCGCGTCGGCCCGGTGTGCCTACCCCCGAGAAGAAGGCCGCCGTGTACTCGTTGCCGCCGCGAGCACTGCGCGACACCACACGTGACCGGCAAGCCCACCGGCGCCATCTGGGGCCCGGAGTGGCGGCGGGGCCTCACGCGCTCGGCGTACGCGTCAAGAAGCCTCCGCGTATCACCGGGGAGGGGGATCTGTGAAGCACCGGGGGTGGGGTGGGCTGCTATGCCTTCGGGGTTCTGGGTCCGCTGTAGGTGATGCGGGACGGAGTTGTTCTTCCGGTGCCCGGGGCCAAGCAGCGGACCGTTCTGACCTGTCTGCTGCTGGAGGCCAACCGGACGGTTCCCGTGGACATGCTGGTGGACCGGGTGTGGGACGGGCGTCCGCCAGAGGGTGCCAGGAACACCTTGCAGAACCATGTGCTTCGGTTGCGGAGGACCCTGGGGGGACAGTCCGTACCCCTGCGGAGCTGCCCGCAGGGGTACGTGCTGGAGACAGCCGGGGAGACACTCGGCCTCGCACGCTTCGACGACCTGGTCCGGCAGGCCAGGGCCTGCCTCGGGGCGTGAGGAGCAGGTCGCCCGGACCCGGTACCTGCTGGAGGCCGCCCGTCTGGTCACGCTGACCGGGGCCGGGGGCGTCGGCAAGACGCGCCTGGCGCTGCGGGTGGCGGCCGGCGTATCGCGGGAGGCGTTCCCCGACGGCGTATGGATGGCCGATCTGGCTGCCCTGTCCGGCCCGGTGCTGCTGGACCGAGCCGTCGCGGAAGCCTTCGGCGCCCGTGACCAGTCGGCACGCCGCGCGAGGGACAGCCTGGTGGACCATCTGCGCGACCAGCAGGCCCTGCTGGTACTCGATAGCTGCGAGCACCTGGTGGACGCGTTCGGTGATCTGGTGGAGGTCCTACTGCTGGTCCTTCTCGCGTCTCCCTTAAACCTCGCTCGTTCGTGTCGTTCCGCAATGGGCACACGGCCCGGCACCCGACGCAGGCGTAGGCAACGGGGGCTGTGCCTCCGGCTTCCTATGGCACTCCCTCATCGCACGCCTTCGAGCTTCGAGAGCGGATCAGTGCGTTCCTCGGAGCCCGGAAGGCCGATCACGCCATGGGCAGTGATGACAGCAGGCCCGGCGAGAGTCATGGTGCCGTCACCGGCGACAGCTACGTGCAACCGCCCACCCAGGAGATCGACGCGGTAGTCGGCAGCCCGGGTGTCGTGGGCACGGCGCCGATGGGCAGCGACGGCGGCACAGGCACCGGTGCCGCAGGCGCGGGTTTCACCGACGCCGCGTTCGTGGACACGCAGGGCCAGGTGCCCCGGACCGCGGACGGCGACGAATTCCGTGGTGAAGCCGTGAGGGTAGGCGTCGGCAGGTTCTGCGATGGGAGGGACATGCAGAGTGCCGGCGTCGGCGAGGTCGTCGACGAAGACGACGGCGTGGGGGTTGCCCATGTCGACGTGGGTCGCGGGCCACCGGCGTCCGGCAGCGACGAGCGTGATGTGGTCGGGGCCGGGGAACGCGGGGCTGCCCATGACGACGCTCACTTGACCTTGTGCGCCATCGCTCGCCGGCGGGACACGAACGTGGCGGACTCCGGCCCGCGTGGCAATGGCAAGGGTCCCCGGTGAGCAATGGCCGGCATCGACCAGGTACCGGGCGAAGAGGCGGATTCCATTGCCGCACATCGCGCCGAGGCTGCCGTCCGCGTTGCGGTAGTCCATGAACCATTCGGCTGTCCCTGCCATCGCGACGGCCTCGGGGGCGGCGGTGCAGCGCACCACGCGCAGGATGCCGTCGGCTCCGGCGCCGGTGTGGGTGTCGGCCAGCCGGCGTATCTCGTCGGTGGTGAGGTCGAGGCGACCGGCGGGATCGGGAAGGAGCAGGAAGCTGTTCTGACAGCCGTGGCCCTTGGCGAAGGGCAGGGCGTCGAGCTGCGGTCCGGTCACAAGCGGGGGCCTCTTCTCGGCGACTCGATGCGCATCCAGGCGACTTGTCCGCTGGGCGCGTTGGTGACGCCGTAGTCGGTGCCGCGTTCGAGGACGGCCAGCAGCTCCGTCCAGCGGCGTAATGCGGCATCGGTGACATCGGCTTCGATGCGGACGGCATGGGGTTCGTCGGTGATGCGGGGCGCGATGCCGGTCAGCTCGGCGAGTCGGGCGGCCAGAGCAACGGCTGCTGTGCGTACGGCGGCGTTCCGGCGACGGTCATGGCCCACTGCATCCCGATTCCATCTACTGATTACTGAGAGTTCTTATTGGTCCCCCATTTTTTTATTGGTGAACTAAATTGTCAATACGTTTCACCGGTGCCGCGGCGAGGAGAGGTATGGCTTACCGTCAGGGGGCGAACTACTTACGGGTTGCGCAGGCGCTCCGGGCCCGCATCGCTGACGGCAGCTGGCCCCCGGGCCACAAGCTCCCCAACCGGCCTGCACTGGCAGCCGAGTTCGGCGTGGGGGAGAACACCGTTCGGCAGGCAGTGGAGCTCCTGACCGGCGAAGGGCTGCTGGAAGGGTTTCGGGGGCGCAGCCGCGGCACGTACGTACGCGCTCCCCGCGAGCGTGCGGCCCTGCCGCGCACGGTGACCCCGATCGGCTCGCCGGACAGGCTGGGCCTAGCTCCCGCCGGGTCGCACACGACTGTGGAGTCGGAAAGCACCGCCCGGGTACCGGCACCGCCCGAGATCGCCTCGCGCCTGGACATCGAAGTCGATGATCTCTGTGTGCGCACCGAGTACGAGGTTCTTGCCGACCGTCGCCCGATGCTGACGGCAACCAGCTGGGAGCCGTACGCCCTGACCGCCGGCACGCCGGTGGTACTGCCCGAGGGCGGCCCGCTCGCCGGCCGGGGTGTCGTCGAACGCATGGCCACCATCGGGATCACCGTCGCACGCGTGGTCGAGGTCCCTTTCCCGGTCCTGCTCACCCGTGAGACGGCACAGATCCTCGGGATGGCCCCGGGCACGCAGGCGACGCTGATCCAACGGACGCACTACGACACGAGTGGCCGGCCGGTGGAGACAGCGGACCTTCTCGTTCCCACCGAGCGTTGGGCCATCACGTACGACATTCCGCTGGCGCCGTCGCCGGTACCGCGCATCTGACGCACCGGCCGCTTCGAGGACGTCCGGGCGCGCTGGGCGGGGACGGCTCGGCCATCGAGAAAGCATCACGGCATTGGCCGTAGGGAGGGGATGGATCCATGACTGCACCGCGCCGCGGCCCAGCGAGCCGGGCCGCCGACGCCTTAGCGTCGCCCGTACTGAACAATCTGATCGGCCTCGTGGGAATCGTCACCCCGATCGTCGCCTGGCTGAGTGCCCGTGGCACCGCCAAGAACGTCCTCCTGGTCGCCGAAACCGTGATCGTCATGGTGCTTGTGGGCTCGCACATCTGGCTGCGACAGCGCTTCATCACCCTGCGGCGAGCCAATAACCTGAGATCCATGGATGACGCGCACTACTACGACTTGGTCCGCGCGAAACTCGAGAACGAGCTCATCGCCGATTACAACGCCGTGGCTGACGGCCACGTGCAGGTCTACGCAGGCGAAGTGCCCCGCCTGTCGGTGATGCTCGTCAACACCCTCGTGGAGTCAGGTTCACAGCCGCAGAGGATCCTGGCAGCCGACCTGACGACCAATCCGGCGCTGCTCACCGGCAGGCGCGACTACCTCGCCGCCAACCGTCAGTTCTTGCAGAACGGCGGCACCATCAACCGGCTCTTCATCGCCTTCGAAAGCGATCTCCTTCGCGAGGACTATGCCCGCGACCTGCTGAACGTCATCACTCACCACCGCGATCTGGGCGTCAGCTGCGGACTGGCGGTACGTGACAGGCTGCGCGCCGATCAGGCCGTCGACGTCGTCATCCTCTCCAGGGCCGCGGCCCTCGTGGAGGAAGAACAGGGGGACGCCGACTACACGAAGGGGCGCTCGACGATGCACTTCAAGGGCGTCGACCGGTGGATCTCCCGATTCGAATCGATCTGGGGGAACGGTACCGACTCCGCGCCGACCACGCTGCGAACGTACGAGACCGCAGTCCGGCCCTTGCTCGAGACCACCTGGGACGAGGACCGCGTCCGGCACGTCGTCGACAAGCTGTAGCCGGCGACTCACAACCGAAACGGACAACCAAGAGGCCCGGCAACCGCCGGGCCTCTTTCGCGTCATCCCTCGGACCGCAAGATCAGGAAGCCTTCCCCAAATGGTGGACCAATAAGTACTCTGCGTGCTGCACGGCGGGGAGTGCCCGCCCCTTGCCACCGCAGGACCACCATGCGCCTCTGTTTAGTCCTCATCGCCGCCGGCGTTGCGTTGCGCCAGGTCGACCGGGCGCACTTCGCCCGCAAGCGGCCCCGCACCGCCCCGACCGCCGACCTGATATCGCTTCAGCGCCGCCGCGTCAACAACCTCACACCCTTGCTGCTGCTCATCGGCCAGTGGCTGCAAATCGCCGGATGGTGGCTCCTGGCGGCTCACGGCCCCCTGGCAGCTGCCGTCACGGCCGTCGCCGTCGCCGTGCACTTCCGGCATCTCCAGGAGATCAGCCATTTCGCCGTCCACGGCGTCCTCGCCCGTACTGCCCGGGCAAATCTCCTGCTCGGTGAGGTCTTTGCGCACCACCCCCTCGCACTGGCTCCCCTCCCCGTCCGGCGCCGCAGGCACGTGCACGACCACCACCCCAACGCCACCGTGGTGGGCACCGACCCGAACCTGGCCGAACTTCATGAGGCCAGCCTCCGCCAGGGAGCCACCCGCGTGGCCTTCACCATGGCTCTCATCCGGCCGCTCACCCCGCGCGGCATCCGCTCCACCATGGCCGGGATCGTGAAGACCTTGCGCCATTCCCCCAGCCGCACGATCACCATCCTCGCTCTGGCGGGCGGTGCCTTCGCGATCGGTGGGCCAGCCGCGCTGATTTGGGGGTTTCTCGTCCCGCGCCTGCTCCTTTACCCTCAGCTCGCCCACCTCAGCCTGCTTGTGGAACACACATGGTTCGACCCTGCGGTCCGCACCGGTCCGGCAGCCTACGTCGAGGCCGGCCGGTGCCTGCGGCTCTACCCCCGCAACCGCTTCCTCGCTGCCCTGACCGCCATGACCTGGCTCCCCTACGGCGACCTCCACCACTACGCCCACTCCGCCCATCCCGGCATGCGGTGGAATTACCTGCCCGCCCTTGAGCGGCACCTGCCGCCTCCACACTTCACGCCCAACGGACTGCTCCTCGGCAGCCCCACGGTCGCCGGCCGCCATTTCAGCGCCCTCACCCCTGCTCCCGGCATCTCGGGTGGCGAGACCGCACCCACGCGCCGAGCGACTTGACCCATCCGAGGGCCCCAGCGCACCGTGTGACGTCGGAATTCCGCACACCAAAAAGCGAGATTCCGCCCACCGGTCAGAAAAGGAGTCGAATTGACCCGACGAACCGCACCGCCCTGACCGCTCTCCCGACCGACACTCCCGGCCTCACCGCAGGCGACGCGTAGGAGCCTCGGCGACTATTCGCCCTCCTCGAGCATGCGCTCCAGCGTCGCCATCGTCCGCTCGTTCTCGGCCCGTTCTTCGTCGCTGAGGCTGGGATCAGCCAGCTTGGTCCGCAGCTTTTCCACTGCCGACCTGATCGTCTGCCCTTGGTCCGCCGCTTCAGGCCATGGCGTGTCGGGAGCGTGGACCTAGCGACGCCGCGCGAACTGTTCTCTGGTGATGTAGCCCTCGCGCAGAGCTTGTTCCCACCCGGCCTCAGCATGATCTTCGTTCGAATCTTGCTCCCGGAAGTCGTTCTCCCACGCGTCCGGATCGTAGGCAGGCTCGGGCTCGGCCCATGGATCGGGCTCGTAAGACAAGCCATAGTCCGGACTGTGAAGTCCGTAGTCCAACTCATTATGGCGATTGATCACTACGGCACTCCTCACTGTGCAGCCGGCGGTGGATCGACTTTATCTGTGACCGATTCCGTCAGAACCGAGCCCGCACCACCGTCGCTGCCTCCTCCAGATGGGATCACCAGCCAGGGCAGAGCCTGGGCTCGCCGGCCCGATCCGCTCACCTGGACCTCGGCGTGTCCGCGGACAAAGGTAATCCAGCTCCGCCAAGACGAGCGGGAAGACGATCAAGTGGCCGATCGAGGAGAAGTCCGCCCTTCACGCATCACGGCCTGTGGTTGCGGATCAAGGAACCGGAGGAGCGCGTTGGTATCGGCGATGGCGATGCGGCTTGCGACCCCACCCCTCTTGAGAATGCCGTCGGTCTCGTCGTTGGTGAAATCACCACCCAGGTTGAGCCCGGGAACCTTGGTGTCGTCCTTGGGGCGAATCGGGTGGTGCCGGGGGGAGTTCTGGCCGGCCTCGCCAGTCGTGGCTTCCAAGCGCGATATAATGCTACATTTCGTCCGGCGTCCTGGCCACGCCATCCTCGGATCATCGATGTCGGAAACGACAACAAGCCCGATGGCCCTTGATGTCGACCCCGGGGGTCTGCCGGAACCGAGCGCCGGAGTGCCCCAGCCGCCGGACCGGAATGGAGCCCGCAGCCCAGCGGCATAGGGCGTCTCCCGGAAGTGCCCCAGGCTCCGGCCGTCTCGGGGCCCACTGTCAGTGGCGCACCGTACAGTCTCATCGTGACCGGCGACGGCTTGCGGTGGGGCCGATTCCGGAAGAGCAGCGCGCCGGGTCGTGGCGGCCCGAGAGGAGGAGCTGAGCATGTCGACGACGAGCGTCACATCCCCTTGCGCGCGGGTCACAGCGCGGCGGCCCCACGCTGCCGGCAGCGTGGCGCTGGTGCCGGCTCCCTCCGACGAGATCTGCCACAGGTGGAGGCGGTTCCTCACCCCAGGAATTTCCGCCGCGGAGCATCTGCCTGGAAGGATGCCCGGACGATGACGCCAGAGTCTTCCGGCTCGACCGGTGGCGGTTACGCGCCGTTCGCCCACCTGACCGCTCCGAACGCCGTCCTCTACCGGCGCCTGATGCGTACGTTCCTCACGGCGAAGGAGCGGTTCGCGGTACATCTGCGGCCCGAGGACGTGTACGCCGCGCTGCCGCCGGAGCACCGGCCGTCCGACCTGGACGCAGTGATGAAGGCTCTGGACCGTCTCGCGGAGTGGGGCAATCTGCGGGCGGACCCTGATACCTCCCGGGTCACCGCGGTCGAGGACTTCTACCGCAAGCGGTTCATCTATCAGCTCACGCAGGCCGGGGAGGCCGCCGAGCAGGCGTTGTCGGCGTACGACGAGGCGCTGGGGCGGCGCGGTGCGCTGCAGGCGGTGGCGCTGCACGACATCGTCACGCAGCTGCGGGCGCTGCTGGTGATCGCGGCCGAGCTGGAGGAGGGTGAGCCGGACGCGGCCAAGGCGCATCTGGCGCTGTCGGCGCTGACGGGCCGGTTCGAGGCGCTGGCGGAGAACGCGCGGGCGTTCATGGGTTCGCTCCAGCGCACGGTCGACCTGCACGGGGTGCAGGTCGAGGTGTTTCTCGCCTACAAGGACCGGCTGATCCAGTACCTGGAGCGGTTCATTCAGGACCTGATCACGCTGGGCGGCCGGATCGCCGTGCTCATCGGTGAGCTGGAGCAGGACGGCCGGGCCCGTGCTCTGCTGCGGCTGGCAGCGGCCCGGGAAGCAACCGACGCCGCCCCGGAGGACGCGGAGACCGCCGAGGAAGAGGCGTACGCCCGCTGGGCAGCCAAGTGGTCAGGGCTCGCCGCCTGGTTCGTCTCAGCGGACGGCCGCGAGTCGCAGGCCCGGCTGCTGCGCAGCCGGGCCCTCGGGGCGATACCGCAGCTCCTGACGGTCGTACGGCAGCTGAACGAACGCAGGGCCGGGCGCTCCGACCGGTCCGCGGACTTCCGCACCCTGGCCCGCTGGTTCGCCGAGGCCCCGGACGACGAGGCCCGGCACCGGCTGTGGCGGGCCGCCTTCGGTCTGTACTCCGCCCGTCATCTCGCCGTGGACGCCGAGACCCTGGCCCAGCGCACGGCCCGTCCGGTGGCCCCGTCCACTCCGTGGGCCGAGGCGGAGCCGCTGAGGATCAGCCCACAGCTGCGTCGTACGGGCAGCTACGAACGCCGCGGCAGGGCCCGCCGGGTGACGGACCGGTCCGAACAGCGGCGGGAACTCGCGGAGATCGCCGCCAAACAGGCGCGGGAGATCGCCGCCGCCCGAGCCAGACTCGCGACCGACGGCGCCACGCGGCTGTCCGCGCTTGGGGAGCTCGACCCGATGGCCTTCGGTCTATTCCTGCAACTGCTCGGTGACGCCCTCGCCACCTGGCGGCCCGGGACGAAGAGCACGGTGGCCACCAGCAACGACGGCTCGATGGAGATCCGGCTGACCGCCCTCGCCGACGGCACGACGGCCGAGATCCGCACGCCCGGCGGGGTGTTCAGCGGCCCCGACCACCTGGTCGAGATCACCGATCTCACCGGTCCCGAAGCCACGTACGAGGAGGTCCACCCGTGACCACTCCCCTGGGCGACGTGCTGGACGGCCGGCGCACCGCCGAAACGCACAAGGCCGCCCGGGCGCTCCTGAAAGAGCCGCTGCTGCTGGCTCAGGGCCCGTACGCGGACGAGTTCCGGCTGGTACGACAGCACGCGTCCGTTCTGCGCGAGTGGTTCGACCGCAACACCGGCTGGTCGCTGCGCCTGGACGCGGAGGGCGCCCGGCTGGCCCGGACCCCCGGCAGTCTGGCCGACCCCACGCACCCGGCGCGTGAGGCGTCTCGTGCCCGCGCCCCGTTCACGCGCCGCCGGTACGTGCTGCTGTGCCTGGCGCTGGCAGCCCTGGAGCGGGGTGAGGCACAGATCGCCCTGGGCCGGCTGGCCGACCAGGTCACGCTGGACGCCGCGGATCCGCACCTGGTCGCCGCCGGGGTGGAGTTCACCATGGAGCGCCGGGACGAGCGACTGGACCTGGCGGCGGCGGTGCGGCTGCTGCTGCGGTACGGGGTGCTGCGGCGGGTGGCCGGGGACGAGGAGGCGTACGTCACCGGGACCGGTGACGTCCTGTACGACGTGCAGCGCCGCGTTCTGGCGGGGCTGCTGTCCGCCCGCCGCGGCCCGTCGACCATCACCTGCGGCGACTTCGAGGAACGTCTGGCCGAGCTGACCGCCGAAAGCGCGCTGGACAGCGACGATCTCCGGTTCCGCGCCATCCGCCAGACGTTGACCCGGCGGCTGCTGGACGACCCGGTGCTGTACTACGACGAGCTGAGCGACGAGGAACTCGCCTACCTCACCCGGCAGCGCGCCTTCATCACCGCCCGTATCACCGAACTCACCGGTCTCGTCCCGGAAGTGCGGGCCGAGGGCATCGCGATGGTCGACCCGCAGGACGATCTGACCGACGTACGGATGCCCGAGCAGGGCACCCACGGGCAGATCACCCTCCTGCTCGCCGAGTACCTGGCGGCCTCGGACGGTGAGGTGAGCCGCGGTGATCTGGAGCGGCGGGTGCGGGAGCTGGCCGCCGAGCACGGCGCGTTCTGGTCGAAGAGCGCCAAGCAGCCCGGCGCGGAAGCGGAGCTGGTGGGCCAGGCGCTGGAGAGGCTGACCGCACTTGGCCTGATCAGTCACACCGCGGGGGGTGTCACCGCACTGCCGGCGCTCGCGCGCTATGCGGTCGGTGAGGCCGTCGTGACGGAGCCAGGACGCACCGCTCCCCGCAGCTCCCGGACCTCCCCTACCTCTCAGCGAAAGGCATCGCAGTCGTGACCGTCCTGCCCGACCCCGCGCCCGGCCGGTGGCGGACCCTGCGTATCGGCCTGGTCGATCTCTTCTACTACGACACCGAGGAGTTCTGGTTCCGGGACGGCCGGCTGCTGCTGCGCGGCAACAACGGCACCGGCAAGTCCAAGGTGCTCGCCCTGACCCTTCCCTTCCTCCTGGACGGCGACCTGTCCGCGCGGCGGGTGGAGCCCGACGCCGACCCGGGCAAGCGCATGGAGTGGAACCTGCTGCTCGGCGGGCAGCACCCGCACCCCGAACGGCTGGGCTACACCTGGATCGAGTTCGGCCGGCGCGACGAGGAATCCGGCCGCGCGCACTTCCGTACGTTGCTGTGCGGCCTGAAGGCGGTGACGGGCCGTGGAATCGCCCGCCACTGGTACGCGGTCACCGACCAGCGCGTCGGCGAGGAACTGAGCCTGCTCGACACGACCGGCACCGCGTTGTCGCGGGACCGCCTGGCCGAGGCCGTCGCCGGCCACGGGATGGTCTACGACCAGGCGAAGGCGTACCGCAGGGCGGTCGACGAGGCGCTGTTCGGCCTCGGCGAGCGACGCTACGCGGCCCTGGTCGACCTGCTCATCCAGCTGCGCCAGCCCCAGCTGTCCAAGCGGCCCAATGAGACGGCCCTGTCCCGGGCGCTGACCGAGGCACTGCCGCCCATGGACCAGGCCGTCATCGCCGACGTGGCCGAGGCGTTTCACTCCCTGGACGAGGAGAAGGAAGAGCTGCGGGCGGCCAGCGAGGCCGAGCGGGCAGCCTCCGCGTTCCTCGGTTACTACCGTCGCTACGCCCGCGTGGCCACCCGGCGGCGGGCCCGGCTGCCCCGCAGCGAGCACGCCCGCTACGAACAGCTGCACCGTGACCTGACCCAGGCACGGGCCGAGCGGGAGGAAGCCGAGCGGCACCGGACCGACGCGGCCGAGCGGATCGCCCGGCTGGAGGAGACGGCCGTACGGCTGACCGCCCAGGACGCCGCCCTGCGCACGGGCCCGGAGATGCGCAGCGCCCGGGAGCTGGAGCAGGCCGCGGCCGACGCCCGCCGCACCGCCGAGGAGAAGCGCCGCGCCGAAGGGGACCGGGAACAGGCAGCCCAGGCGCACTCCCGCGCCCTGGGCCGCCTCGCGAGCGCCGAAGGACGGCTGACCGCGGCTGATCAGCGCGTCGAGAACGCGCTGGGCCAGGCGCAGGAGACGGCCCGGGCGGCCCGGCTCGGCGACGTGCTCGGCGACGGCACGGCACCCGGGGCCGAGCTGCGGCATGCGGCCGAAGAGGCGGTGGCCCGTAGACGACGCACCCTCGATCACGTGGAGAAGCTGGTCGCCCAGACCGAACATGCGGTCGGCGAACGGCGGGCCGCCGCCCGGCATCTGGACGACGCCCAGGCCGAGGCCACCCACACCGGCGAACGCAAGGCCCAGGCGGAAGCGGCCGCCGCCGAGGCGGGCCGGGAGCTGGTCGACGCCGTACGAGAACACCTCGACCGGTGTGCGGAACTGGCTGTCGCCGACCGGACGGGGCTCCTGGACGCTCTGCAGGACTGGAGCACCCACTTGCACGGCCCCAGTCCGGCCCGGGAGCGGGTCGCGGCCGCGCACCGCACGCTGGCCGCCGGCCTGGCCGATCAGACCGCCGAGCTGGGCCGGAGGCTGGCAGAGCTCGCCGACCGGCACACAGCGGTCCAGGGAGACCTGGTCGAGCTGGAGGCCGGAGCCCAGCGTGGTCCGGCGGCGCCCCACACCCGCACGCCCGGCCTGCGTGACCGGGCCCCTGGGGCGCCCCTGTGGCGGCTGATCGACTTCCGCGACCACGTCACTCCCGGGCAGCGGGCGGGACTGGAAGCCGCGCTGGAGGCGTCCGGGCTCCTGGACGCGTGGGTGTGCCCGGACGGCACCGTCCTGGAAGCCGGGGGGCACGACGTGCTGCTGTCGCCGCCGGCCCCCGACGCGCCGCTGTCCGGGCCCGTCCTCGCCGATCTGTTGCGACCCGCCGTCGACCACGGCGACCCCCGGGCTGTCCAGGTCGGGGAACGAGCGGTGTCCGCCGTCCTCGCTGCCATCGGGCTCGGGGACGAGGACGCCACTTCCCCGGAGGCCCCCCGCACCTGGGTGGCGGCCGACGGCCGCTTCCGCATCGGCGCGCTCACCGGCAGCTGGTCGAAGGAGAGCGCCGTGTACGTGGGCGAAGGCGCCCGCGAGGAAGCACGCCGCGCCCGCATCACCGCCCTGCGCGGCGAACTGGACGCCCTGGCGGAGAGCACCGCCCGTCTCGAAGCCCAGAACGCCTCGGTGACCGAACGGCGCCGCAGGCTGGACGCCGAACTGGCCGGCCTTCCCGACGACGCCGGGCTACGCCACGCCCACGCGGTGGCCGCTGCGGCGGCGGACGCCGCCCACCGGGCCAGGGAACGCCAGGAGGAACGCGCGGCCGAACTGGCAGAGGCAGCCCGGCGGGAGGCCGAGGCTGCTGCGGAACTGAACGAGACCGCCGACGCCGTCCACCTGCCCACCGACCGGACGGCCCTTGCGGCCGTCCGCCAGGCCCTGGCCGATCACACCGCCGCCCTCGCCGCTCTGTGGCCCGCCCTGCGGGAACGCGACGAAGCCCGACGCGCCGTCGCCGACGAGCAGGCGGAGACCGCCCGGACCGGGGAACGGGTGACGGAACTGGACGGGCGTATGGCCGAGGCGGCCCGCCGGGCCGCCGCCGCGGACGAGCACCACACCACGCTGCGCTCTACTGTCGGAGCCGCCGTCGCGGACTTGGAGCGCCGTCTGACCGAAACGGCCGACGCCCTCGCCACGTGCGAGCGGGACCAGAAGCAGGCTCGTCACGACTACTCGGCCGCGGACCGCCGTACCGGCCGGGCCGAGGGACGCATCGATCAGTTGGAGAAGGACGTCCACGACGCGGCAGCCGCGCGCGCCGAGGCCATCGCCGCGCTCCAGCGATTCGCGGCCACCGGTCTGCTCGCCGTGGCCCTGCCCGAGGTCCCCATGCCGCCGATGGACGGCGGCACGTGGGCGGCCACTCCGGCGATCACGCTCGCCCGCGCCATCGAAAGCGAACTGTCCGACACGGACGACTCGGACGGTGCCTGGGAGCGCGTGCAGAAGCGGCTCAGCGAGGAGTACAAGAAACTCCAGGACGTCCTCTCCCGGGGCGGCCACGGCGCCACGGCTCGCATGACCGAGGACGGGATGGTCGTCGACCTCGTCTACCAGGGGCGGGAACGCGCCGTCCCCGAGCTGGCCGAGGCCCTGGCCGCGGAGGTCCAGGAGCTGACCCGCATCCTCTCGGCGCACGAACGCGAGATCCTGGAGACCCACCTGCTGACCGAGGTCGCCGGCACCCTGCAGGAGCTGATCGGCACCGCCGAGCGCCAAGTGCACGCGATGAACGCCGAACTGGAGCAGCGGCCCACCTCCACCGGCATGAAGCTGCGCCTGCTGTGGCGGCCCTCCCGCAAGGCACCCGCCGGACTGGCGCAGGCACGGGCACGGCTGCGCCAGTCCGCCGACGCTTGGTCGGCCGAGGACCGGGCAGCGATCGGCGAGTTCCTGCAGGCCCAGATCGCCCGCGCCCAAGCCGACGACGCGGCAGGCAGCTGGCTCGACGTCCTCACTACGGCCCTCGACTACCGCACGTGGCACGAGTTCGGCATCGAACGCCACCAGCACGGCACCTGGGTGCCGGCCACCGGGCCCGCGTCCGGCGGCGAACGCGTCCTGGCCGTCTCCGTCCCCCTCTTCGCCGCAGCCTCCTCGCACTACGCCACCGCCGGCCCGTACGCGCCACGCCTGGTCACCCTGGACGAAGCCTTCGCGGGCGTCGACGACGACTCCCGCGCCAAGTGCCTCGGCCTGCTGCACGCCTTCGACCTGGACGTGGTGATGACCAGCGAACGCGAATGGGCCTGCTACCCGCAAGTGCCCGGCATCGCCATCGCCCAGCTCTCCCGCGTCGACGACATCGACGCCGTCCTGGTGACCCGCTGGCAATGGGACGGCACCCGCCGCGAACGGGTCACAGACCCCGGCTACCCCATGGCAACCGTCCCCGCGCCGGCGCGCTCCCCTGGAACTGCGGAGTCCGAGCCGGCCGGCACCGCCGCGCCCGACCAGGACACGCTGTGGGCGTGAACGAGACAGGGGCCGATCACGGGAACGGTCATCGGATGAGCACACCCCACGCCTCCGCCACACGCATCGACCACGACCGCCTCACCCGCCTCCTCGGCGACCCGGACTGCGCCTGGCTCGTGGACCGGGCCCGCAGCCGCATGGAACGCGGCGAGCCCCTCGCCGGCCCGGTGACC
This sequence comes from Streptomyces cinnamoneus, assembly GCF_002939475.1. Lineage (NCBI taxonomy): Bacteria > Bacillati > Actinomycetota > Actinomycetes > Kitasatosporales > Streptomycetaceae > Streptomyces > Streptomyces cinnamoneus. The sequence continues at coordinate 5,346,604 of NZ_PKFQ01000001.1, read as the reverse complement.
CTGGCCGCGCCCACCGCCGGCGAGCGGGCCGCCGCCGAACGCCTGCTCGGTCGCGCCCCGGGTTCCGGACGCTCACTGAGCGTACGGCTCGACACGGTCGACGCCGTCCTGCGCCGCTCCGGAGTGAGCCCCGAGGGCCTCGGCGCTGCCGTCGTCGCCCTCACCGGGCCCGTCGTCCTCCTCAGCGACGTACTCAAGCAGGAGGCGAACGCCTGGCAGGGCGCCTGCGCTCCGCTCACCACCCTGGGCACCGAGCGGCCGGAACTGGCCGGCTGGAGCGAGCAGACCATCCGCAACGGTCTCGTCCGCCGCCTCGCGCGTACCCCGGACGCTGCCCATACCCTGCTCACCGCCACGACGACCGCCCTGCGGCAACTGCCCGCCGAGCCGCCCGTCTCCCTCCCCGCCTTCGCCGCCCGCACCCTGGGCGACGCCCACGCCCTGGACGACGGCACCCCGCTCGCCACCCTCGTCCTCTCCGGCATCCGCGCCCTGACCGGCTTCCCCGACGGCACCGGGGCCGAGTGGCGCCGCGAAGCGTGGGCCTCCGCGGGCCTGCTCAAGGACGCCCTGTCCTCCACCGTCCTGACCTTGGGCCTGCGCGGCACCCCCGCCCTCGACTGGGCCGCCGACGCAGGGGAACCGGCCGTGCTCACCCTGCGCCAGCTCACCCGCACCCCGCCCCTTACGGCGCCCCTGGTGGTGTACGTCTGCGAGAACCCCACCGTGCTCGCCACCGCGGCCGACACCCACGGCCCCGCCTGCCCGCCCCTCGTCTGCCTCCAGGGCCAGCCCTCGGCCGCCGCCCTCACCCTCCTGCGCCACCTGCACACCCGCGGATCACAACTCCGCTACCACGGCGACTTCGACTGGGGCGGCATACGCATCGCCACCGCCCTGCTGCAACGCGTCCCCTGGCGCCCCTGGCGCTACACCGCCGCCGAGTACCGCACGGCCGCCACCGCCGCTCCCCTGGCACCACCCCTGACCGGCAAGCCCGTCGACGCCCCCTGGGACCCGGAGCTGCGGCCGGCCCTCACCGGCCTCGGCGTACGCGTCGAGGAGGAGACCGTGCTTGACGACCTCCTGGCCGACCTCGCGCCCTGACACCTGTCACCGCCGGTCCGCGACGGGTCGCAGCGGCCTTGAGGCTGCCTTCGGCCGCCGGCTCCTCACACGGACACCGTTCAAGGGCGCCCGGCACCGCACGTGCGGCAACTCCGACAACGGCACAACGACAAGAGAAGGTAGGACGAAGTGGCACAGAGCGACTCTCCCCAGTCCCTCCCCCCTGTCGATCTCGAAGGGCTGGTGGCGCGAAGCGGGGATCTCAAGAGCGAGCTGGTGGCCTTCGCGCAGAGCCCGCGCTTCGCGAGGCGGCTGGATGCCCGACTCGCCGAAACCGAGGACCGGCTGGGCTTCCTCGACGAGGGGAGCGCCATCGCCACGATCGACCACTTCGCGCTGCAACACCGGCTGGCGGACGGCTCCACCGTGGTCGAGCGATTCGTATCCCAGCGCCGACCACCGCTGACGCGGGACGAGCGCGCCACGCTGCTCGGCTGGCGCGACGTGATCGAGGGGCTCTTCGAGGTACGGGGCGGGGACCGAGGCGCCGTCCTCCTGCACAACCTGCTCGACGACCTCGTCTACCGAGTCCGCTCCAACCTGGGGCCACGCGCCCTGAGCAAGCTCCGCAAAGGCATGTTCGCCACCGCCCGCCTCGTTCCCCTCCACCCCCGCACCGACGTCTGGCTGGTCAGCGGCAACCTCACCACCTACCCGGCCGACGACGGCCCGGAGCTGGCGCAGGCCGCCACCCAGACCCTCTCGGCCAATCCGCAACTGCTGCGCCGCAACCCCGAGATGCTGCGCAAGGGCTGGGAGATGCAGGCCGAGGCCCGCGCCGACTTCATCGCGCTGTTCGGCACCGACATACTCGTCCTGGACCCCGGCGAGGCACGGGACCAGCTACGTGAGTACCACCAGCACCGCCAGGACAAAGCCCTCGCCGAACTCGACGACAGGGCCACCGCAGAGGCGAGGAGCAGCGGACCCTCCCTCGACGAACTCAGCACCCTGCCCGAAGGCCTCCTCGACGCGGACACCATCGCCGTCATCTGTGACGAGACGGAAGGCATCTGCTACTACGCCGACTTCGGCCGCCTCGACGCGCTGTTCACCGATCCCGCCCTGGTCGGTGACCGCGCTCACCTGGCCCTGCTCAGGGACTACCTGAACGACGACTCCGTCTCCCCCATGGTCATTCGCCGTCTGGTCCAGCGGCATCCCGCGAACGCGGACGCCGTCTTCCGCTCGCTCCTGCGCAAACCCGCGTTCTCCTGGGAGCGGGACGGGGAGGAGTTGCTGCGGCGCCGCAAGAAGAGCCACTACGACCGAGAGCCCCTGCCCAGCATCACGCCGGTCGGCACCCGCCTCGCCGAACTCCTTCGCTCACAGAGGCGGCACAAGGCATGAGGCCCAGCACCACGGAACTCGACGCCATGGTCGAGGAGGCAATCGTCGACGCCTACGACGAGTACGACCAGCTCACCGCCTTTCACGCGGTCATCGAGGACCACCTCGCCCTGCCGTTCGACACGACCGTGCTCGGCGTCGCGGCAACGGTCACTGCCATCGAGCTCCGCCCTGGCCACGGCCTCGTCGCCCTGTGCCGACGCGGCAGATACCGTCAGGCAATCGGCGTCCTCGACCTTCCCAGGCCCGAACCCGCACCTGAGGGATGGGCCTGGGTGGAGGCGTACCGGCACTGGGCATCCTGAGTCGCGCCTCCCTGGCCTCGCCGCGACCGGCGGCTCGGGCCGGCGCCGGGGGCGCCGAAAGGGCGCCCGTTGGCTTGGGTGCGGCTCCTGGCCTGGTGAATTCCGCTGGACGTGGTCTGCACCCAGTCATGGCCTCCGCCGCTCACCGAGCCGTGCCAGTCCTTGAGCTCGACGAGGAACACCCCGGCCGATGAGGTGACCAGCAGGTCCACCTCACGGACATGCCCGCTGTTCGCGGTGAACACGAAGTTCGACCAGGCCCGCCACGGCTCCTCGTCCCGCAGACGCTTGCGGATCGCGTCCAGACCGCGGCGCTCGTGCTCGTACCCGGACTCGGTGACCGTTGTCCACCGGCCTTCCAGCATGCGACTCCCCGCCTATGTCCGTCTGCGCACCTATGTGCCTGCCGCGAACTCCGCCTCCGCGGCCAGGAACGTGGGGCCGCCCCCGCAGTGAGGAATCTTATGAGGGCGGCACTGACACCACGGTCAGCGACGTGCATGACGCACATCGGACGCAAGATCAATGTGCAGTGCGGGCACTATGGGCGCCACCTGCGCACTTTCGGCACACGCCCGCCGATCCAGGGGGCCCGAGGTCGCCACCGCCGGAGATCTCGCCTTATGGCATTTGAAATGCCATACTCGCGTCATGGCTGATGACGGCACCGACTTCCCTCCCGGCAACGGCCCCACCAGCGGCATCTCGATCTCTTTGACCGCCGGCACCCTGCAGGCGATCCGTGAGCGCGTCGGCAAGCGCGGTGTGTCCGCGTACCTGGAGAGGGCCGCCCAGCGGCAGATCGAGCGCGACAACCTAGACGAGCTGATCGCCGACTTCGACAAGACCCACGGCCCCGCCGACCCGGAGGCCGTGGCCGCCAAGCGGGCCAAGCTCACCAGTGGCACCTCCTCCGATGCCGGGGCAGCCGCGTGAGCGGCGCGCTCATCCTGGACAGCGAGGGCCTGGCCAAGGCCGTACAGCGCGACCGCGAGGTCCACGAATGGCTCACCGCCGCCCGCGACGCCGACCTTCCAGTGATCACTTCGGCCGCGGTTCTCGTCGATGTGATCCACCCCCGGATCAACGACGCCGCCCTGAAGTGGACGCTGTCCCGGCTGCGGGTCGAGCCGGTCACCCAGGCCCTCGCCCAGTCCGCCGCCGATCTGCTGCGCACGACCGCGCTACACGGCCACAAGTACGCCATCGACGCCATGCTCTGCGCCACCGCCCTCGCCCAGCCCGGACGCGTCACGATCCTGACATCCGATGTCGAGGACATCACCATCCTCACCGCCGACCACCCGCGCGTGACCGCCGAGAAGGTCTGACTCCCTCCTCCACGGACCCACCACGCTCGCCGCCACCATCCTGGGCGCAACGGGACCGGTCACGATCGTCACCTCGGCTCCCGCGGGAGCGGGCACCGCCGTGATCAAGGTCTGACGCACGGCCGTGACGCCGGAGGACAGGCTCCGTCCTCCCCGTCAGTACCTCGCTTACGACCTCGTGCGTGGTGGTGATTGGGATGTCGTGGGCCATGATGCGGCGTTCTGCTGACCGTGATCGTCGGGGACCGATGGCGGTTGATGTCCTGTCGGCGGTTTGCTGTGCGGTCAGGGGTGCGGCGACGGCCTGGACGGTTTCGGGGAGGTGTTCATGTCGTCCGTGGTGGCGGGCGAGTGAGCGCCAGTTCTTGAGGTGGGCGATGCCGTGCTCGACGGGGCTGCGCCGTGAGGCATGCTGGAAGCGGGCGGCTTCGTGGTGGGCCATCAGCCATTGCACGTGTTCGAGGTGCTTGCCGCGTCGTTTGCGGGGCGGGGTGACGACCTGTCCGCAGGTCTGGCCGCCGAGCCCCTGGTAGCCGGCGTCGGCGAGGATCCGCAGGTGGATGGTGTCGGCGAGGAGGTCGACGATGCCGGCCTGGCGGGCCTGGGTGATGTCCGCGCAGCTGCGGGGTCCGTCTCGCCGCAGAACAGCAGGCGACCGCGGGTGTCGGTGAAGACCAGGGCTTTCATGGCGTTCTGCTTGCTCTTGCCGGAGACGAACCGGTCGCGGCCGGGCCGTCCGGCGGCAGGGTGGCGGACCGGATCTCGGTGGCGTCGATGATCGCGGTCTGGCCGGTGGCTCTGATGTGGGCGATCACGTCGGCCAGGGTCCGCAGGCGGAGGCCGGCTTCGACGGTGCAGCCCCGCTCGGCGAGCAGCGGCCGTACTTCGCCGACGGCCCGGGTGATGGTCGAGCGGTCGACGCCGAACCAGCAGGCCAGCACGTCGAGTCCGCTACTTCGATCTTGCAGCAGCGGTCGAGGCCGGCGAAGCCCAGCACACCCTCTGGCCGGACCTTACGCATTCGTGGCCAACGAAAGCATTGGCGGCACTGCCCCTCCAGGACTACCGTCCATGCCCTCAAGGATCAACTTGCCGATGCACCCAGCAAGTTGGCGTACGCGCGCATGGGCATCGGGGGATCATGACGGGCTTAGGTGTCGCACGGTTTCGCTGTGCCACGCTGGCCGTGATTCTGGCTACAGTCCTGGCGGCATGCCACTCGCAGCCGGAAGACAACCATGTAATGCCCTCGGCCAGTGCCATGAAGGTCCGCGATGCATGGGCCCGGGTTCAGGCACAGAGCGTGGGCGGTTGCACTCCCAGCCACTGTGCCCAGTATCTGGCGGACACATTAGGGGCCGTTGACGCCCTCCTCGTGGCAATGAAGGGCAGCCCTAAGGGGGCCGATCATTTCCGCGAACCTATAGCGCTGATCGAAGATCTCCATAAGAGAATTCCGCAGAGGTCCGCGACTCAGCCGGAAAGGGACCGGCCTCTTATCGAATCCACCGTATCCCGGCTTCAGGCATTCATGAGCCGTCACCCCGACGACTACAGATAGGGTGAAGGATACAGAGATGGTATTCATGCGCATAAATCGCTTAGCCAAGACGGCCGCAGCCGGAGCGGCGGCCGTGACCCTGGTTACGGCATTCCAGGTTCCAGCGCATGCTAACGACAAGGACGGTAGATGCGAGTACGGGGAGGTGTGCCTGTACGAGAACAGATCCTGGCAGGGAGGCCTGTTCGACGACAACGGGTGGTTGCAGGACTATGCCGGCTACACCTTCTCCCGCACCGGGGATCCCATAGACAACAACGTAGCCTCCGTCATCAACAATAACGGCAGCATGTACTGGCGGGGATGGCAGTACAGGGGGAACTCAGGCTGGCATTTCGATGTCAACAAGCGCGGCCAGTGCGGTGAAGGCTGCGACCACTTCGACAGGTGGTCTGAACTTCCGCCAGGGATCAAGAATGCTCTCAGCTCCCACGAGTGGTACTACTAAGAAAGAGGCGTCCGGTGAAGACGGTTAAGTATGCGGTTATCGGTGGCGCCATTGCGGCGATCGCACTCGGAGCTTCCGGGTACTCTATCGCGCAGTCATCGTCAGCAGGTGCGAGCAAATCCGACCAGGTCGGCATCCCCTACCGGGCAACCCTGAATGACTTCACCTTCCCCTTAGAGAACTACCGGCTTTCTGACGCCGACCAGAGAAAGGTGAACGATGCTGTCGACGCTCTCACTTCCCGCTGCTTGCAAGGTTTTGCCATAAGTTACAGTCCGAGGACCCGCAGCGATTTTACGGACACACACAGCAGGATCTACGGCGTCACCGACGAAGCCCAGGCCAAGTCCTTTGGGTATCGCTCACCGGCTGCGGTTCAGAAGGTGGCCCCGCAGGATGCGGTTGAGGCGCCCCACCATGCGGCGGTACGAACTGGCGCCGTGGACACGTACAACAACAAGGCTGTCCCCCCTGGTGGTTGCATGGGCGAGGCCAGTCGCCAGATCTATCGCGGGCAGCACGCCGGCCTGCGCGGTCTGGCTGACGGGTTGATCTTCCAGGCCAGCGACCAAGCCCAGCGCGATGACCGGGTGCGAAAGGTCTTTGCCGACTGGAGCGGCTGCATGAAGAGCAAGGGATTCTCTTACAAGACTCCCGTTGACGCGATGAGCGGCCTCGCAGCCGACAATGGCGCTGCCGCAAGGGACGAAAAGTCGGCCGCGGTCGCGGACGTGCAGTGCAAGAAGCAGAACAACGTCATCGGTGTCTGGTCTTTCGTTGAAGCCGGCTACCAGAACAAAGCGATCTCTGCCCATCGCTCCGACCTCAAAACGGTTCAGGAAGATTTGCAGAGCCTGTTGGCCAATGCTGAGCGTGCCCTCGTAGCAGAAAAATCGACTCGCTAGCATTCTTCTCATTCATTCGGGGGGCTAGCAGCAGGGTCTTTGAGAAGTGGTCTTGTGTCCGGGTTCGTCAGGCCAGCCCGAGGGTGGTGAGGGGCCGCTGATAGTCGCGGCCGGTGCGGCGGAAGGCTGCGGCGATGTTGGTGTGTCCGTCCTGGCGGTGGACGCCGATGGCGAGGTTGCGCAGGCTGGCCATGGTGCGGGGCAGATCACACCGGACCGCAGCCAACTCCTCAGCCATCACACCCGACCACGCACTACTAGGGTCTGCCTCACCACCCTTCCGGGGGCCTACCGGAGTGTGTGCAGGGCCGACCGCGTGGTCCGCTGTTCGCACTGATCGCGCGAACAAGAAAAGGTGGACGGCAAGTGAGGGCTCGGATCGGGTACGCCGCGTGGGTCGCGGGAGTTGTGCAGTTCTTCGTGGCCCACGGCACCGTCCAGGCGGCCTGGGCGCAGCCTTACAGCTGGGCTGCCAACAACGTCAGCGACCTCGGCAACGCGCACTGCGCCATGCAGCCCGACCCCACGCCGCGGTACATATGCTCGCCCGAACACGGGCTGATGAATGGCTCCTTCATCGCCTTGGGAACGCTTCTGCTCCTCGGCGTCGCCCTGACCGGCCGCGCCCTGTGGCGCCAGGGCCGGGCCGCTGCCGCGGCGCGGGTACTGCTGGCCGGAGCTGGGGTGGGGTTCGTTCTGGTCGGACTGGCGCCGGCAGACGTCAACGAGAACTTGCACATCCTCGGCGCCCTGCTGATCATGGGTACCGGCAACATCGGTCTGCTCCTGGCGGCATTCGGCCTGGCGGACAACGCCCCCGCGCTCCTGCGCCGGGCCGCGGGTCTGCTGTCCGTCCTCGCGGTCGCGGCCTTCGGGCTGTTCCTGTCCCACCACTACCTCGGCCTCGGCATGGGCGGCATGGAGCGGGTCGCGCTGCTGCCCCTCCTCGCCTGGTCGTTCACCGTCGGCCTCCGCGGCCTGCTGCGCCCGGCCGTCCGTGCCTGACCGGGGCTTCCCGGGCGTCAGCCCGGGAAGCCCCGGGCCAGGGCGGCGATGCCGACAGCGCCGAACGGATCGCGAAGGACAACGCGGATTTCCGTGGCGCTCTACGCGAGGCGCCCTACGAACCCTTCACCCGCCCCAGGGTCTTTGAGAAGTCTCGGGGTGGGCGGTTCGCCTGCTGAGCGATGATGTGACGACTTGTCGGCTCGTGGTGGTGACGGGTCCTGGAAGCATGCAGGCATGGCCGCCTGGTGATCATGTGGGTGTCGAATCCGTATGAGCGCCGAGCGAGTCCATGCCTGCCCGTCCATCTTCCCTCATGCCGTCCTGCCTGGAACGGTTGGGGGACACTCCTGGCCCCGTCGCACCGGAAGCCGTTACTGACCTGCGGCTATACCTGAATGACGTGCCTGACCCGCGAGCCCGTCGCGGTATCCGCCACCCTTGGACGGCCCTGCTGACCGCAGCGGCCGCAGCCGTCCTTGCCGGCGCCACCTCGATGGCCGCGGTTGGCGACTGGGTCACGGACGCGCCGCAGCGCGTCCTGGCCCGGCTCGGGTTCTGCCCCGACCCGCTGACAGGCCTCATCCGCCCGCCGCACCCCACGACGATCCGCCTCGTCCTGGCCGCAGTGGACGGCGACGCCCTGGACAGGGCCATCGGCCGCTTCCTGCAGAGGCGCAACGGCCCGCCCACGAGCCGACCAGTGATCGCTGTCGACGGGAAGACCCTCCGAGGCTCCCGCGCCAAGGACCAGCCGGCCACTGCACTGATCGCGGCGATGACCCACCAAGGCGACGTCCTCGCCCAGATGCACCTCGATGCCAAGAGCAACGAGATCCCGGCCTTCGCCCCGCTCCTGGACGGCATCGACCTGACGGAAGCCGTGATCACCGCGGATGCCCTGCACACCCAGCATGAGCACGCCGCCTACCTGCACGAACGCGGTGCCCACTACCTGGCCGTCATCAAGAGGAACCACCCCACGCTGCACGAGCGGGTCCGTCGACTGCCCTGGCGCGACATACGCCTGGACCACATCGAGCGCGGCCGAGCCCATCACCGCGACGAGATCCGCCGCTTGAAGACCGCCGCGTTCGCCCACCTCGACTACCCCCACGCCCGCCAGGCCCTCCAAGTCGTCCGCTGGAGGCGGGACCTGGGCTCCGGCAAGCTGACGATCGCACGGATCCACCTGGTCACCAGCCTGCCGCCCGGCGCGGCCACCGGCGAACAACTCGCCACATGGATCCGCGGCCACTGGAAGATCGAAAACCAGCTCCACCACGTCCGCGACCGCACCTTTCGCGAGGACGCCTCAAAGATCCGCACCCGGCACCTGCCCCGCACCATGGCCAGCCTGCGCAACCTCGCCATCGGCGTCCACCGCCAGGACGGACACACCAACATCGCCGCAGCCCTCCGCCGCACCGGCCGCGACTATCAGCGGCCCCTCACCACCCTCGGGCTGGCCTGACGAACCCGGACACAAGATCACTTCTCAAAGACCCTGAAGGCTACGCGGACACCAGTTTCGTCTCCGACATGTCGTCGGGCTTCTCCGGCAACCTCGGCTACACGATGCCGGAAAACTGGGCCTTCGACCAGATCGCCACCAAGACGATCGGCTCCGGTGACAGCAAGATCGAGATCGACAACAACATCGCCTCCGGACGAGACACAGGACAGGGCGACTTCTACCCCGCTCCGTCCCAGAAGCTCGACATCGGCTTCAACCTGAGCTACTGGTCCGCCCTGCTCAAGGAGGCCGACGAGTACATGGCATCGATCGGGAGGCCCGGGGGCACGGGATACGTCTACACCCGGCAGCAGTGCCTCGAAACGATCATGAGCGCTGACGCAGCCATCTCCTCGGCGTCCCGCAGGTACCGCATGCGTAAGGCTCTCATCCAGACGTCGGCGTTCTGGGAGTTCTGCCACTACAGCTACAAGGATGTAGTCGAGGACGCGGGGGTGGTGCTCTACCACACCGGCAAAATCCCCGACTGGGGCAAGGACCTGCCGGGCGTCAACAAGTTGGTCGACAGCAGCACCGGCGTCGCCAAAGTGTCGGGGCGTACGTGCATCCTGTCGCGGAACAATTCGATCCGTTCAGGGCTCCTGGAGGGCGACATCCTCGATGCGACCTCCGAACGCGACAGATGGGCGATGTGGCAGAAGGTCAACCAGGACAACGTGTTCAATCTGAGCACCATTCCACACCTGCACATCTGGGCAGCCGACGGCAAGGCAGGCGACCATGCCGAGGCCCCTATACGCCGCCCGGCACTCGACTACACCGACACCGAGACCTTCGAAATCCTCCGCCGCTACCAGGGCTTCGGCGACCAGGCCATCTCCGACGCGAAGCTGCGGATGCCCCTCTACGCCATCTTCGAGAAGTACAACCGCATCATCCGCGAATCCTGACAGGTCATGATCACGGCATCCAACCCCTGGCAAGGACACAACTTCGCAGCCCTGCTCGCCATCCTGAGCACCGGCGCGGCGGCCCTGCTGAGCCTCACCGGGTACCTGTGCTCGAGGCTTACCCCACAGGCCCGCCGGGGATACACCCCCCTTCCGCCTATGGCGGGACCTGTCCCTGCTGACGGCCGCCGCCGCGCTCGCCGTCTACTTGTGGGGATGTCTCCACCTCCTCTTCCTCGAAGACCAGGAACTGGCCGAAAGGTGCGAGCGGCAGCGCCCCGCGGGAACACCGACCCTGGTCGGCCGTCGAGGCGACTTCATCCCGCTGCGTCTCGTGTGCGAGGCATCGAACGGCCACGACTACTCCATTGTCATCCCCGGCTACATCAACCCAACCGTCGCTCTCTTTCTGCTGCTCGCGCTCATCTGCACCCTCACCTCCGTCGTTCTCCACTACAAGCAGCGCACGACACCACGGAAGAAAGGCTGACCCGTTGAGCCCCACCGGCATAACCCGTAGACACGCTCTCACCGCCGCGGCCGGTATCACCGCCGCCGTAAGCCTCGCCTCCACCGGACTCCTCGCCACCCCGGCCGCCGCCACACCACAGCCCCTCAACAATGACGAACTGAAGGAGGCCCTGCGCCGCGTCGGAGCCCGGCGGCGCCGGCTTCTCACCAGCCGACCGTCTGCCAACGGATGGGAGATGCAGAAGGCCGCCGACGACGGCGGTGACATCGTGACCCGTCACGTAGCGGGCACTGGCCTGAACGTCTCCGTGCGCATGGGCGATCCCGAGACAGTCCTGGTTCATGTGATCCGCCGCTTCCACTACGAGATCGACACGCTCGGCCTGCACGACGAACCAAATCTGCTCGAGGGCTGGGTGGCACCGTCGGCGGCCCGCGACAGCCGGCTCCCGGAGTCGAACCAGGCTTCCGGCACCGCCGTCGTCATCCGCCCAAATTTCTACCCGCCTGGAGTTCGGGGCGGATTCACCACGGCACAGCAGCTGATTATCCGTGACATCGTCGCTGACACCGAAGGTGTCGTCCGCTGGGGTGGCGACGACCGCCGCCCCTACGAGGGCCTGTTCTACCTCATCGTGCCGCCGGGCGACGCGCGTCTGGCGCGGGTCGCGGCCAAGATCCGGACTTGGGACGACACTCCGGGCGCGGGGGCCGGGGTGGTACCCGACGTGACGGAGCCCTCCCGGCGCCGCCAGGCCGCCCGCTACCGCTGAGCGATCCGACGCCTGACGGCGCCGTCGCAGCAGTCGGGACATCTGGCCCGGCAATGCACCTCGCCGGCCAACGGTTGCCATTCCCTGATAGGCGCCTCTAATAGCGGCGTATCCCAGTCGGGACACCCCTGCCCTGCGACCTCGTGCGTGGTTAGCGTGGCCGGTGTGATGGTCAGTCGTTAGTCGGGGCATGGTGGGGGTTGGTGTTCGTGAGGCGATCGGTGCGGATCGGCGGATCACGGGGCTGTCGCCTGAAGGGATCGCCGTGCTGGTGAGGGAAGCTGGCCCGGTCTGGCAGGCCCGTCACGAGACGAGGCTGCCCGACCGGCAGCGGAAGCGGGCGATCGGTGCCGGTGCACGGTACAAGCTGGTCTTCGTCGAGCGGGCGGGGCAGATTACTGGCCGCCTCCGGGGAGCACTACGAGGCCGTTGACAGACGTTGAACAACCTCAGACTCGACACCCGTCCCCCTCGTCCTCGCGGATCACAACGATCCGCGGGGACAGGATTGTTTCCGGAGGCGTGAGCGCACGTCAAAGGACTTCGGGAACGGCGTCGTGCACCCTGGGCAGGCCCTTCGCCTGCCCAACACAACCGCCCGCCAACCGGACTCAAAGCCCAGTCGACGGGCGGTTTTGTGCCCTCCGACCACCCTCCCGACGAGCGTCATACGAGCGTCAGGAGAGCGTCACGAGCGTCATTTCAGCGTCAGAATTTCGCCCCTAACGCCCATAGCGCACATAATGCACACCGGGTAAAACCGCAGGTCAGGCAGGGTTTCCCGTGGGCTTGAGGATCGCGACGCACTCCACATGATGGGTCATCGGGAACAAGTCGAACGCCCGCAGCTTCACCACCCGGTACCCCACCTCCGAGAAGTACTTGAGGTCCCGGGCCAGTGCCGCCGGGTCGCAGGCCACATAAGCGATGCGGCGGGCCCCCAGCGACGCCAGGTGGTGGACCGTCTTCTTGCCGGCGCCCGCGCGCGGGGGGTCGAGGACGACGATGTCCGCGTTGTTGATGCCCGTGCGCGGCATGACGTCCTCGACCTTGCCGTGCTCGATGCGGACGCGGTCCAGGTCCTGGAGGTTGTGGCGGGCGTCCTCCACCGCGCGCTTGCCCGACTCGATGCCCAGCACCGCGCCCTTCTCGCCCACGCGCTCGCCCAGCGCGCCCGCGAAGAGGCCCACGCCGCAGTAGAGGTCGAGGGCCATGTCGCCCTTGCGCGGCATCAGGCCCTGCATCACGGCCTGGACGAGGGTGTCGGCCGCCTGGGGGTGGACCTGCCAGAAGCCGCCCTCGCCCACGCGGTAGGTGCGGCCGTCGGCGCGCTCGCGGACGAAGGGGCGGCCGTGGACGCGGTGGACGCGGCCGTCCTTCTCCCCCACCCGCAGCACCGACACCGGCTTGTCCAGCTCCACGATCGGCAGGCGGCCGCCCGGCTTCGGGGTCAGGATCACCTGGCGGTCCGCCGAACCCGACGACGCGATGGCCTCCACCGAGGCGATCTGCGGCCACTCGCGCTTCTCGACGCCCAGCTCGCTCACGCCCGGCGCGGCGATCAGGCAGCGGTCGATGACCTGGACCTCGTGCGAGCGGTGCTTGCGCAGGCCCGCGTGGCCCTCGGCGTCGATCGCGTACTGCACGCGGGTGCGCCAGGCCGGGACCTGGCCCGCCGGGAGCTTGTCGCCCTCGGCCGGCATCACCGTGCCGTCCCAGCCGGCCTCCTCCGGGGTGAGGCCCGCGAGGCGCTGGAGCTGTTCGGCGATGACCTCGCCCTTGAAGCGGCGCTGAGCGCCGGGCTTGGCGTGCTGCCAGTCGCAGCCGCCGCACTTGCCGGGGCCCGAGAAGGGGCAGGGGGCCTCGACGCGGTCCTTGGACGCCTCCAGCACCTCCACCGCGTCCGCCCGCAGGAAGCGGGACGTCTCCTCGCCCTCCGTCACCCGCGCGATCACTCGCTCGCCCGGCAGCGCGTGCCGGACGAAGAGGACGCGGCCCGACTCCGTACGGGCGACACAGTGGCCGCCGTGGGCCACCGGGCCGACCTCGACCTCGTACTCCTCGCCGACCAGCGATTCCTGCGGTTCCATCGACATGCGGCCGGCTCCAGTACGTAGAAACAGTTGAGACAGTGGGAAAACTGTAGAAACAGCGGAAAAGGAAGTGCGGCGGGACCCGCTGGACAACAGCCGTCCAGTCTACGTCCCGCCGCACCTCACCCGCGACGCGCTACTCCCCCGTCGCCGGCTCCTCCTGCGCGAGGCTCTGCTTCCGCCTCGCCGCCGTCTCCCCTACGACGCGCTGCTTCCGCTACCCCGGCGTCTCCCCCACGACGCGACGCGCTACTTCTTCGTCGCCGCCTTCTCCTTCTTCGGCTGCGTCACCGGCCCGCGCCGCACCGAACCCGGCGCGTTCCACTCGGCGCGCTTGCGGGCTCGCTTGCGGGCCACCTCGGAGGAGTCCAGCTGCCACGGCACGGACGTGACCATCACGCCGGGCGTGAAGAGCAGCCGGCCCTTGAGGCGCAGGGCGCTCTGGTTGTGCAGCAGGTGCTCGTACCAGTGGCCGACGACGTACTCGGGGATGAAGACGCTGACCGCGTCGCGCGGGCTCTCCTTGCGCAGGCCCTTGACGTAGTCGATGACGGGCCGGGTGATCTCGCGGTAGGGCGAGTCGAGGATCTTCAGCGGCACGTCGATGTTGCGGCGGTGCCACTCCTCGCGCAGCGCCTTGGTCTCGACCGGGTCGACACTGATGCTGAGCGCTTCGAGCGTGTCGGAGCGCATGAGCTTGGCGTAGGCCAGGGCGCGCAGGGTCGGCTTGTGGACCTTGGAGACGAGGACGATCGAGTGCACGCGGGAGGGCCGTACGGTCTCGTCGCCCGGCGCCTCCTCGGCGGCGATCTCGTCGGCCACCCGGTCGTAGTGCTTCCGGATGGCGGTCATGGTGGCGTAGAAGATCACCATGCCGAGGAGGGCGACCCAGGCGCCGTGCGTGAACTTCGTCAGCAGCACGACGACGAGGACGAGGCCGGTGAGGAAGGCGCCGAAGGTGTTGATCGCCCGGGAGCGGATCATCTGGCGGCGCTTGCCCGGGTCGGTCTCGCCGGCCAGCAGGCGGTTCCAGTGCCGGACCATGCCGGTCTGGCTCAGGGTGAAGGAGACGAAGACGCCGACGATGTAGAGCTGGATCAGCTTCGTCGAGTCGGCCCCGTAGATGTAGGTCAGGACGGCCGCGGCGCCGGCGAGGAGCACGATGCCGTTGGAGAAGGCCAGCCGGTCGCCGCGGGTGTGCAGCTGGCGGGGCAGGTAGCGGTCCTGGGCCAGGATCGAGCCGAGCAGCGGGAAGCCGTTGTAGGCGGTGTTGGCGGCCAGGAACAGGACCAGGGCGGTGGCGGCGGCGAGCAGGATGAAGAGGAACGAGCCGCCGCCGAAGACCGCCTCGGCGACCTGGGAGATCACCGGGTTCTGGGTGTACTCCTCGCCGACCGGGGTGCCGTTGTTCAGCAGGTGGGTGGCCGGCTCCTCGGCCATGCGGACCTTGGTGACCATGGCCAGGGCGATGATGCCGCAGAACATGGTGACGGCCAGGCCGCCCATGAGGGCCAGGGTGGTGGCGGCGTTCTTCGACTTCGGCTTGCGGAAGGCGGGCACGCCGTTGCTGATGGCCTCGACGCCGGTGAGGGCGGCGCAGCCGGAGGAGAAGGCGCGCAGCAGCAGGAAGACGAGCGCGAAGCCCGCCAGCCCCTGGTGCTCGGCGCTGATGGTGTAGTCGGCGGTGGGGGCCTTCATCGTGTCCCCCGCGATCAGGCCGCGGTAGGCACCCCAGGCGATCATCAGGAAGACGCCGCCGACGAATACGTAGGTGGGGATCGCGAAGAGCTTGCCCGACTCCCTGACGCCGCGCAGGTTCATCAGGGTGAGCAGGACGATGACCGCGATGGCGCAGGCCGTCTTGTGCTCGACGACGAAGGGGATGGCGGAGCCGAGGTTCTCGATGCCGGAGGCGATGGAGACCGCGACGGTCAGGACGTAGTCGACGAGCAGGGCGCTGGCGACGGTGAGGCCGGCCTTGGGGCCGAGGTTGACGTTGGCGACCTCGTAGTCGCCACCGCCGCTGGGGTAGGCGTGGACGTTCTGGCGGTACGAGGCGACCACCGTGAACATCAGCACCACGACCGCCACGGCGATCCACGGGCTGAAGTGGTAGGCGGACACGCCTGCCGCGGAGAGGACGAGCAGCACTTCGCCCGGCGCGTACGCCACGGAGGAGAGCGGGTCGGAGGCGAAGACCGGCAGGGCGATGCGCTTGGGGAGCAGGGTCTCCCCGAGCTTGTTGCTGTGCAGCGCCCGGCCGATGAGGATCCGTTTCGGCAGGTCGGTCAGTTTGGACACGCAGAGGATCGTAAGGGTTCGGTATCGATGTCGCCCACCCGGCTACCCGAAGGGCCCGGGATCCGTTAAGGGCGCGTTAAGAAGCCCGGCGCCGACCTGGGAGGACGGCGCCGGGCGGGTAAAGCAAGTGGTCCGTCTCACGGCCGGCCGGCGAGCGGTCCGTCTCACGGCCGGCAAGTGGTCCGTCTCACGGCCGGAGCCGCACCGGCAGCGTCCGGTGGCCGTTGGAGATGAAAGAGTCCACCTGACGCAGTTCGTCGGGGGCCACGGCGAGCGCCATGCCGGGGAAGCGTGCGAAGAGCGCGGGCAGCGCGATGCCCGCCTCCAGGCGGGCCAGCGGGGCGCCCAGGCAGAAGTGGACGCCGTGCCCGAAGGAGAGGTGTTCCTTGGTGGCACGTCTCACATCGAAACGGGCTCCGTCGTCACCGTAGAGCGCCGGGTCGTGGCCCGCGGCGGCGTACGAGGCGAGGATCGCGTCGCCCTTGCGGAGGGTCACCCCGCCGTCGAGCTCGATGTCCTCCACGGCGTAGCGCAGGGGCAGGTTGGCGACGGGCGCCTGGGCGCGCAGCGTCTCCTCGATCACGTCGCCCCAGCCGGCCCTGCCCTCGCGGACGTGGGCGAGCTGCTCGGGGTGGGTGAGCAGGGCGTGGATGGCGTTGTCGAGGAGGTTGACGGTGGTCTCGTGACCGGCGCCGATCATGAGGAGGAGGGTGTCGACGAGCTCCTGCTCGGTCAGCTGGGTGCCGTCCGAGGGGGTGTCGTCGTCGCGCGCGGAGATCAGGACGCTGGTCATGTCGTCGCCGGGCTGTTCGCGCTTGGCGGCGACGAGGCCGCCCAGGAGCCGGTACAGCTCGGCGTAGGTGGCGGTGACCTCGTCGGGCGTGGCCGAGGTGTGGAAGATCGAGTCGACGCAGTGGCGCAGGCCCTCGCGGGTCTCCTCGTCGTCGACGCCGAACAGCTCGCAGATCACCTGGATGGGGATGGGGTAGGCGTAGGCCTCGCGCAGGTCGACGACCTCACCGGGCGGCGTGGCCGCGAGGCCGTCGAGGAGGTCGACGGTCATCTGTTCGACGCGGGGGCGCAGGGCGGCGGTGCGGCGGGCGGTGAAGGCCTTGGAGACGAGGGTGCGGAGCCTTTTGTGCTCGCTGCCGTAGGCGGTGAACATGTTCCGCACCGCGACCCAGGTGTAGAGGGGCCATTCGGGGGAGATCTCGCCGGCGGCCCAGGCGGGCCAGTGCCGGCGCGGGTCCTTGGAGACGCGCGGGTCGGTGAGCAGGCGCTTCAGCAGCGCCTGGCCGTTCACCGACCATGCCACCACGCCACCAGGAAGCTCCACGGGGACCGCCGGGCCGTGGGCGCGGATGCGGGCTGCCTCGCCGTGGATGTCACGGCCGGCGGGGTCGATGGCGACGGGACAGGTCGGACGTTCCATCGGCTCTCTCCAGGGGTCGGGCCGGGGGCGGACGGGGGTGCGGCCGGCCGGTCGAGTGGGGACGGCTGGGTGCCGGGGTGGGCGGGCGCGGGCGCCGCCACGGGCACGGGGACGGGCGGGAAGCGCACGGGCAGGGCGGTGAGGGCGCGGTGGAAGGGGCCGGGGCGCCACACCAGCCGGTCGGCGGGGACGGCCAGCTCGAGGTCGGGGAGCCGGTCCAGGAGCTTCTCCACGGCGGTCGCCGCGATGAGCCGGGCCGGGTCCTTGGCGGGGCAGTGGTGCGGGCCCGCGCTCCAGGCGAGGTGGGCGCGGTTGCCGGTGCGGCGGCCGGAGCTCAGGGCGGGATCGGTGTTGGCGGCGGCGAAGCTGACGACGACGGGCTCGCCGGCGTTCAGCGGCACGCCCCCGAAGTCGAGGTCGGCCGTCGGGTAGTGGACCGCGTAGTTGGCCATCGGCGGGTCGAGCCAGAGGACCTCGTCGAGGGCGTCCTCGACGGGCATGCTGCCGCCGGCCAGGTCGCCGGCGAAGCGGTCGTCGGAGAGCAGCAGCCGCAGCGCGTTGGCGATGAGGTTCTGCTGGGGCTCGGTGCCGGCGCCGATGAGGACGACGAGCTGGTGGAGCATCTCCTCGTCGTCGAGCTGGACCGGATGGGCCATCAGCCAGGAGGTGACGTCGGCGCCGGGCTGCCGGCGTTTGAGGGCGATGAGCTCCAGGAGGCTGCTGGTGATGAGCGCGTCGGCCCGTTCCGCGTCGACGCCGTCGAAGATGCCGGAGAAGCCCTCGACGAGCCGGTCGCCCAGCTCGGGCGGGCAGCCGAAGAGCTGCTGGAAGACGAGCAGCGGCAGGACCTTGGCGTACGAGCCGAGAAGGTCGGCCTCACCCAGGGTGGTGAAGCGGTCGATGAGGCTGTCGGCGCTGCGCTCGACGTAGCCCCGCAGGGCGTTGGGGTCGATGCGGGCGAGGCTGTCGTCGACGGCCTGGCGGTAGCGGCGGTGGTCGTCGCCGTCGGAGAACAGGCAGTTGGGCCGGTAGGCCATCATCGGCACGACCGGGTTGTCCGCCTCGACGCGGCCCTCGGCCAGCGCCCGCCAGCGGCGGGCGTCCTTGGCGAACCGTTCCGGGCTGCGCAGCACTTCGAGCGCGGCCCGGTAGTCGGTGACGAGGGTGGCCCGCACCCGGGGCGCCAGCTCCACGGGGGCCGCGGGCCCCTGCTCCCGCAGCCGCCGGTAGACGGCGTGGGGGTCCGCGGCGAAGTCGGGCCCGTACAGCGGCGTCGCCGGCCCGTGCGCCCGGTGGGCCGGACAGCCCGGCGGCGGGGCGGCGGGCGGCAGGGGGCCGGCGTCGGGGCGGTAGGTCACACGGGCTCCTGGGCGGTGCGGGTGCTGAGGTACTCGACGAGCGTGATGAGCGCGCGGGTGGAGGAGATCCGGTCGCGGGCGTCGCAGGTGATCAGCGGGGTCTCGGGGAGCAGGTCGAGGGCCTCGCGGATCTCCTCCTCGGGGTGGACCGGGGCGCCGTCGAAGTGGTTGACCGCCACCGCGTAGGGCAGCCCGTGCTCCTCCAGCAGCCCCATGACGTCGAAGGACTGCTCCAGCCGCCGGGTGTCGGCGAGCACGAGGGCGCCGAGCGCGCCCCGGGTCATGTCCTGCCAGAGCCGGGTGAAGCGCTGCTGGCCGGGGGCGCCGAAGAGGTAGAGGACGAGGCTGTCGCTGAGCGTGAGCCGGCCGAAGTCCATGGCGACGGTCGTGGTGGTCTTGCCGTCGATGCCGGCCAGGTCGTCGACGAGCGCCCCGGCCTGCGTCATCGTCTCCTCGGTACGCAGCGGGCGGATCTCCGACAGCGAGCCGACGAAGGTGGTCTTGCCGACGGCGAAGTGCCCGACGACGAGGATCTTGGCGGCGGTGCGCACGGTCCGGGGCAGATAGAGGTCTCCGTCAGAGGCGAGCACGGAGTCCATCGAGCACCTCCTGGAGGATCTGGGCCTCGGGCAGCTGTGCCGAGGGGATGGGGGCCCGGGTGGTGAGGTGGCCGCTGTCCACGAGATCGCCGAGCAGCACCTTGGTGACACTGACGGGCAGCATCAGGTGGCCGGCGATCTCGGCGACGGACAGGGCGCCGCCGAGGCAGAGTTCCATGAGCGCGCGCTTTTCGGGGCTGAGCCCGCCGAGCGGCCGGTCGCCGTGCGCCATGACGAGGGTGACCAGGTCAAAGGTGTTGCGCGTGGGGTGCGACCGGCCCTCGGTGACGACGTACGGGCGTACCAGCCCTTTGTCGCGCCGCGACGCGGGCGGTGTCATGCCGGGCTGCCCGGGCCCTGCCAGGCGTCCTGCCGGGGCGGGCTGACCAGTTCCTTGCCGAGGCGGTCGACGGTCTTCTGCATGCGGTAGGTGACGGCTTCCATGTCGACGTCCTCGCCCGCGGAGACCGCGAGGTAGGCGCCGGGGCCGGCGGCGATGAGGAAGACGTAGCCGTGCGCGAACTCGATGAGCGTCTGCCGCCAGGGGCTGTCCTGGTGGTGGGGGTGGGTGCAGAACTCGGCGGTGGAGCGGCTGATGGACTGCAGGCCGGAGAGGGCGGCGGCCTGGCGCTCCGCCTCGTCGCGGTCGATGCCCTGGGAGTGGGCGCGCAGCATGCCGTCGGCGGAGAGGAGGATGGCGTGCCGGGCCTCCGGCATCTTCACGACCTCGTCGAGCATCCAGCCGAGCTCTTTGTTCATGTGGTCGTTCACGCGTGCGGGTTCCCTTCGTCTTCTGCGGGGGTGGGGCCGAAGGCACCGGGCGGAGGGGGGAATGCCTGGCTGCCGGGCGGCTGTCCGGGGACCTGGCCGGACGGCGGGCCGCCGTGGCCCCGGGCGGGGCCGGGGTCCTGGGGCCGCGGTCCGGTGGCCTGGCCGCCGGAGTGGTGAGGGAGGTGCGGAAGAGGGTGGTTGCCGGTCCGGCCGGACCGGGTGCCGCGCGCGAACGCGCCCATGCGCCGGGCGGTCTCCTCGGCCGTGCGCTCCTTGGGGATGTCGCCGGGCAGCGGCGCCGAGGGCCTGCTGCGCGGGCCCGCTCCGGGCTGCCGGCGGCGGCGCTTGGGCAGTCCGCCGGCCGTGGAGCCGATCACGGGCGGGGCGGCCGGGGCGCTCGGGACGTCCGGGTCCGGGGCGGCGGCCGGGGCGGCGTCGTCCGCCGGACGGGGCTGGGGCGCCCGCTCCGCGGGGGCGTGGGTCCGCTCGGGGCGGGCGTGCGGCCGGGCGTCATGCGTACGGGCGGGCTGGCGTGGCGCGGCGGCGGGGCCGTGGGCGGCGCGGTTGCGGCCGCCCAGCGGGGCGGTGCTGGGCCCGTCGATCTCCAGCTGGGTCAGCAGGGCGCTGGGCAGGAAGAGGACGGCCCGCACACCGCCGTAGGGCGAGCGCGTGTCGACCGAGACGCTGAAGCCGTAGCGCGCCGCGAGCACGCCGATGACCGGGAAGCCGAACTGCGGGGGGTCGCCGAGGCGGGAGACGTCCACGGGCCGCCGGCCGGAGAGCATCGCGACGGCCTGCTGCACTTCCTGGCCGTCCATGCCGACCCCTGCGTCGTCGATGACGACGCAGGCGCCGTTGTGCACGGGCTGGAGGCTGACCTCGACCGTGGTGTTGGGCTGGGAGTGGCGTGCGGCGTTGTCGAGCAGCTCGGCGACGGCGAGGACCACGGGCTCCACGGCCCGGCTGACGATGGCCAGGTCCTCCTGGCCGCCGTGCACGCGGACGCGGCGGTAGTCGCGGATGCGGGAGGTGGCGCCCCGGACCACGTCGGTGAGCGGGGAGGCGACGCGCTGCCGGCCGGGCCAGGAGCCGCAGAGCACGGCGATGGCCTGGGCACGGCGGCCGAACTGGGAGTTGGCGTGGTCGATCTCCAGCAGGTCGCGGAGCACGTCCGGATTGTCGTGCCGGTCCTGCATCTCGGAGATGGCGAGCTGCTGTTCGTGCGCCAGCCCCTGGAGGGCGCGCATCGACGCCTTGAGCGCGGCCTTGGCCGACTGGTCGGCGCGGGCCTGCGCCTTCTCGACGGCCCGGGCGAACAGGTCCATCACGGACTGGAGGTGCTGGGCGAAGGCGGTGCCCGCGAGCCGCTCGTCGAGCGGTCCGGGCAGCGGCACTTCCTGGCTGACGGCGTCCGCCACCGCCGGCAGCCGGACGCCGACCAGGTGGCCGACCTCCTCGTCACGCGCCCGCAGGCTCTCTTCGAGCTGGGCGACGCGCCTGCGCACTCCGTCGGTGATCGTCCGCTGGCGCGCCAGCAGGACCGCGACGACGATCAGCGCGAGGGCCAGGCACCAGATCACCGCCTCCGTTATGTGATGTGACATCAATTCCTCTTGGACGAAGGGGGCATGCGCTGGGGGCACCTCCCAGCGGTGGCTGGGTCAAAGGGACAGGTCGGCGTCCTGACGTCCCGTCCGGAAGCGGAATACGCGGATCATCCTAACCACGCAGATGACAGTGTGTCCGATCTTCGTCACGAATACCGAACAGACTTACGCCCATGGTCTGTCCACCTCTTCGACGGGGCGGACCAGCCCGCTCACCCGTCGGCGCCCTGACCGGCGGCGTCGCGCCGACTGCGGCGCGGCGGGCGAGGACCGGCCACCCGCGGCGGCCCGTCGGACCGGCCGGATCCGGCCATCCGCGGCTCCCGGCGGACCCCGCCCGCGGCGCTCACACCGCCGGCGCCGGGCCCGCCGGCGCGACCGTGCCGCCCAGCTCGATCGTGCCGTCGGCGTGCGGGCGGGTCAGGATCCGCGACGCCACGCCCTGCCGGATGTCGAGGGGGCGCCCCAGCTCGTCCGTCAGCACCAGCGCCGACGCCCCCGTCGCCTCGTCCTCCACGACGGAGTCGCCGCGGCGCGGGAAGCCCCGCGCCCGCACCACGCCCGCCTTCTCGTCCTGCCAGGCCCAGGCGTAGAGCCAGCCCTCCCCCGGCGGCGGCGCGGGCAGCGCGTCGACCTCGGCCACCGATCCGTACTGCTCGGTGCGCCGGCCCGGGGCCCACTCGGCGCGCCCGCGCACCCAGATCACCTCGCCCTCGCGGCGCACGGCCACCTCGCCGGCCGGCGGGCGCAGGACGCTCACCCCGGGGCCGAGCAGCCAGGCGGCGCCCACCAGGGGGTGGCCCGCGAAGGGCAGCCGGACGCTGGGGGTGTGGATGTCCACCACTCCGCGCTCGGCGTCGTCGATGAAGATCGTCTCGCTGTAGCCGAGCCGGGCGGCCAGGGCGCGGCGCCGCTCCTCGCCGGGGCAGGCGGCCCCGTTCGTCACCACGCCGAGCGGGTTGCCGCCCCCGCCGGAGGTGCCGCGGAAGACGTTCAGGACGCGGAGGCCGAGGGAGGCGCAGGAAGGATCGAGGGTTTCCGTCATCGGGGCATTCAAGCACCTCCTTGATCATCCGCTCGGACGCTGTGCCCGCCGTCCGGACACACTGGGTGACCGCTACGGCCCGCTTTCAGGCCCGGCGACGGCCCACGGGCCCGGACGGCGGTCCGGGCGCCCGGTGCGGGAAGGGTTACGGATACGGTGGTGACGTGCGCCGGCGGGGACAGACGTCCCGTGGGCGCGTCGCGTCGTACCCACGAGGAGCCTCCCGTGGGGCCGTGAGCCGGAAAAGGAAGATGTGAGCAGGGTGTCTGTGCAGGTCAACGCGGTAATCCGGAGTATGGGGTAAGCGTCGTGCACATCGTGATCATGGGGTGCGGGCGGGTGGGCTCGGCCCTCGCCCAGACCCTCGAACAGCAAGGTCACACGGTCGCCGTGATCGACCAGGACCCGACGAGCTTCCGGCGCCTCGGCTCCGGGTTCGGCGGCCGCCGGGTGACGGGGGTCGGCTTCGACCAGGACACCCTGCGTGAGGCGGGCATCGAGGAGGCCGGCGCGTTCGCCGCGGTGAGCAGCGGCGACAACTCCAACATCATCGCGGCCCGGGTGGCGCGCGAGATGTTCGGCGTGCAGAACGTGGCGGCCCGCATCTACGACCCCCGCCGCGCCGAGGTCTACCAGCGGCTGGGCATCCCCACCGTGGCCACCGTCCGGTGGACCGCGGACCAGATGCTGCGCCGCCTGCTGCCGTCCGGCGCGGAGCCGCTGTGGCGCGACCCCAGCGGTGGCGTCCAGCTCGCCGAGGTGCCCGTGGCCGAGGCCTGGGTGGGCCAGAAGGTGAGCCTGCTCCAGGAGGAGACCGGCGTGCGGGTCGCGTTCATCACCCGGCTGGGCGAGGCCATCCTGCCGACGTCGGCGACGGTGCTGCAGGAAGGCGATCTGGTGCACGCGATGATGCGCACCGACGAGGTCGAGAAGGTCGAGGCGGCGTTCTCGCAGGGGCCCGAGGAGGCGCACCGATGAGGGTTGCTATCGCTGGTGCGGGGGCCGTCGGCCGTTCCATCGCGGGCGAGCTGCTGGAGAACGGGCACGAGGTCCTGCTCATCGACAAGGCGCCGTCCGCCATCTCGGTGGAGCGGGTGCCGCTGGCCGAGTGGCTGCTGGCCGACGCGTGCGAGATCACCTCGCTCGACGAGGCGGCGCTGCAGCGCTGCAACGTGGTGATCGCTGCCACCGGTGACGACAAGGTCAACCTCGTCGTGTCGCTGCTGGCCAAGACCGAGTACGGGGTTCCCCGCGTCGTGGCCCGGGTGAACAACCCGAAGAACGAGTGGCTGTTCAACGAGGCCTGGGGCGTGGACGTCGCCGTCTCCACCCCGCGTCTGATGTCCGCGCTGGTCGAGGAGGCCGTGAGCGTCGGCGACCTGGTGCGCCTGCTGCGCTTCAGCCAGGGCGACGCCAACCTCGTGGAGCTGACCCTGCCGCCCGAGGCGGCGCTGGCCGGCACCCGGGTCGGCGACGTCGACTGGCCGGAGGACACCTCCCTGGTCACGATCATCCGTGGCAACCGCGTCCTCACCCCGAACCGCGAGGACGCCCTCGAAGCCGGTGACGAGCTGCTGTTCGTGGCGTCCCCGGCGCGCGAGGAGCAGCTGGAGGACCTGCTCTCGGTACGCCGCGAGGACGCCGCGTCCGAGTGACGCGGCCGACGGCGGACGCCGACGGCGAGGACGACAAGCGGAAGGCCCCGGGACCAGTCGGTTCCCGGGGCCTTCCGCTTGTCGTCCTCGTGCCGCGCGTCTCAGTAGCTCGGCGGCTGGGGCTGCGCGACGCGCTCCCTCTCCGCCTTCCTCTCGCGTTCGGCGGCCTCGGCGGCCTCCATCTCGGCGAACACGTCGATCGGCGGCGGCGCCTTGGCCAGGAAGATCCAGGTCAGATAGACCGAGAGCAGCATCGGCGGGATACCGAGGGCCACCTTGACCCAGCCCAGCTGGGTGGCGTCACCCCACCAGTACAGCGGGAAGAGCACGGCCGACTTCGCGAGCAGGATCAGCCCCCAGGCCCAGCTGGCCTTGGTGTACGCGACCTTGCGTCCGGGGTTGCGGGTGCGCCAGGAGAGGTTCTCCTTGAACACCGGGCCGAGGATCAGGCCCAGCAGGGGGTAGCCGGCGATCGACGTGACGATGTAGGCGATGGCCAGTCCCAGCGTGTAGAGCATGCCGGGCAGGTAGAAGTTCTTGGCATCGCCGGACATCATCGCGAAGACGGCGCCGAAGGCGACCCCGAAGACGCCGCTGAAGGCGTGCTTGAGGGTGTCCTTGCGCACCAGCCGCGCGATCCCCAGCACCAGGGAGAGGCCGAGGGCGGCGATCGCGGCGACGTGGATGTCCCGCTTGACCGTGTAGACGGCGACGAAGACCAGGCCGGGAACGGTGGTCTCCACCATGCCCCGGACCCCGCCGAATGCCTCGAACAGGGCGGCTTCGGTGGCCGCGCGCGAGTCCGCGCTGTGCGTCGTCTGCGGGTCCGTCGGCTTGTCGTGAGACGGCAACGGCTACTCCTGTCCGAGCGGTCGGAGTTCGTATCGGGGATTGAACAGCACCCGCCGGCCGCGGCTCATGGAGATCCGGCCGGAGGCGATCAGCTTACGGCCGGGCTCTATCCCGGCTATGGAGCGGCGCCCCAGCCAGACGACGTCGAGTGCGGCCGAGCCGTCGAACAGCTCGGCCTCCAGCGCGGGCACCCCGGCGCGCGGCCGCAGCGTGACGGTCCGCAGCGTGCCGGTGACCTTGACGATCTGACGATCGTCGCAGTCACATATCTTCGTGCAGCCCGTCGCCTCCGCGTCCTGCTGAAGCTCGGCGTCGCGCAGCTCCTCCTGGGAGGTGGACAGCCGGTCCAGCATCCGGCGAAAGCGGCCGGTCGGCTTCTCGGAACGGGGTACGGCGCTCATGTACCCAGCGTACCGGGGCCGGGCCCGCCGTCTGCCCGGGTCGCCTTCGAACGCCCATGCCGCCCCGGACCCCCGGCCGCACCCTCACCCCTCGAACCGGTATCCCATCCCCGGCTCCGTAATGAAGTGCGCCGGGTGGGAGGGGTCCTGCTCCAGCTTCCGCCGCAGCTGCGCCATGTAGACCCGCAGGTAGTTCGTCTCCGTCCCGTACGACGGGCCCCAGACCTCCTGCAACAGCTGCTTCTGGCTCACGAGACGGCCCGTATTGCGGACGAGCACCTCCAGCAGGTGCCACTCGGTCGGCGTGAGCCGCACGTCCTTGCCGCCGCGGTTGACCTTCTTCGCCGCGAGGTCGACCGTGAAGGCCTCCGTCTCGACGATGGCGTCGTCGCCGGCGGCCGAGGGCCCCGTCGGCTCCGCCCGGCGCACCGCGGCGCGGAGTCTGGCGAGCAGCTCGTCCATGCCGAACGGCTTGGTGACGTAGTCGTCGGCGCCGGCGTCGAGGGCCTCGACCTTCTCGTCCGAGGTGTGCCGGGCCGACAGCACCAGGATCGGCACCCGGGTCCAGCCCCGCAGGCCCTTGATCACCTCGACGCCGTCCATGTCGGGCAGACCGAGGTCGAGGATGACCACGTCGGGGTGGCGCGCGGCGGCGAGCTGGAGGGCGGTGGCGCCGTCGGGCGCGGCGTCGACCTCGTACTTCCGCGCCTTCAGGTTGATCACGAGAGCGCGGACGATCTGCGGCTCGTCATCCACCACGAGCACCCGGTTCATGCTGGACCACCTTCGTCGTTCGTGCCGGCCCCGCCTCGGGGCCCGGCTGCTGGATCCGGTTCGTTCGGTACCACCGCGGCCGCCGGCGCCGCCTGGGGCCGGGTGACGGCACCCGGTCTCACGTCGTGATCTGGGCCGGGAGGTCCGCGCGCACGGGCGGCCGGCCGGCCGCGGCCCGCAGCGTCAGCACCATGGTCATGCCGCCACCGGGGGTGTCCTCGGCGGCCAGGGTGCCGCCCATGGCCCCGGCGAAGCCGCGCGCGACGGCGAGGCCGAGCCCGACCCCGGCACCGCGCGGCGCGTCCCCGTAGCGCTGGAACGGCTCGAAGATCCGGTCCTTGGCGCTGTCGGGCACGCCGGGCCCCCGGTCGGCGACCCTGAGCTCGACGCGGTCGCCCAGGGCGCTGGCGGCGACGAGGACGGGCGTTCCGCCGGGGCTGTACTTGACGGCGTTCTCGACGATGTTGGCGACACTGCGCTCCAGCAGGCCGGGGTCGACGGCGACCATGGGCAGCGTCTCCGGGATGTCCAGGGTGACGCTGCCCTCGGGCACCCCGCCCAGGGCCATCGGGACGACCTCGTCCAGGTCGATCTCCCTGATCAGCGGGGTCACGGTGCCGGTCTGGAGCCGGGACATGTCGAGCAGGTTGCCGACGAGGTGGTCGAGGCGGTCGGCGCCGTCCTCGATGCCGGCCAGCAGCTCGGCCTCGTCCTCCTCCGACCAGGCCACGTCGTCCGAGCGCAGGGAGGTGACGGCGGCCTTGATGGCGGCGAGCGGGGTGCGCAGGTCGTGGCTGACGGCCGCGAGGAGGGCGGTGCGGATGCGGTTGCCCTCGGCGAGCTCCTGGGCCCGCTCGGCCTCCCCCACCAGCCGCTGGCGGTCCAGGACCACCGCGGCCTGGGCGGCGAAGGCGGCGAGCACGCGCCGGTCCTCGGCGGGCAGCACCCGGCCGGACAGGGCGAGCGCCAGGTTGTCGCCCACCGGCATTTCCACGTCGGCGTCGTCGGGGCGCAGCAGCGGCTTGCCGTCGGTGGTCACGACGCTGCTCGCACAGGTCCAGGGGTCGACCTCGCTGGCGCGTTCCAGCAGGGCCACGGACTCCATGCCGAAGGTCTCGCGGACCCTCTCCAGCAGGGCGTCCAGGCTGGTCTCGCCGCGCAGGACGCTGCCGGCGAGGAAGGAGAGTATCTCCGACTCGGCGCGCAGCCGGGCCGCCTGGTGGGTGCGGCGCGCCGCCACGTCGACGACCGACGCGACGGAGATCGCGACGAGGACGAATATCGTGATGGCGACGATGTTCTTGGTGTCGGTGATCGTCCACTGGTGGACGGGTTCGACGAAGTAGTAGTTCAGCAGGAGCGAGCCGAAGGCCGCCGAGGCCAGCGACGGGAACGCGCCGCCGAGCAGGGCCGCCCCGACCGTCGCGGTCAGGAACAGCAGCATGTCGTTGGCGAGCCCGAGGTCGGGGACGACGAGCGTCAGCATCAGGCTGAGCAGCGCCGGGCCGCCGACGCCGACCAGCCAGCCGGCCACGGTCCGGCCCCGGCTCAGCCGGGCGCCGCGCGCCACGGGCAGGCCGCGGCCCTTGGCGACCTCCTCGTGCGTGACGATGTGCACGTCGAGGTCGGGGCCGGAGTCGCGGGCCACGGTCGCGCCCACGCCGGGTCCGAAGACGTACTGCCAGGTCTTGCGGCGGCTGGAGCCCAGCACGATCTGGGTGGCGTTGACCCCGCGGGCGAACTCCAGCAGCGAGGCCGGCACGTCGTCCCCGATGACGTGGTGGAACGTGCCGCCCAGGTCCTCGACCAGGGTGCGCTGGACCGCCAGCTCCTTCGGGGAGGCGGAGGTCAGGCCGTCGCTGCGGGCGATGTAGACGGCGAGGATCTCGCTGCCCGAGCCCTTGGCGGCCATGCGGGCTGCGCGGCGGATGAGCGTACGTCCCTCGGGGCCGCCGGTCAGGCCGACGACGATGCGCTCGCGGGCGTGCCAGATGGTGGAGACGCTGTGGTCGGTGCGGTACTGCCGCAGGTACTCGTCGACGCGGTCGGCCGTCCACAGCAGGGCCAGCTCGCGCAGCGCGGTGAGGTTGCCGGGACGGAAGTAGTTGGAGAGGGCGGCGTCGACCTTGTCCGGCTTGTAGATGTTGCCGTGGGCCATCCGCCGGCGCAGTGCCTGCGGCGACATGTCGACCAGCTCTATCTGGTCCGCGCGGCGCACGATCTCGTCGGGCACGGTCTCGCGCTGCCGTACGCCCGTGATCGATTCGACGACGTCGCCCAGCGACTCCAGGTGCTGGATGTTGACCGTGGAGACGACGTCGATGCCGGCCTGGAGCAGTTCCTCGACGTCCTGCCAGCGCTTGGTGTTGCGCGAGCCGGGGACGTTGGTGTGCGCCAGCTCGTCCACGAGGGCGACGGCCGGGCGGCGGGCGAGGACGGCGTCGACGTCCATCTCCGTGAAGCACGAGTCGCGGTAGGTCAGCTCGCGGCGGGGCACTTCCTCCAGGCCGTGGAGCATGACCTCGGTGCGCGGCCGGCCGTGGTGCTCCACGAAGCCGACGACGACGTCGGTGCCGCGCTCCGTCCGCCGGTGCGCCTCGGAGAGCATGGCGTAGGTCTTTCCGACGCCCGGCGCCGCGCCGAGGTAGATGCGAAGGTTCCCGCGTCCCATGGCCCCATTGTCTTTCACGAGTCGCGACGGCGTTCGGGTCGGTGCTCCGTCCTGAGGTGCCACACTGCCGCGTACGGTCGACCTTACGGCCAAGGATTCGGACAAATGGGGCCGGGGTCGCTCAGGCGGCAGGTATTGACGCGGTCCTGACGCCCGCGGCCGTGTCCTGCGGGGGCGGGCCGTGGGCGGAAATCCCGTGCGCACGCGTGAGCGACCCGGGCACAATGGCGCCGCCCGGGTCCGCCCCCGACGTGAGGACGCCATGACCGAGCTGCGCACCGCCCACACCTCCGCCCTCACCGCCGCCGAGCTGGCGGCCGTCCGGGCCCTGATGGACGACGCCTTCGAGGGCGACTTCACGGACGAGGACTGGGACCACACCCTCTGCGGCGTCCACGCGCTGGTCCACGACGCCGGTGAGCTGATCGCCCACGGCTCGCTGGTGCAGCGCCGTCTGCTGCACGGCGGGCGCGCGCTGCGCACGGGCTACGTGGAGGCCGTGGCCGTCCGCGCCGACCGCCGCCGCCAAGGCCACGGCTCGACCGTGATGGCGGCCCTGGAGCGCGTCCTGCGCGACGGCGGGTACCAACTGGGCGCCCTGGGCGCCTCCGACGAGGCGGTCCCGCTGTACACGGGCCGCGGCTGGCGGCTGTGGCGGGGCCCGGCCTCCGTCCTCGCCCCGACCGGCGTCGAACGCACGGCGGAGGAGGACGGCTGCATCTATGTGATGCCGGTTCCTGGCGTGGACGTCGACCTGGACGGGGAGCTGACGTGCGACTGGCGGCCGGGCGACGTGTGGTGAGCGGACCGCCGGCCGGGCCGGTCACGCCCCACCGGGCCGCGTGACGCGCACCGTTCCCCGGCCAGGTTGATGCCACTGGCTCACCGTGTGGCGTCAACGCGCGTCAGCGCGCAGGCGTTTTTCTCAACTCGCCGACGACGACGGTGGCGTACAGGTCGTCGCACGTGACGATCCGCGGCGTCAGGCCGTGGTCCGTGAAGAGCTCGGCCGTGCGCTGTGCCTGTCGCTCGCTGGTCTCGACGAGCAGGGCGCCGCCGGGCGCCAGCCACCGCGCCGCCTCGGCGGTCACGCGGCGCTGGACGTCGAGGCCGTCGGCACCGCCGTCGAGCGCGACCAGGGGTTCGTGGTCACGGGCCTCGGGGGGCAGGAGCCCGATCGCCTCGGTCGGCACGTACGGCCCGTTGGCGACCAGCACGTCGACGCGGCCCCGCAGCGTGGCGGGCAGGGGCGCGTAGAGGTCGCCCTCGTACACGCGGCCGACGTGGTCGGGGACGTTGCGGCGGGCGCAGCGCACCGCCGCCGGGTCGATGTCGGCGGCGTGCAGCTCCACGGCGGGCACGGCGGCGGCGACCGCCGCGCCGAGCGCACCGGTGCCGCAGCACAGGTCGAGGACGACGGCTCCCGGCCGGGTGAGCGCGAGGGCGTGGCCGGCGAGGAACTCGGTGCGGCGGCGGGGGACGAAGACGCCCTGGTCCACGGCTATGCGCAGGCCGCAGAACGCGGCCCAGCCGAGGACGTGTTCGAGCGGCAGTCCGGCGGCCCGGCGGTCCGCCATGGCCTCGGCCTCGGCGGGTGACGCCGCGGTGGAGGCGATCAGGTCCGCCTCGTCCTCGGCGAAGACACAGCCGGCGGCGCGCAGCCTGGCGACGAGGGCGGAAAGGGAAGGGGCGGTGAGGGAAGCGGACATGAGAGCCTTTCGGATGACCGAAGGGCGCTCTCCCGGTTCACCTATCCGTGGTGAACCGTCGGACCGTGACAGGAGAGCACCCAGCCTGCTACAGCGGTAATGGGTCTCACCTCCTCGGTCGTTCACCGGACGTGACGGCAAGATCGTTCTTGCGGTCAACCGGAACTGTACCCCAAGGGCACGACGCCGGACAGGCCGGGCACACGCGGTGCCCGGCCTGTCTCCGTGACGGCCGCGGGGCCCTCGGCCCGTTCCCCTAGCCCTTGGCCGCCAGCTTCTGGAGCGCCACGTTCAGCTTCAGGACGTTGACGCGCTCCTCGCCCATGAAGCCCAGGATCCGTCCGTCGACGTGGTCCTCGACGAGCCGGTCGACCGCGCCCTGCGGCAGGCCGTTGGCCTTGGCGACGCGCGCCGCCTGGAGGCGGGCGTACTCCGGTGAGATGTCCGGGTCGAGCCCGGAGGCCGAGGCCGTCAGGGCGTCCACCGGCACCGACGACGGCCGGACGCCGTTGAAGGCGGCGACATCCGCGCGGCGCTGCTCGACGGACTTCAGCAGGACCTTGCTGTCGGCGGCGAGGTTGGACGCGCCCGACACCACGATCTTGTACTGGGTGTTCTCGGTGTTGGCCCCGGCCGCCGAGACCCGCGGCTGGAAGAACCTCGGGTCCGGCAGCGGGTTGCCGTCCTTGTCCTGCCGGTCCGCAAGGTTGTAGCTCTGGCCGAGCCGCTCGGAGCCGACGGACTTGCCGTCCACCGTCACCTCCGAACCGTTGGCCTTGTCGTGGAAGACCGCCTGCGCGATGCCGGTGACCACCAGGGGGTAGATCACCCCGCAGACCACCGTGAGGACGAGCAGGGCGCGCAGCCCCGCACCCAGCAGGCGGGCCGTGTTGCTGACGGAGTTGTTCATGGTGACGTCACCCGATGCCAGGGATGAGGGAGATGAGCATGTCGATGAGCTTGATGCCGATGAACGGGGCGATGAGGCCGCCCAGTCCGTAGATGCCGAGGTTGCGGCGGAGCATGCTGTCCGCGCTCATCGGGCGGTAGCGGACGCCCTTGAGGGCGAGCGGCACCAGGGCCACGATGATCAGCGCGTTGAAGATGACGGCCGACAGGATCGCCGACTCCGGCGAGGTCAGGCCCATGACGTTGAGCTTGTCCAGGCCCGGGTAGGCCACCGCGAACATCGCCGGGATGATGGCGAAGTACTTCGCCACGTCGTTGGCGATCGAGAAGGTCGTCAGGGCGCCGCGCGTGATGAGCAGCTGCTTGCCGATCTCGACGATCTCGATGAGCTTGGTGGGGTTGGAGTCCAGGTCCACCATGTTCCCGGCCTCCTTGGCGGCCGAGGTGCCGGTGTTCATGGCCACGCCGACGTCCGCCTGGGCGAGCGCGGGCGCGTCGTTCGTACCGTCGCCGGTCATCGCCACGAGCTTGCCGCCGGCCTGCTCGCGCTTGATGAGGGCCATCTTGTCCTCGGGCGTGGCCTCGGCGAGGAAGTCGTCGACGCCGGCCTCCTCCGCGATGGCCTTGGCCGTCAGCGGGTTGTCCCCCGTGATCATGACGGTCTTGATGCCCATGGCACGCAGTTCGTCGAAGCGCTCGCGCATGCCCTCCTTGACGACGTCCTTGAGGTGGATGACGCCCAGGACGCGTGCGCCCTTGTCGTCTTCCAGAGCGACGAGCAGCGGGGTGCCGCCGGCCTGCGAGATGTCGTCGGTGAGCTTGCGGGCGTCCTCGGCGACGGTGCCGCCCTGCTCCTCGACCCAGGCGATGACCGAACCGGTCGCGCCCTTGCGGACCTTGCGGCCCTCCACGTCGACGCCCGACATACGGGTCTGGGCGGTGAAGGGCACCCACTCGGCGCCGACGAGCTCGCCCTCGTGGCGCTCGCGCAAGCCGTACTTCTCCTTGGCGAGGACGACGATCGAGCGGCCCTCGGGCGTCTCGTCGGCCAGCGAGGACAGCTGGGCGGCGTCCGCGACCTCGGCGGCCATCGTGCCCTTGACGGGCACGAACTCCGACGCCTGGCGGTTGCCGTAGGTGATGGTGCCGGTCTTGTCGAGCAGCAGCGTCGAGACGTCGCCCGCCGCCTCGACCGCCCGTCCGGACATCGCCAGGACGTTGCGCTGGACGAGCCGGTCCATGCCCGCGATGCCGATGGCGGAGAGCAGCGCCCCGATGGTGGTCGGGATGAGGCAGACGAGCAACGCCGCCAGGATGATCATCGACTGCTCGGCGCCCGCGTAGATCGCGAACGGCTGGAGGGTGATGACGGCCAGCAGGAAGACGATGGTGAGCGAGGCGAGCAGGATGTTGAGCGCGATCTCGTTCGGCGTCTTCTGGCGGGCGGCGCCCTCGACCAGGTTGATCATCCGGTCGATGAAGGTCTCGCCCGGCTTCGTCGTGATCTTGATGACGATGCGGTCGGACAGCACCTTGGTGCCGCCGGTGACCGCCGAGCGGTCACCGCCCGACTCGCGGATGACGGGGGCCGACTCGCCCGTGATGGCCGACTCGTCGACGGAGGCCACCCCTTCGACGACGTCGCCGTCACCCGGGATGACGTCGCCGGCCTCGCAGACGACGAGGTCGCCCACGCGCAGCTCGGTGCCGGGCACCGACTCCTCGGTGTCGCCGTTCAGGCGCCGGGCCACCGTGTCGGTCTTGGCCTTGCGCAGGGTGTCCGCCTGGGCCTTGCCGCGGCCCTCGGCGACGGCCTCGGCGAGGTTGGCGAAGAGGACGGTCAGCCAGAGCCAGACCGTGATCGCCCAGCCGAACCACTCGCCGGGGTGCCGGAGCGCCAGGGCGGTGGTGACCACCGAGCCGATCAGGACGACGAACATCACCGGGGACTTGACCATCACCCGGGGGTCGAGCTTGCGGAAGGCGTCCGGGAGGGACTTCAGCAGCTGGGCCGGGTCGAAGAGGCCGCCGGAGACCCGGCCGTGCTCCTCGCCGCCCTGGGGACGGTCGTCCGCGGGGCCCTCGGGCTCGGTGCGGACAGGGGTGGTCGTGCTCATGAGAGTCCCTCCGCCATCGGGCCGAGGGCCAGGGCCGGGAAGTAGGTCAAGCCGGTGATGATCAGGATCGCGCCGACGAGGAGGCCCGCGAAAAGCGGCTTCTCGGTGCGCAGGGTGCCCGCCGTCTCGGGTACGGGCTTCTGCTCGGCGAGCGAGCCCGCGAGCGCCAGCACGAAGACCATCGGCAGGAAGCGGCCGAGCAGCATGGCGAGGCCGATCGTGGTGTTGTACCACTGCGTGTTGGCGTTCAGGCCGGCGAAGGCGGAGCCGTTGTTGTTGGCGCCGGAGGTGAAGGCGTAGAGGACCTCGGAGAAGCCGTGGGCCCCGCTGTCGTGCACCGAGTTCGCCGCGCCGTTGAGGATCGAGTCCGGCGGCGTGGACAGCGCCATGGACAGGGCGGTGAAGCCCAGCACCAGGGTCGGGGTGATGAGGATGTAGCACGCGGCGAGCTTGATCTCGCGGGTGCCGATCTTCTTGCCGAGGTACTCGGGCGTCCGGCCGACCATCAGACCCGCGATGAAGACCGCGATGACCGCCATGACCAGCATGCCGTAGAGGCCGGAGCCGACGCCGCCGGGCGCGATCTCGCCGAGCATCATCCCGAGCAGGGCGACGCCGCCGCCGAGGCCGGTGAAGGACGAGTGGAAGGAGTCCACCGCGCCGGTCGACGTGAGGGTGGTGGAGGTCGCGAAGATCGCGGAGGCGCCGACGCCGAAGCGCTGCTCCTTGCCCTCCATCGCGCCGCCCGCGGCCTGGAGCGCCGCACCGTGGTGGGCGTACTCCGTCCACATCATCAGCGCGGTGAAACCGAGCCAGATCAGGCCCATCGTGGCCAGGATCGCGTAGCCCTGCCTGACGTTGCCGACGAGCTTGCCGAAGGTCCGCGTCAGGGCGAAGGGGATGACGAGGATCAGGAAGATCTCGAAGAGGTTGGTGAAGGCGTTGGGGTTCTCGAACGGGTGGGCGGAGTTGGCGTTGAAGTAGCCGCCGCCGTTGGTGCCGAGTTCCTTGATGACCTCCTGCGAGGCCACCGCGCCGCCGTTGACCTGCTGGGTGCCGCCGGTCAGCTGACCGATGTCGTGGATGCCGGCGAAGTTCTGGATAGCGCCGCACGCGACGAGCACCAGCGCGCCGACGACGGAGAGCGGGATCAGGACGCGGACCGTGCCGCGGACCAGGTCGGCCCAGAAGTTGCCCAGTTCGCCGGTGCGGGAACGGGCGAAGCCCCGTACGAGCGCCACGGCGACGGCCATGCCGACGGCAGCGGAGACGAAGTTCTGGACCGCCAGGCCGAGCGTCTGCACGGCGTGGCCCATGGCCTGCTCGCCGGAGTACGACTGCCAGTTGGTGTTGGCCACGAACGAGGCGGCGGTGTTGAACGCCTGGTCCGGGCTGATCGAGGAGAAGCCGAGCGACAGCGCCTTGGGCAGCGCGCCCTGGACCCGCTGGAGCAGGTAGAGGAAGAGGACGCTGACGGCCGAGAACGCGAGGACGCCGCGCAGATAGGCGGGCCAGCGCATTTCAGCTCTGGGGTCGGCACCGATCAGGCGGTATATCCACTTCTCGGGGCGCAGGTGTTTTTCGGAGCTGTAGACGCGGGCCATGTAGTCGCCCAGCGGGCGGTAGGACAGCGCCAGTGCCGCGACGAGAGCGGTGAGCTGGAGGGCTCCGGAGAGAACGGGGCTCATGTGCGACGTCAGAACCTCTCCGGGAAGACGAGGGCGAGGATCAGGTAGCCCAGCAGGGCGACGGCCACGACCAGGCCGACGACGTTCTCGGCGGTCACAGCTTCGTCACCCCCTTGGCGACGAGAGCCACCAGCGCGAAGACCGCGATCGTGGTGACGACGAAGGCCACGTCGGCCATCGTGTGCTCCTAGAGAGGTTCGGATGAACGGACCTCTTGAGGAAACATCCGCCGCCGCTCCGTACGGCCCTTGTTGACGCCTCCCTTACGGCCATTAGCGCCCCTTTGACGGGATCCATACGCGCCCGGCGAAGACCTGCGGAAACGCCGCTGGGCCGGAACTCGCAGTGCGAGTTCCGGCCCAGCGAAACGTCGTATTCCGGCCGGTGAGGGGGCCATCGGGCGGCGGCCCCTCCCGGAAGATGCGCGGCGGTGTCCGCTCAGCGGACCTCGGTGGTCTCCGGGCCGCGCTGGAGGCGGTCCACACCGCCGGCGAAGCGCGAGCCCTGCTCCTCCTGCTGGAGGCCCTCGGCCACCATCTGGGCGTCCTCGGGCAGCTTGAGGACGATCGGGTCGCGGGGCGCCATCGGGGACTCGCCGCGCACGACGACGGTGTCCCGGAAGATCTGCTCCAGCAGCCCGGCGGTCTGGGGCTGCACCGCGCCCTGGCCGGAGATCACACCGCGCAGGAACCAGCGCGGCCCGTCACAGCCGACGAAGCGCACGAGCTGCACGCCCTGCGTGCCGTCGGGCAGCGCCACGGGCACCTGGGCCCGCAGCTCCCAGCCGAGGGGGCCCTCGACCTCGTCCACGACACCGCCCTGCTGGGTGATGCCACCCGCGATCTCCTCGCGGACCTCGGACCAGATGCCCTCGCGCTTGGGCGCGGCGAACGCCTGGAGCTGCACCGCGCTGTCGCGCAGCACCACGGTCGCGGCGACGATGGCGTCACCGGCGACCTCGACCCGCAGTTCCATGCCCTCGACACCGGGCACGAACAGTCCGCCCAGGTCCACCCGGCCCTCGGCCGGGTCGCGGACCTCGGAGACGTCCCACGGCCCGTCCGGGCGCGGGCCCGGCTCCAGCCGGATCCGGCTCTCGGCCGCGGTGTGTGCGTCCTCGTCGGCGAGGGCGTCCCCGTCCGACTTCTCGGAGGTCACGTCGTCGAGGCGGTCGGCACTCTCGACGACGTCCTCGCTGCGCTTGCGGCGACGACCGAACACGTCACTGTCCTTCCCGGTCGCAGGCGACCGAAGCGAATCCATTCCCCACGGCAGCGTGGCCACCGGTGGACCCGAAGCCCCCTTCGGCCCGCGCCGAGCCGGGAAGTTCCGCCACCTCGTGGAAGCGGACCCTCTCGACCTGCTGGACAACCAATTGGGCGACGCGGTCGAACCGCTCGAACCGCACGCTCTCGCGCGGGTCCAGATTGACCACAATCACCTTGATCTCTCCACGGTACCCGGCATCGATGGTGCCCGGGGCATTGACCATGGACACCCCGCACCGGGCGGCGAGACCCGATCGGGGGTGGACGAACGCGGCGTACCCGTCGGGCAGCGCGATCGAGATGCCGGTGGGCAGGACCATCCGCTCACCGGGCGCCAGCTCGGCGGCCTCGGTGGTCACCAGGTCGCATCCGGCGTCGCCGGGGTGACCGTAGGAGGGAAGGGGCACCTCGGGGTCGACCCGGCGGATGAGTACGTCGACGGGCTGACGGCTCACGGGTTCACCTCGAATGCGCGCGCGACCTTCACCTGGTCGGGGTCCGCCATGACCGCCTGGATCTCTTCCTTGCGGCCGTTGTCGATGAAGTGGTCGATCTTGACCTCGACGAACATCGCGTTCGCGTGCACCGCGACCGGCCCGTCGGGGCCGCCGATGCGGCCGGTGGCCGTGCAGTAGATCTTGCGGCGGTGCACCGCGACCGCCTCGGCGGTCAGGTGCAGTTCGGTGCCCACCGGCACCGGGCGCAGGAAGTCCGTCTCCAGCCGGCCGGTCACCGCGATCACCCGCAGCATCCAGCCCAGCGAGCCGAGCGTCTCGTCCAGGGCCGTGGCCAGCACACCGCCGTGCGCGAGGCCGGGGGCGCCCTGGTGGGCCTCCCTGACCGTGAACTCGGCGGTGACGTTCACGCCCTCGCCGGCCCGCGTCTCCAGGTGCAGTCCGTGCGCCACGCCGCCGCCGCAGCCGAAGCAGTACTCGTAGTGCGACCCGATGATCTCGCCCGGTGCGGGGGCCTCGGGGTGCCGCACCGGCGGCCCGGCGTCGGCCGGCGGTGTCAGCGCTGTTGTTCGTCCACTCACAGGGGCTGACCTTACCCGCGCCGGACGCACCCGGTCCCGTCCGTGCCAAGCTTGTGCGCATGCAGCCTTACGAAGAACGCCTGACCGCGCCCCGTTCCTGGTGGTTCATCGCGGTTCTCGCCGGGATCGCCATGGCGTTGATCCTGCTGCCGCTGGGCACCCTGCCGATGCTCGGCGGGTTGATCGGCGGCGGGGCGCTCGCCGCCGTCGCGGTGAGTTCGTACGGCTCGGTCCGCATCCGGGTGGTGGGCGGCGCCCTCGTCGCGGGCGACGCGCGGATCCCCCTGGAGGCGCTGGGCGCGCCCGAGGTGCTGGACGCGGAGGAGGCGCGGGCCTGGCGCACCCACAAGGCCGACACCCGCGCGTTCATGCTGCTGCGCGGCTACGTGCCCACCGCGGTGCGGATCGAGGTCACGGACCCGGCGGACCCCACGCCCTACGTCTACCTCTCCACCCGCCATCCCGAGCTGCTGGCCGCCGCCCTCACGGCCGTCCGGGCCTGACGCCGGGGCCGGTGCCGGAAGGGCCGTGGAAGGGGCCCGGAGGGGGGTCTAGGCGAGGCCCAGGCCCTCGTCGGGGGATTCGGGGAGGTCGTCCCAGGCGACCTGCCGGCTGCGCAGGTCCCGGCGGACCCGCTCGGCGAGCCGCCGGGTGTCGCGGCGGTTGATCATCGCGCCGACGGTTGCGCCGATCATGAAGGGTGCGACGTTCGGCAGGCTGCGGAACGTGCGCTTGAGGACGCGCTGGCGCAGCTCGCGCCGGAGCTGGCCGCCGAGGGCCGCGTTGACGGTCATGGGGGACGTGACGTCGATGCCCCGTTCCTCGGCCCAGGCGCCGAGATAGGCGGTGGCCCGCTGGCGGACCGTGCCGGGCGCCCGCCGGCCGTAGACCTCGTGGAGCTCGGCGATCATCTTGAACTCCACGGCGGCGACGCCGATGATCTCCGCCGCCAGCTCGGCGGGGATGGCGGGCGGTACGGGCAGCATGGCCGCCGCCCCGATGCCGGCACCCACGGTCGAGGTGCCGTGGACGGCGCCGGCCACCAGCTTGTCCGCGAGCTCCTCCGGGCCGAGGCCGGGGAACTGGGCGCGGAGGGTCGCGAGGTCGCGCACGGGGATGCGCGGGGCGTTCACGACGATCCGGTCGGCGACGACGGTCAGACCCGCCCTCGCCCCCCGGCCGCCCTTCATCACCGTGTCACCGGCCCAGCCGGCGCCACGGCCCACGGCGGAGGCGAGCGAGGCCCTGCGGCCTCGCTCGACGTTCCGGCCGGGCGCGGTGCCGGCCTGGCCGCCGGATGCGCCCTCGGCGAGCCCGTTGGTCGGCTCGGGCTGCCGGGAGCGCCGCTTCCGGAACGGGGTCGAGCCTGCCATGGCAGACCCTCGCCTCACTCGCAGTCGCGGCAGATCGGCTGACCGTTCTTCTCGCCGGCCAGCTGGCTGCGGTGGTGAACGAGGAAGCAGCTCATGCACGTGAACTCGTCCGCCTGCCGGGGCAGGACCCGGACGGACAACTCCTCGTTGGAAAGGTCGGCGCCGGGCAGTTCCATGCCCTCCGCCGCCTCGAAGTCGTCGATGTCGACCGACGAGGCCGACTTGTCGTTCCGCCGGGACTTCAGTTCCTCGATGCTGTCCTCGTTGACGTCATCGTCGGTCTTGCGTGGGGTGTCGTAGTCCGTTGCCATGTCGCTCTCCCCCTCTGGGTGTCTGCGGTGTCTCCAGCGCACGTAACGCGTGAGAGGCCGGACTTGTGCCCGACCCGAGGCGGAGATTTTGCCTCACATCAAGGTCTGTTACTCAATCGACACCCAACCGCACACCTGAAGAGGTGATCGGGATGGGTGGCGATGGGGACCGTAC
This sequence comes from Streptomyces cinnamoneus, assembly GCF_002939475.1. Classification (NCBI taxonomy): domain Bacteria; kingdom Bacillati; phylum Actinomycetota; class Actinomycetes; order Kitasatosporales; family Streptomycetaceae; genus Streptomyces; species Streptomyces cinnamoneus. The sequence goes on along the minus strand of NZ_PKFQ01000001.1, from coordinate 5,306,755 downwards.
ACGGCCGTGAAGCCGTGCGCGGTCATGCCATCACGTGTACTTCCCGTGATCAGGACCCCCGAAAACCCCCATTTTTCAGGCGATCCCCGAAGGACCTCGGTCACGGAGAGTAGATGGCCGGAACTCGGCGCATGTGATCGATCACACAGATCCAAAGGACTGGGCGGACCATGAAAATTCCGCCCAAAGCGAACCCGTGAGCGCCCATTCTCGCAGAGTCCCGCACGCCTCGCTCACGCGGGCAGCACGACCCTCATGACCAGGCCTCCTCCCTCGCGCGGCTCGGCGGTGATCCGCCCGCCGTGCGCCCGGGCGACCGAGCGGACGATGGACAGTCCCAGACCCACGCCCTTGTCACTGCCCGTACGCTCCGTGCGCAGCCGGCGGAACGGCTCGAATATGTTGTCCACCTCGTAGGCCGGCACGACCGGGCCGGTGTTCTCCACCACCAGCACAGCCTGGCCCGGCTGGGTCTGGGTCGTGACCTCCACCCAGCCGTCGGGGGTGTTGTACCGCACGGCGTTCTGCACGAGGTTGAGCGCGATGCGCTCCAGCAGGACGCCGTTGCCCTGGACCACCGCGGGCTGACGGGTGCCCCGCAACTCGACGCCCTTGGTCTGGGCCTCGGAACGCGTCTGGTCCAGCGCCCGGGAGGCCACCTCGGCCAGGTCCACGGGCTTGCGGTCGACGATCTCGTTGTCGCTGCGGGCGAGCAGCAGCAGGCCCTCCACGAGCTGCTCGCTGCGCTCGTTGGTGGCCAGCAGCGTCTTGCCGAGCTGCTGCAGCTCCGGGGAGGCGCCGGGATCGGAGAGGGTGACCTCCAGGAGCGTGCGGTTGATCGCCAGCGGCGTGCGCAGTTCGTGCGAGGCGTTGGCCACGAATCGCTGCTGGGCGGTGAAGGCCCGTTCCAGGCGGTCGAGCATCTCGTCGAAGGTGTCCGAGAGCTCCTTCAACTCGTCGTCCGGCCCACCCAGTTCGATGCGCCGGGACAGGTCCGTGCCGGCCACCCGGCGGGCGGTGCGGGTGATCTTGCCGAGCGGCGAGAGGACCCGGCCCGCCATGGCGTAGCCGAAGGCGAAGGCGATCACGGCGAGGCCCATGAGCGCCATCAGGGAGCGCCGCAGCAGCGACTCCAGGGCCCGCGCGCGCTGATCGGCCATGCAGTCCCCGAGGATGCGGTTGGCGTCGTCGCGGGTGAGGGAGGTGGACGCCAGGCCCGGGCAGGAATTGCCGTTGACCTGGACCTGACTACCCTCCACCAGCCTGATCAGCGGGTGGCTGCCGTCGTTGAGGGCGTTGGCGGCCAGCAGATAGATGATCGTCAGCAGCAGCACGCCGGCCATCAGGAACATCCCGCCGTAGAGCAGGGTGAGCCGTATGCGGATGGTGGGGCGCAGCCACGGGAAGGGGCGCACCACCGGCTGGCGCGGGTCCCAGGTGGGCTTGGGGGGCAGCGTGGTCCCGGCGCCCGCCTGGGGGGCCGGGGGCGTGGGGGGTGTGGGGGCGGGAGGCATGGCGGGTCAGATCCGGTATCCGGAGCCGGGGACGGTGACGATCACCGGGGGCTCGCCGAGCTTGCGGCGCAGCGTCATGACCGTGACCCGTACGACGTTGGTGAACGGGTCGGTGTTCTCGTCCCAGGCCTTCTCCAGCAGCTGCTCGGCCGAGACCACGGCGCCCTCGCTGCGCATGAGCACCTCCAGCACGGCGAACTCCTTCGGCGCCAGCTGGACCTCCCGGCCGTCGCGGAAGACCTCGCGGCGGTTGGGGTCGAGCTTGATGCCGGCCCGCTCCAGGACGGGCGGGAGGGCGACGGTCGTGCGCCGGCCCAGGGCCCGCACGCGCGCCGTCAGCTCGCTGAAGGCGAACGGCTTGGGGAGGTAGTCGTCGGCGCCGATCTCCAGGCCCTCCACCCGGTCGCTGACGTCGCCCGAGGCGGTCAGCATCAGGACGCGGGTGGGGATGCCGAGCTCGACGACCTTGCGGCACACGTCGTCACCGTGGACGGCGGGCAGGTCCCGGTCGAGCACGATGACGTCGTAGTCGTTGACGGCGATGCGCTCCAGGGCGGCGGCCCCGTCGTACACGACGTCGACGGCCATGGCCTCCCGGCGCAGTCCGGTGGCTACGGCGTCTGCGAGCAGCTGCTCGTCCTCGACGACGAGTACGCGCACGGCGTTGATCCTTCCTGTTGTGCCCCTGTGGGCAGGCTCGATGACCCCGGTGGGTCACACCATCCTGCCTCGGAAGTCGATAAACCGGCCGTAAGGGGCGGGGGCCGGCCAGGTGGGAAGGGATTCCGGATCGCTCGCAGGTCGTAGGTTTCCCACCGGACGGGGGTGGGGAAGACGACTGCACACCCGCGATCACGCTTCCCCGTACGCCTCCGCGTACGCGGAACAGCATGCTCGTGATCGTTTTCGCCGTGGCACACCCCCGTGCCGCCTACCCACGACGAGGGGGCCCAGCACCATGGACGCGTTCACCGCCGGCATTCTGCAGCGCATAGAGAGCACCCGGTCCGACCTCGACCACGCCCGCCGGACGGGCGACGACTTTCTCGCCGACGTCGAGCAGGCGGAGCTGGAGGACCTCCACCGCCTGGCCGCCGAGCACGGCGTGCACATCAGCGCGGCCTGACCCTCCCCGCACGACGGTGCCCCGGCGCGATCCGCGCCGGGGCACCCGTGCGTGTACGTGTACGGACGCTGCGGCCGCCCTGGCCGCGCCCCAGTCGTGTCCTAGTCGTGCCAGGCCCCCAGATCCTCCAGGCGGGCCTGGAGCGGCGCGAAGAGGCCCTGCGGCGCCGCCACCGTCAGCTCGCCGGACGCGGGCTCCCCGGGCCGGCCGCCGGTGAGGGCGCCGGCCTCGCGCGCGATCAGCGCGCCCGCCGCGAAGTCCCAGGGGTTGAGCCCGCGCTCGTAGTACCCGTCGAGGCGGCCGCAGGCCACGTCACAGAGATCGATCGCCGCCGACCCGCCGCGCCGGATGTCGCGCACCTCGGGCAGCAGGGAGCGCAGCACCTCCGCCTGAGCGGCCCGCCGGGCGGTCAGATAGCCGAAGCCGGTGCCGATGAGCGCCTGCTCCAGCGCGGGCGTGGGCCGCACGGCCAGTCGCCGGTCCCCGGCGAAGGCCCCCTCGCCGAGCACCGCGCGATAGGTCTCCCCGCGCATCGGCGCGGCGACGACCCCCACGACCGCCTCGCCGTCGATCTCGGCGGCGATGGACACCGCCCAGGAGGGCAGTCCGTAGAGGTAGTTGACGGTGCCGTCGATCGGGTCGATCACCCACCGCACCCCGCTGGACCCCTCGCTGCTGGCGCCCTCCTCCCCCAGCAGGCCGTCGGCGGGGCGGCGCTCGGCGAGGAAGCCGGTGATCAGCTTCTCGGCGGCGATGTCCATCTCGGTGACGACGTCGATGGGGCTGGTCTTCGTGGCGGCCACGCCCAGGTCGGCGGGGCGGCCGTCGCGCAGCAGGGTGCCGGCGCGCTCGGCCGCTTCGAGGGCCACGGCCAGCAGTTCGGCCTTCAGTTCGGCCTTCAGGGTGTCGTTCACGGGGTGGGGTCTCCTTACGCGTACGGGCTGTCGGCGCCGGCGGCGGCCGGGCGGGGGGACCGTGCCGGGCAGCAGCCGACGGGGCACCGGTCGTGGGAGGGGCCGAGGGCGCCCAGCGCGCAGCGCTCGGGCCGCTCGCCGCGCTCGCTCGCGGCGCGCTCCAGCACCAGCTCGCGGACGGCGGCGGCGAAGCGGGGGTCGGCCCCCACCGTGGCGGCCCGCGCCACCGGCAGGCCCAGCTCGGCCGCCTTGGCCGTGGCCTCGGTGTCGAGGTCGTACTTGACCTCCATGTGGTCCGAGACGAAGCCGATCGGCACCATGACGACGCCGCTCGCGCCCTCGGCCCGGACGGCCTCCAGGTGGTCGCAGACGTCGGGCTCGAGCCAGGGGACGTGCGGCGCGCCGCTGCGCGACTGGTAGACCAGGCGCCAGGGCCGCTCGACGCCGGTCTCCGCGCGCACGGCGTCGGCGATCAGGCGGGCGACGTCCAGGTGCTCGGCGACGTACGCGCCGCCGTCGCCGTGGTCCCCGGCCGGACCGGAGGCGTCCGCGGCGGCCGTGGGGATGGAGTGCGTGGTGAAGGCGAGGTGGGCCCCCTGCCGGGCCTCCTCGGGCAGCTCGGCGAGCGCGGCGAGGGTCGCGTCGACCATGGGGCGCACGAAGCCGGGGTGGTTGAAGTAGTGGCGCAGCTTGTCGACGCGCGGCAGGGGCAGCCCCTCGGCCTCCAGCGCGGCCAGCGCGTCGGCCAGGTTCTCGCGGTACTGCCGGCAGCCGGAGTAGGAGGCGTAGGCGCTGGTGGCCAGGGTCAGGACGCGGCGGTGCCCGTCGGCCACGAGCTGGCGCAGGGTGTCGGTCAGGTACGGCGCCCAGTTGCGGTTGCCCCAGTAGACGGGCAGGTCCGTGCCGTGGGCGGCGAACTCGGCGCGCAGCGCGGCCAGCAGCTCGCGGTTCTGGCCGTTGATCGGGCTGACGCCGCCGAAGAGGAAGTAGTGCTGCCCGACCTCCTGGAGCCGCTCGCGGGGGATGCCGCGGCCACGGGTCACGTTCTCCAGGAACGGGACCACGTCGTCCGGACCCTCGGGCCCGCCGAAGGAGAGCAACAGCAGGGCGTCGTAGGGGGCGTGGGCTGGCTGATCCGACATGCGTCCGATCCTGCCACCAGCCACTGACAGTCAGGAAATGCCGGTGCGCCGCACGCATGTGCCCCCGTAAGCTGTATCAGCCACCTACATCCCTTACGGCACCCTCGTCCCCATCCCCTCGTCCCGACCCGCTGGGAGCCGTCGTTGTCCAGTCCGTACCGTGCGGTGTTCGCCGTTCCCGGCGCCAAGGGCTTCTCCGCGGCCGGCTTCCTCGGCCGGATGCCGCTGTCCATGCTGGGCATCGGCATCGTCACGATGATCTCGCAGATCACCGGCCGGTACGGGCTGGCCGGCGCCGTCTCCGCGACGCTCGCAATCTCGGCCGCCGCCGTGGGCCCGCAGATCTCGCGGCTGGTCGACCGGTACGGACAGCGCCGGGTGGTCCGCCCGGCGACGGTGATCGCGCTCGTCGCCGTGGCGGGGCTGCTGCTCAGCGCGCAGCAGCGCTGGCCGGACTGGACGCTCTTCGTCTTCGCCGCGGTCACGGGCTGCGTGCCGAGCGTCGGCGCCATGGTGCGGGCCCGGTGGGCGGCGCTGTACGAGGGCTCCCCGCGGGAACTGCACACGGCGTACTCCGCCGAGTCGGTGATCGACGAGGTGGTCTTCATCGTCGGGCCGATCCTGTCGATCGGGCTGTCCACGGCGTGGTTCCCCGAGGCGGGCCCGCTGCTGGCCGGCTGCTTCCTGGCGGCCGGGGTGTTCTGGCTGACGTCGCAGCGGGCCACGGAGCCCGTGCCGCGGCCGCGCGCGGACCACGGCGGTGGTTCCGCGCTCCGCTCGCCGGGGCTCCAGGTGCTGGTGGTGACCTTCGTGGCCACGGGCGCCATCTTCGGCGCGGTGGACGTCGTGACCGTGGCCTTCGCCGAGGAGCAGGGCCACAAGGCCGCGTCGAGCCTGGTGCTGGCCGTGTACGCGCTGGGGTCCTGCCTGGCGGGGGCCGTCTTCGGGCTGCTGCACCTGAAGGGCGATCCCGCCCGCCGCTGGGTTCTGGGCGTGTGTGCGATGGCCGTGAGTATGATCCCCCTCCAACTGGTCGGGAACCTGCCGTTCCTGGCCGTGGCGCTCTTTGTCGCGGGCCTGTCCATCGCGCCGACGATGGTCACCACCATGGCCCTCGTCGAGCAGTACGTACCGCGCGCGAAGCTGACCGAGGGCATGACCTGGACGAGCACCGGGCTCGCGGTCGGCGTGGCGCTGGGCTCGTCCGCCGCCGGCTGGGTGGTGGACGCCTCCGGTGCCGCAGCGGGGTACACGGTGCCCGGCGCGGCGGGAGTGCTCGCGGCCGCCGGCGCGTTCCTCGGGTACCGCCGGCTCCGGCCGGCGCCTGAGCGGGTGGGGGTTGTCAGGGATGACGGCGACGACACGGACGGCGCGAGCGAGCGGTGCATGGCGTAACTGGGCGGGGAACGTCACGGTCCGGCCGGCGGGGACCGTCGCCCCGGCCACGACGGAGGAGCTGGCGGAGGCGGTCGCCCGGGCCGCCGCGGACGGCCTGAAGGTGAAGGCCGTGGGCACCGGCCACTCCTTCACCACCGCCGCCGCCACGGACGGCCTGCTGATACGGCCCGAGCGGCTGACGGGCGTCCGGGCGGTCGACCGCGACGCCGGTACGGTCACGGTCGCCGCGGGCACCACGCTCCGGCGGCTGAACGAGACGTTGTCCGCCCGCGGCCTGTCGCTGACGAACATGGGCGACATCATGGAGCAGACGGTCTCCGGGGCCGTCAGCACCGGCACCCACGGCACGGGCCGCGACTCGGGGGCGATCGCCGCCCAGCTCCGCGGCCTGGAGCTGGTGACGGCCGACGGCTCGGTGCTCACCTGCTCGGCGGTCGAGAACCCGGACGTCTTCGCCGCGGCCCGGGTGGGGCTCGGCGCGCTGGGCGTGATCACCGCCCTCACCTTCGCGGTGGAGCCGGAGTTCCTGCTCAGGGCCCGGGAGGAGCCGATGCCCTTCGGCCGGGTGACGAGCGAATTCGAACAACTGGTCGCCGAAAACGAGCACTTCGAGTTCTACTGGTTCCCCCACACCGACAGCTGCACCACCAAGCGCAACAACCGCAGCGCCGGCCCCGCCGCGCCGGCCGGCCGCGTCAGCGCCTGGGTGGAGGACGAACTGCTCTCCAACGGGCTGTTCGGGGCCGTGTGCGCGCTCGGCCGGGCCGTGCCCGCCGCCGTCCCCGGCATCGCCAGGCTCTCCAGCCGCGCCCTGTCGGCCCGCACCTACACGGACGTGCCGCACAGGGTCTTCACCAGCCCCCGCAGGGTCCGCTTCCTGGAGATGGAGTACGCCCTGCCGCGGGCCGCGGCCACGGCGGCTCTGCGGGAGCTGCGGGCGATGATCGAACGCAAGGGACTGCGGATCGGCTTCCCCGTGGAGGTCCGGACCGCCCCGGCGGACGACATCCCGCTGTCCACCGCCTCCGGGCGGGACACCGCCTACATCGCGGTGCACATGTACCGGGGCACTCCGCACCGGGCGTACTTCACCGCCGCCGAGCAGATCATGCTGGCCCACGGGGGCCGGCCCCACTGGGGCAAGCTGCACAGCCGCGACGCGGAGTACCTGGCCGGGGTCTACCCCCGCTTCGGGGAGTTCGCCGCGGTGCGGGACCGGCTGGACCCGCACCGCGTCTTCGGCAACGACTACCTGCGGCGCGTCCTGGGCGAGTGACCCCGCGCCCGGCCCGCGGGTCCGGGCGCCCCTAGGAGGTGGTGGTACCCGTGCCCGCCGCGGCGTTCTGGCCCTGCGGCGGCGGGGCGGACCCGGTCGCCGGGGCGCCGGACGGGCCGCCCTTGCCCTCGTCGGTGCCCTTGCCGCCGTCCGGCGACCCGCTGGGGGCGGGCGTCGGACCCGGCGACTGCTGGGAGCCGCCGCCGGAGGACGAGGAGGGCCCGGGGCTCGGGGACCGCCCGTCCGCCCCGCCGCCGGGCCGCGAGGCGCCGGGGGTGGGCGTCGGCTCGTCGCCGGGCTCCTGGCCGCCGCCGGGCGAGTGGTGCGGACCGGGCGTGTGCGAGGGCGGGTCCTGCTTCTCCTCCTGCTTGTCCGGCTGGAACAGGCGGCTGACCGTCGTGCCGTCCTTGCTGCCGTCCGCGCTGGATCCGGAGACCAGCTCCACGGCCGTCACCGTGCCCATCGCCAGGACGAAGACGGCCCCGGCGGCCAGCAGCGGCCGCTTCCAGCCGCGCAGCCGGGTGCCGTGGGTCGTGCCGTGCGAATACTCCTCGGAGTAGTCGCCGGGATACGCGTCGAAGCGTGCGTGATCATGCGCGCCGGTGTATGCACCGGCGTGCGCCTCTGATTGCGCCGGGCTTGCGCCCGGCTGGGACGCCTGGTGCAGACGTCGCGTCGCATCCTCGGCCGTCGGCAGCATGCGCGTCTCGTCGAGGCGCGCACGGTCCGGAGCGGCACGGTGACCCCGCGCCGCCGCGTCGGGCGAGGCGGCCGCAGCAGCGCCGCCGGCGCGTGCGCGGCCGACGGCACGGCCGGCCTCGCGCAGCGGAACCTGGCGGAGCCGGGGCTCCCCCTGGACCGTCACCTCACGGATCTGTTCACCCGTACGCTTGAACAGGTGGTGAAAAAGCGTGCCACCCGTGGTGGCCACCACACTGACGACCCCGGCACCGATCACCGTGCCGTAGACGCCGAGTTTGCCCGCGAGGAGGGCGGCGACCACCGCCGCCAGGGCGCTGCCGGCGACCTGCGCGACACTCAAGTCAAGGCGCTTGCCCTTGGTTTTTGCGTCGCTTTCGCCTTTGTCGTCCATCTCCAGCCTCTGTTGGTCCCTTCAGTCCCTCTTGTAGCCAGAAGAGACATTCGAGCCTAACGAACAGTTCCGAATCAGGCGATTGTGTGAACTTCACCACGCAAGGGACAGGCACCCCCCTCAAGGGGCGCATTTCAACTCTCTTGTCCCGGTGAACTTCGCTGGCGCGCCGATCCACGCCCAGTGGCCCGAATGGAGTACTGTGGCGAGCCCTGGCCCCAATCATCCCGTCCGGTCGCCCGGATCCAACGGGTAAAGGGGCCCGGGCGGCTCTCGCCCCGTCAACTCGGCAATGTTGTGGCAGGCTGCTACCCGGGCAGGCCACACTCGACTAGCGGAAGCAGCGACGCAGGTGACGTCGGCAGGCACCACCCGGGAGGTCCCCATGCCCGAACTGCGTGTCGTGGCAGTCTCCAACGACGGCACACGGCTGGTGCTCAAAGCTGCGGACAGCACGGAGTACACGCTTCCCATCGACGAGCGGCTGCGTGCCGCCGTGCGCAACGACCGTGCGCGTCTCGGCCAGATCGAGATCGAGGTGGAGAGCCACCTCCGCCCCCGCGACATCCAGGCCCGCATCCGGGCCGGAGCGTCGGCGGAGGAGGTCGCGCAGCTCGCGGGCATCCCCGTGGAGCGGGTCCGGCGGTTCGAGGGCCCCGTGCTCGCCGAACGCGCCTTCATGGCCGAGCGGGCCCGCAAGACACCCGTACGACGCCCCGGCGAGAACGCCGGCGGCCCACCGCTCGGCGAGGCCGTCGCGGAACGCCTGGTCCTGCGCGGAGCCGACAAGGACACCGCGCAGTGGGACTCCTGGCGCCGCGACGACGGCACCTGGGAGGTCCTGCTCGTCTACCGCGCCTCCGGTGAGCCGCGCGCGGCGAGCTGGACGTACGACCCGCCGCGCCGGATCGTACAGGCGCTGGACGACGAGGCGCGGGCGCTGATCGGCGAGACCGACGACACGCCCGAGCCCAGCTTCCCGTTCGTGCCGCGGATCGCCCGCCTGCCCCGCGACCGGCCGCTGGACCGGTCGGCCGACCGGCAGACCGCTCCCACCGAGGCGGAGGTACCCTCCGCGGCCTCCTCGCCGGAGGACCCGGGTCCCCGGGAGAAGGAGCGGGACTCGCTGACGAGCCTGCTCGAAGCGGTGCCCAGCTTCCGGGGCGACATGGTCGTCCCCGACACCACGCCCACGGTCCCCCCGCCGGCCTCCGACCCGGCGGCCGAGGAGGCCGACGTCGCGGAGCCGCCGGCTCCGGCAGCGAGCGCGGGCTCCGCGTACGCGGACGTGCTGATGCCGCGCTCGGTGGCCGGTCACCGCGACCGCCTGATCGGCACCACCGACCGCCAGGCCGAGGCGGACGGCGTCCGCCCCGGCCGGCGCGCGGCGGTCCCCAGCTGGGACGAGATCGTCTTCGGCACCCGCCGCAAGAAACAGGACTGAGGGCGGGGCCGTGGCCGGGCGTCAGCCCGGCTGCGCCCCCGTCGCCACCGGACGCTGCGGGTCGGCCGACCACTCGCTCCACGACCCCGCGTACAGCGCCGCCGGAACGCCCGCCACCGCCAGCGCCAGCACCTCGTGCGCACCGGAGACCCCGGAGCCGCAGTAGACCCCGACCTCCGCGCCGGGCACCGCGCCCAGAGCGGCGAACCGCCCGGCGAGTTCGCCCGGCGGCCGGAAGTGGCCGTCAGCCGTCACGTTCTCCGTCGTGGGCGCCGAGACCGCACCGGGGATGTGGCCGGCGACCGGGTCGATCGGTTCCACCTCTCCGCGGTAGCGCTCCCCCGCCCGCGCGTCGAGCAGCACGCCCCGGCGCGCCAGCGCCGCCGCACCGTCCGCGTCCAGGAGCGGCAGCGCGCCGGGGGACGGCGTGAAGTCGCCCTCCGTCACCGGCTTCGCCGCCCCGGACGCCAGTTCGCCGCCCCGCGCGGTCCACGCCGCGAGCCCGCCGTCCAGGACGCGTACGTCCCGGTGACCCGCCCAGCGCAGCAACCACCAGGCACGGGCGGCCGCCCAGCCCTGACCGCCGTCGTAGACGACGACCGGACGGTCCGCGCACACCCCCGCCCGGCGCATGGCGGCGCCGAACTCCCCGGTGTCCGGCAGGGGATGACGGCCCCGGCGCCCCGCCGGCCCCGCGAGTTCCGTGTCGAGGTCCACGTACACCGCCCCGGGGATGTGCCCGGCCTCGTACTCCGGCCGTCCCGGCGGTCCCCCGAGCTGCCAGCGGATGTCCAGGAGGGTCGGCGGCCGCTCCCCAGCCGACTCGCTCGCCCATTGCGTTGCGCTGATGATGGCGTCCATGTCCCCCATCCTGACGTAGTCGCCGTTGCGCCGAACGGCCCCCTGGCCAGACGCCGCGATGCTGATCGATACTGGACGGCGACGACGCGGTCACCGATGCGGAACGCGAACTAGGGCATGCTCCTGCCGGAACCCGGGAACCACCCACGATGGTCCGAGCACGTCGGCCCGAGGAGAGAGTGACGATGACCGAGGTATGGGGATCCTCCGAGCCGCGCGAGGAGGAGACCCGGCGCCACACACCGGGCACTCCTTGCTGGACCAGCCTGCTGGTGCACGACCTGGAGGCCATCGAGGAGTTCTACAGCGGGCTGTTCGGCTGGTCGTACTACAGCCCCGGCCCGCGCCAACTGGGCCCGTATGTACGGGCCACGCTCGACGGCCGCGACGTGGCCGGAATCGGGGGCCTGCCGCCGGACCGTCAACTCGCGGGCGCGTGGACCACCTATCTGGCGAGCGACGACGCGGATGTGTGCGCGGACTGGATCCACTGCGCCGGCGGCACGGTCGGCGTGGGCCCGCTGGCGGCCGAGGAGGCGGGCCGCCTCGTCCTGGCGGCCGACCCTGCGGGCGCGCTCTTCGGCGTGTGGCAGGGGCAGGCCTTCCCCGGTCCGCGGCGGGTGGGTACGCCCGGCACACCCGTCTGGCACGAACTGGTGACCCATGAGGCGTCCACCGTGCTGAAGTTCTACCGCGGCCTGTTCGGCTACGAGACCAAGGCCACCGGCTCGGTCGGGGCGGAGACGCACACGCTGTACGTGAAGGGGCGACCGGTCGCCGCGATCAAGGGCGTGGGGCCCGAGCTGCGCAGTCCGCACTGGATGACGTACTTCGCGGTGGCGGATCCCGCCGCCGCGGCCCGGCGGGTCACGGAGCTGGGCGGGCGCGTGCTCGACGCCCCGCACGGGACGTCGGCCGGCACGGCGGTGACGGTCGCGGACCCGGAGGGGGCGGTCTTCACGCTGGTGCGGACGGAGCCCTGACCGGTCCGCTCACCGGCCCGCGAGCCGGACCTCCGGGTCCACGGGCAGCACGTCCGGCGACAGGGCGGCCGCCCGGGCCGCGGCCGCCGTCAGCCGGCGGCGGTGGTGGCGCCGGCACAGCACCTCGTAACCGACGACGGTCTCCGGCTGGTTGACGTCACCGACGACGACCTGTTCGCCCTCGACGACCATCTGTCCGCCGATCGTACGGGCGTTATGCGTGGCCCGTGCCCCGCACCAGCACAGCGCCTCGACCTGGAGCACCTCCACACGGTCGGCGAGTTCGACCAGGCGCCGGGAGCCGGGGAAGAGCTTGGTGCGGAAGTCGGTGGTGATCCCGAAGGCGAAGACGTCGAGTTCGAGGTCGTCGACGATCCGGGCCAGCTGGTCTATCTGCTCGGGGGTGAGGAACTGCGCCTCGTCGCAGATCACATAGTCCGCCCGGCCGCCCGAGGACAGGTGCCCGACGAGGTGCGCGTAGAAGTCGAGCTCCTCGCTCGCCTCCACCGAGTCGGTGACCAGCCCGAGGCGCGACGACAGCTTCCCCTCGCCCGCACGGTCGTTGCGGGTGAAGATCATGCCCTGGAGTCCCCGGGCCGAGCGGTTGTGCTCGATCTGCAGAGCGAGGGTGCTCTTTCCACAGTCCATCGTTCCGGAGAAGAACACCAGCTCGGGCATGGGAAGGCCAATGCCTTTCGTTTGTCGGGGGGCGGTCGGAAAGAGGGGGGAAGCGCGCTTCAGGAGCGGACTTCGAGGAGCGGCACCAGCTGCTCGACGGGCGTCATGGAGCCGTGCAGCCCGACCATCGTCGATTCGTTCGGCTCGGTCTCGGTCGCCACGATCGCCACGTCGTCCCGGGCGGCGGCGACGACGTCGCCGATGCGCGCGTAGACCCGGTCGTCGACGCCCTCGCCGGGCGGGCCGAACCAGCCGGCCTCGATCGCCTCGTCGCGTCCCGCGACCCACATCTGCTCGCCGAGCACCTCGCGCCACACGGCCAGCACGTCGGAGGCCGCGCCGGGCACGGCGTAGACGTGGCGGGCCCGGGCCTCGCCGCCGAGCAGCGCCACTCCGGCGCGCAGCTCCCAGTCCTCGTCGAAGTCGATGCGCGACTCGGGGTCGAACGGGATGTCGATCATTCCGTGGTCGGCGGTGACGTACAGCGCGGAGCGCGGCGGCAGCTGCTCCGCCAGGCGCTGGGCGAGCAGGTCCACGTACATCAGCTGGCCGCGCCATTCCTCGGAGTCCACGCCGAAGCGGTGGCCCTTGCCGTCGACCTCGCTGTAGTAGGTGTAGACGAGCGAGCGGTCCGCGGCGCCGAGCCGGTCGGCGGCGAGGTCCATCCGCTCCTCGCCGGAGAGGCGGCCGTGGAACGTGCCGCCACTCAGTGCGATCTTCGTCAGCGGGGTGTGCTGGAAGTCGGGCGCGGAGACCTGGCAGGTGGCGATGCCCGCCGCGTCGGCGAGCTGGAAGACGGTGGGGTACGGCTGCCAGGCGTGCGGGTCGGTCCACGGGCGCCAGCGCAGCTGGTTCATCAGCGCTCCGGTGGCCGGGTCGGCGACGGTGTAGCCGGGCAGGCCGTGGGCGCCGGGGGGCAGACCGGTGCCGACCGAGGCCAGCGAGGTGGCGGTGGTGGACGGGAAGCCCGCCGTCATGGGCGTCCCGGTGCCGTTCATGGAGGTGGACAGCAGCGAGTGCAGGAAGGGCGCCTCGGCGGGGTGGGCGCGCAGCAGCTCCCAGCCGAGGCCGTCGATCAGGAAGACGCAGACGCGGTCGGCGGGCGCCAGCTCCATGCCCGCGGACAGGCCCGGGACGCCGAGGCCGGCCGCGACGGTCGGCAGGAGATCGGCGAGCGATCCGGTGCCGTAACGGGGCAGCGGGGCGGAGCGGGGGTCGAGCGGGACCGGGTCGTGCCAGGCCGCGCCTGCGGCCGTGGGGCCGGCGGATGATCCGGACATCAGCGGGCGGTCGCCACGGTCGCCTCGGAGAGGGCCTGGGCGAAGGCGAGGGCCTGGCGGACGGTGTCGGGGCCGTCACCGGCCTCGCTGACACGCAGGCTCAGGTCGTCGGCCGTGGAGGAGCCGGTGTAGCCGTGGTCGGCGTCGCAGTTGGGGTCGCCGCAGGCGGCGGGCTCCAGGTCGATGCGGGACACGGCGCCCCAGCCGATGGTGAGGACGACCTCGCGGGGCAGGGTGCCCGGGGTGTAGGCCTCGGGGTTGGCGACGACGCGGCTGAGCACCACGGAGGAGATGCGGTCCAGCTTGACCGACTCCGTGGAGGTCGTGGCGTAGGGCGACGGGGAGGTGCCGTCGGCGGCCTGCTCGTCGGTGTGGCTGACGATGAATCGGGTGCTGGTCAGGACGAGGACCGTCACGTGCCGGCGCACCTCGTTGGAGTCGAAGGTCGTCTCCTGGTGGACCAGGTACGACACGACCGGCTCCCCGCCCACCGCGGCCTCCACCGCCTCGGCCACGAGAGCCGGGTAGTAGCCACTGCGCTCGATGGCCGCGCGCAGCCCCTGGGTCGTCGTACCGGTCTTCGCCATACGCCCATCCTACGGGGCGTACGGAGTCCGGCTGCCGGGCCCCGTCGGACACCGCCGGGCGTCCTCGGCTGATGCGACAACGCAGCGAGGTGCCGTGCCGGGCTCCGCAGGGCCCGTGCTGACCCGTCGGACACCCCCTAGTAGTGCGGCAGGCTGCGCGGGCCGAGGTCCGTCCTGGCGGGCGGTGGGGCGAGACGTATGGAGGCGCCCAGGATGTGCACTCCGTGCGGGGCGACGATCACGGGCTCGAGGTCCGCGCCGACGACCTCCGGGTGGTCGTCGACCAGGCGGGAGACGCGCAGCAGCAGTTCCTCCAGGGCGGGGGTGTCCACCGGGGTGGAGCCGCGCCAGCCGAAGAGCAGGGGCGCGGTGCGGATCGAGCGGATCAGGTCGGAGACGTCCCGGTCGGTGGCCGGGACGAGACGGTGGGCGGTGTCGCCGAGCAGCAGGGAGGGGGCGCCGGCCAGCCCGAAGGACAGCACGGCGCCGGCCGCCGGGTCGATGGCGGCCCGGACGACGGTGTCCACCCCGCGGGGGGCCATCGACTGGACGACGAGCCGGGTCTCCTCGGGCTTGCCGAGCAGTTCGGTCAATTCGGCGTAGGCCCGGCGCAGTTCGCTCTCGGTGCCGAGGTCGAGCCGGACGCCGCCGAGGTCGGCGCGGTGCCGCAGGTGCGGCGCGGTGGGCTTGAGGGCGACGGGGAAGCCGAGGCGGCGGGCGGCCCGCACCGCGCCGTCGGGGTCGGGGGCGGGCAGCGCGGGCAGGACGGCGATGCCGTACCGGGCGAGGAGGCGCTGGGTGTCGGCGGCGGAGAGGGTGACGGCCCGGCGCGGGCCCGTGCCCGGGGTCGCGCCGTGCGCCTCCAGCAGCACGCCGATGTCGGCGGCGGCTCCGGCCTCGTCGATGTCCTCGTACTCGGGCACGCGCCCGGGGTCGGCGGCCTGGCGGCGCCATTGCGCGTACCGGACGGCCTCGGCGAGGGCCCGCACGGCGCGCTCGGCGGCCGGATAGGCCGGTATCCGGACGGCGGGGGCGGGGGCTTCGGCGGCCTCTCCCCCGGCCTCGGGGCGGCTCTCCGCCGGACCGCCCTCGTCCGGCAGCGGGGCGGCCAGGGCTTCCGCGAGGCCCGGGATCTCCAGGTGGACGACGGACACGGGCTTCGCGGCCCGGGACCGGGCGACCGCCTCGCGCAGGGCGGCGGCCAGGTCCGCCGCCGAGGCGTCGCCGACCCAGGGGATGGCCGTGACGACCACGGCGTCGCAGGAGCGGTCGGCGAGGGCCTCGGCGAGGGCGGCGCGGAAGTCGGCGGGCGCGGCGGCCGTGGTCAGGTCACGCGGGGGCTGGGGGCGCAGCCCTTCGGTCAGCACGGCGTCGTACGTGAGCAGGGCGAGGGACTCGGAGTTGCCGAGGATGGCCACGCGCGGGCCGGCGGGCAGCGGCTGGGAGGCCAGCAGCAGTCCCACGTCGGCCAGTTCGGTCACGGTGTCGACGCGGATGACGCCGGCCTGGCGCAGCAGGTCGGAGACGGTGGCGTCGGGGATGCGGGTGGTGGGCACGGCGTGCCCTGTGGGCGCGGCGACGGCGCCGTGCCGGGCGCCCTTGACGACGACGAGCGGCTTGCGGGCCGCCGTGCGCTTGGCCAGGCGCGTGAACTTCCGGGGGTTGCCGAGGGACTCCAGGTACATCAGCGCGACGTCCGTGTCGGGGTCGTCGTGCCAGTACTGGAGGAAGTCGTTGCCGGAGAGGTCCGCGCGGTTCCCGGCGGAGACGAAGGTCGAGATGCCGACGAGGCCGGCGGCCCGCCGGTGCAGTCCGCCCAGGAGGGCGATGCCGATCGCGCCGGACTGGCTGAAGAGGCCGACCCGCCCGGCGGCGGGCAGCTCGGGCGACAGGGAGGCGTTGAGCCGGACGCCGGCGGCGGTGTTGATCAGGCCGAAGGCGTTGGGGCCGATGAGGCGCATCCCGTACGAACGGGCCTGGCGGACCAGCTCGCGCTGGCGGTCGCGGCCCTCCTGCCCGCTCTCCGCGTATCCGGCGGAGAGGACGACGAGGCCCTGGACGCCGTGCTCACCGCAGTCGGCGACGACGGATGGCACCTGCGCCGCCGGCACCGCGACGACGGCGAGGTCGACGGGGTCCTCGATGCCCAGGACGGAGCGGTGGGCCGGGACGCCCTCGGGTTCCAGCGTCGAAGGGCCCTCGGGGAACGCCCTGTTGACCGCGTACACACGGCCGGTGTAGCCGCCGGCGAGGAGGTTGCGCAGCACGGTGCGGCCCATGCCGCCGGGCTCGCGGCCGGTGCCGACGACCGCGACGG
This sequence comes from Streptomyces cinnamoneus, assembly GCF_002939475.1. NCBI lineage: Bacteria > Bacillati > Actinomycetota > Actinomycetes > Kitasatosporales > Streptomycetaceae > Streptomyces > Streptomyces cinnamoneus. Next base: position 5,290,142 of record NZ_PKFQ01000001.1, on the reverse strand, counting down.
AGCCGGGGGCGAGCAGCCTCCGCACGGAGCGGGCCTCGGCGCGCTGCTCGCGGGCGCGCTGGACGGCGAGGGACCTGTCGGTGGGTTCCAGGTCGAGTTCGAGGCGGACGACGCCGTCCTCGAAGCTGCGCTTCTGGGTGTAGCCGGCGTCCGTGAACACCTTGATCATCTTGGTGTTGGCCGGCAGCACCTCGGCGGCGAAGCGCCGGATCGAGCGCTCGCGGGCCACCGCCGCGATGTGCTCCAGGAGGGCGGAGGCCACGCCTCTGCCCTGGTGGGCGTCCTGGACGAGGAAGGCCACCTCGGCCTCGTCGGCCGGGGAGGAGGCCGGCAGGCCGCGCGCGTCGATGCGGTCGTAGCGCACGGTCGCGATGAACTCGCCGCCGACGGTGGCGGCCAGGCCCACGCGGTCCACGTAGTCGTGGTGGGTGAAGCGGTGCACGTCCCGGTCGGAGAGCCGGGGGTAGGGGGCGAAGAAGCGGTAGTACTTGGACTCGTCCGAGACCTGCTCGTAGAAGCTGACCAGACGCTGCGCGTCGTCCGGGGCGATGGGGCGGATCTGCGCCGTGCCGCCGTCGCGCAGCACGACGTCGGCTTCCCAGTGGGCCGGGTACACGTGCTCGGGCGGCATCTGCATGGGGCCAGCGTAAGGCCGGGCACCGACAGCGGGACCGGCGGCGCCCGGGGCGGCGGGAGCCGCCGGAGCCGCCCGCGCGCAGGCCGCGCACGGGCATCGCGCGCCGCGTGCCACAATGGTCTAGACAACCAATATCGACTTGAAGGGCAACACCATGGTTGAGCGCCGCGTAAACGTCGGCTGGGCCGAGGGCCTGCACGCCCGGCCCGCGTCGATCTTCGTCCGTGCGGCGACGGCCGCCGGCGTCCCCGTGACGATCGCCAAGGCCGACGGCACCCCCGTCAACGCCGCCTCGATGCTCGCGGTGCTGGGCCTGGGCGCCCAGGGCGGCGAGGAGATCGTCCTCGCCACCGAGGCGGAGGGTGCCGAGGCCGCGCTCGACCGTCTGGCCAAGCTGGTCGCCGAGGGGCTCGAGGAGCTCCCCGAGACCGTCTGACCTCTTCGTCCCGCCCTTCGCGGCGGGCGGGACGGCACGCGGGGCCGTGGCGGCCGCTTTCGGACCGCCGCGGCCCCGTCACGTGTTTCAGGCGTCGCAGGGCGCGCTTTTCGACGCCGCTTTCCTGCCGCGCGTCACGATTGACCGCGCGCGATGTCCATACCGCGCGTCATGTTTGCGCTCCGCGCGTCGCGTCCGCCGTACTCGGTGGCGCGCGCCGTGTGCGGAATCGGTGGTCCGCACACGGCGCGCCGACCGGAAACCGCCACGATTTCCCGGCCTGTTTCCCCAGTAATAGCGGGTCGTTGTTAAGGCCGCGCGCCGGCTGTGTTGACGACACGTTTCGCGCGTCCCGGCCGGTGCAGCCGGTAGGCGCCGGGGGAGCGCTGCGCACGGACGGCGGCGAGCGACCCGGCGCGCTCGGCGTCGCGCCGGGCCACGGCGTCCACCAGGGCCCCGCAGGTTTCCCAGTCCACCGTGGGCCGCGGTGACGGCTCGGCCGCGTACACCCAGGCGATCTTGCGGCGCAGCTGGGTGAGAAGCGTGGCCAGGCTGGGGCTGCCGGACGCCTGGGCGAGGGTCTCGTCGAACCAGTCGGCGAGCGGGCGCAGGTCGCCCACCCGCCCCGTGCGGGCCCGGTCCTGACCCAGGCGCACCAGGCCGCGCAGGACCTTCAGGTGCGCCTCCGTACGGCGCTGGGCCGCCCGGGCGGCCCCCAGGGGCTCCAGCAGGGCGCGCACGTCGAGCAGGTCGGCCGCCTCCTGCTCGGAGGGCTCGGCCACGCAGGCCCCGGCGTTCCGGCGGATGATCACGAATCCCTCGGAGGCGAGGGTGCGCAGGGCTTCGCGCACGGGCACCCGGGAGACCCCGTAGCGGCGGGCGAGGATTTCCTCGACGAGCCGGCCGCCCGGCGGGAGCACACCCGAGACGATGTCGTCGCGAATTGCCGTGCACACGGCGTGCGTCGAAATACGGCCGCTTTCGCCTCTGCCCTCACGGTCGCCGTTCACGAGGCGACTCTAGGGCAATGCCCGGAGATTTCCGATGGCTCGTCCCGGGCGGTGGACGCCTTTTGGCCAGCCCGCCCGGACACCGGCGCGCCCGGCCGTGACAACGCGAAGACCCCGGCCGTGGCCGGGGTCTTCGGAAGGCTTCCGGGTGGAAATCCGCGGCGTGCGGACCTCAGATGTCGACGCCGTGGGAGCGCAGGTAGGCGACCGGGTCGATGTCGGTGCCGTAGGTGGCGCCGGTGCGGGCCTCGAAGTGCAGGTGCGGGCCGGTGACGTTGCCCGTGGCGCCCGAGACGCCGATCTCCTGGCCGGCGGTGACGGACTGGCCGACGGACACCTCGATGGTCAGCAGGTGGCCGTACTGCGTGTAGGTGCCGTCGTTGTGCTTGATGACGACGTTGTTGCCGTAGGCGCCGCCCCAGCCGGCCTCGACGATCGTGCCCGCGCCCACCGCGTGCACCGAGGTACCCGAGTCGGCGTGGAAGTCCACGCCGGTGTGGCTGCCGGAGGACCACAGGCCACTGGAGGCCTTGTAGGAGGTGGAGACGTAGGAGCCGGTGATCGGCATCACGAAGGTGTTGAGGCGCTTGCGCTCCTCCTCGCGGGCGGCGCGCTCCTTGGCCTCGCGCTCCTCCTCAAGCTTGCGCTTGGCCTCTTCGTAGCGCTGCTTGACGTCGGCGGCCTTCTGCTTGGCCGCGGCCTCGGCGTGGGACCGGGCGGCGGCCTCGTCGGCGGCGCTGCGCTGGGTCTCGGCCTGGGCGTCGATGGTGTCCGCCATGACGTCGCCCATGACGATGGCCTGCGTCAGGCCCGTGTCCTCGGGGCGCTGGGAGTCGTCGCCGGAGGCGGCGAAGGCCGGGGCCGCGACACCCGCGACGACGCCGGCCGCCGTCAGGGTGGCTATGCCCGCCACGTTGGCGCTGACGCGCACGGCACGGCTGGGACGACGGTGCTTCCCGCTGGGACGGGTGAACGACATGGCTGTCGCCGATCCTTTCCTTCCTTCTCGCCTACCGGGTTAGCTGACGGGTTCGGAGCAGGAAGGTCTCCTACGGATCCCTCGTGAGAGGGCTCCGATTCACCCCAGGGACGTTTGGGTCCCCGGCTCCCCTCGGCTCGCGCCTCGGGAACTCGGCGATGACAATCCGGGGCCGCGGTTGCGGCTCCGATCTGACGGACTGCCGCACTGACGCTAATCGGCGTCAGATTCGAACGGCAAACAGAACTGGGATTTTATGACGTACGCCACACGACCAACGTGCAACCACTACATGAAATTGGACATAAGGGAGACGCGTGGGCCTCAACGAGCCCACGCGTCTCCCTTGTGCGCCGGAGCGCCTCAGTGCTGTTGAGCGCCCGTCAGGCGGAGACGACCGTCACCGGGCCGATCCCCAGCGCCTTGACAGGCTCGGCGATCTCGGCCGCGTCGCCCACGAGGACCGTGACGAGCCGGTCGGCCGGGAAGGCGTTCACGACGGCCGCGGTGGCCTCCACCGTGCCGGTCTCCGCGAGGCGTTCGTACAGCCCCGCCTGGTAGTCGTCCGGCAGGTACTGCTCGACCTGGTCCGCGAAGGTGCCCGCGACGGCCGCCGCCGTCTCGTACTTCAGCGGGGCGACGCCGACCAGGTTCTGCACGGCCACGTCCCGCTCGGCCTCGGTCAGGCCCTCGGCCGCCAGGGTGCGCAGCACTCCCCAGAGGTCCTCCAGCGCCGGGCCCGTGTTGGGGGTGTCCACGGAGCCGCTGACGGCCACCATCCCGAGGCCCGTGCCGTCGGGCGCGGAGCGCAGCGCCTGGCAGAAGGCCCGCACGCCGTAGGTGTAGCCCTTCTCCTCACGCAGCACCCGGTCCAGACGGGAGGTCAGGGTGCCGCCGAGGCAGTAGGTGCCGAGCACCTGGGCGGGCCAGGCGCGGTCGTGCCGGTCGGTGCCGACGCGGCCCAGCAGCAGCTGGGTCTGGACGGCGCCGGGGCGGTCGACGATGACGACGCGGCCGGCGTCCTCCGTGCTGATGGCCGGCATGGGCCGGGGCTCGGCCGGGCCACCGGTCCAGGCACCCAGGGACTCGGCCAGGGCGTGGTCGAGATCGACGCCGGTGAAGTCGCCGACGACCACGACGGTCGCGGCGGCGGGGCGGACGTGGGCCTCGTAGAAGGCCCGCACCGCGGCGGCGTCGATGCGCTCGACGGTCTCCTGGCTGCCCTGGCGCGGCCGGGACATGCGCGTGCCGGCCGGGAAGAGCTCGGCGGCCAGGGCCATGGCGGCGCGCCGGGCGGGGTTGGCCAGCTCGTGCGGGATCTCGTCCAGGCGGTTGAGCACGAGGCGTTCCACCTCGTTGTCCGGGAAGGCCGGGGCGCGCAGGGCGTCCGCGAGCAGGCCGAGGGCCTTGGGCAGGCGGGAGGCCGGGACCTCCAGCGAGACCCGGACGCCCGGGTGGTCGGCGTGCGCGTCCAGGGTGGCGCCGCAGCGCTCCAGCTCGGCGGTGAAGTCCTCGGCGCTGAGCTTGTCGGTGCCCTCGGAGAAGGCGCGCGCCATGATCGTGGCGACGCCGTCCAGGCCCTCGGGCTCGGCGTCCAGGGGGGCGTCCAGGACGACCTCGACGGCGACGACCTGCTGGCCCGGGCGGTGGCAGCGCAGCACGGTGAGGCCGTTGGGGAGCTGGCCGCGCTCGGGGGCGGGGAAGTCCCAGGGGCTCGGCAGGCCGGGCTGGGGCTGGGGGTGGAATTCCATCGAAGGGCCTGCGGTCTCCGGGGTGCTCGCGGCTACGGCGTCGCTCACTTTGCCGTCTCCTCTTCCTCGTTCTTGCCGGTGGCGTCGGCGTCCGCCTGGGGCGAGGTCGGCTCGTACACCAGCACGGCGCGGTTGGCGGGGTGCAGCCGGGCCTTGGCGACGGCCTGCACCTCCTCCGGGGTGATGTCCAGGGCGCGGTGCACCGCGGTCAGGGCGAGCTGCGGGTCGCCGAACAGCACGGCGAAGCGGCACAGTTCGTCGGCCCGTCCGCTGACGGTGGCGAGCCGGTCCAGCCACTCGCGCTCCAGCTGGGCCTGGGCACGCTCCATCTCCTGGGGGGTGGGCCCCTCCAGGGCGAAGCGGGCCAGCTCCTCGTCGACGGCACTCTCGATGTCGGGCACCTCGACGCCGCCGGACGCCTTGACGTCCAGCCAGCCCAGGGAGGGGGCGCCGGCCAGGCGCAGCAGGCCGAAGCCGGCGGCGACGGCGGAGCGGTCGTGCCGGACCAGGCGGTTGTGGAGGCGGGAGGACTCGCCGCCGCCGAGGATGGTGAGGGCCAGGTCGGCGGCGTCGCCCTCGCGCGTGCCGTCGTGCGGGAGGCGGTAGGCGGCCATCAGGGCGCGGGAGGGCACCTCCTCGCGGACGACCTCGCGCAGCTCCTCGCCGATGGTGTCGGGGAGGGTGCCGTCGCGCGGGGGCTGCTTGCCGTCGTGGCCCGGGATGGAGCCGAAGTACTTCTCGATCCAGGCGAGCGTCCGCTCGGGGTCGATGTCGCCGACGACGGAGAGGACGGCGTTGTTGGGCGCGTAGTACGTGCGGAAGAAGTTCCGCGCGTCCTCCAGGGAGGCGGCGTCCAGGTCGGCCATGGAGCCGATCGGCGTGTGGTGGTACGGGTGGCCGTCGGGGTAGGCCATGGCCGTCAGCTTCTCGAAGGCCGTGCCATAGGGCACGTTGTCGTACCGCTGGCGGCGCTCGTTCTTGACGACGTCGCGCTGGTTCTCCATGGACTCCTCGTCCAGCGCGGTCAGCAGCGAGCCCATCCGGTCGGCTTCGAGCCACAGGGCCAGCTCCAGCTGGTGGGCGGGCATGGTCTCGAAGTAGTTGGTGCGCTCGAAGCTGGTGGTGCCGTTGAGCGAGCCGCCCGCCCCCTGCACCAGCTCGAAGTGGCCGTTGCCCTTGACCTGCGCCGAGCCCTGGAACATCAGGTGCTCGAAGAGGTGGGCGAGGCCGGTGCGGCCCTTGACCTCGTGGCGCGAACCGACGTCGTACCAGAGGCAGACGGCCGCGACCGGGGTCAGATGGTCCTCGGAGAGCACGACCCGCAGGCCATTGGCCAGGCGGTGCTCCGTCGCTGTCAGGCCGCCGGAACCGGCCTGTTGCGTGGCCGTGTGACCCATGGGCATGTACGTCCCTTCGATCTCTTGAGATCTCGCGGTGCCGCCCGGGATCTCGCGTGATGACGCGCGGCGAACCGCGTGATGAACAGTGCTGTCACTGTATGCAAGCGCGCCGGTGTCTGGCGAAGTTCCCGACCCGCCGGACGCCTCCCGGACGGGTCGCGGTCGGGGTTGTCAGTGGAGCGGTCCACAATGGTCGGCGTCAGACCCCGCCACGGCAATCGATCGAAGGAGCCGCAGCCGCGATGGCCCGCCGCAGCACGAAGACCCCGCCGCCGGAAGAGTTCGAGGAGCGCATCCTCGACATCGACGTCGTCGACGAGATGCAGGGCTCCTTCCTCGAGTACGCCTACTCCGTCATCTACTCCCGCGCCCTGCCGGACGCGCGCGACGGCCTCAAGCCCGTCCAGCGCCGGATCATCTACCAGATGAACGAGATGGGGCTGCGCCCCGAGCGGTCGTACGTGAAGTGCGCCCGCGTCGTCGGCGAGGTGATGGGTAAGCTCCACCCGCACGGCGACGCCTCGATCTACGACGCCCTGGTCCGCATGGCCCAGCCCTTCTCCATGCGCGTGCCGCTGGTGGACGGCCACGGCAACTTCGGCTCGCTCGGCAACGACGACCCGCCCGCGGCCATGCGGTACACCGAGGCCCGGATGGCGGCGGCGACGTCCCTGATGACCGACTCCATCGACGAGGAGACGGTCGACTTCACGCCGAACTACGACGGCAGCGAGCGGGAGCCCGTCGCCCTGCCCTCGGCGTATCCGAACCTGCTGGTCAACGGCTCGTCCGGGATCGCGGTCGGCATGGCGACGAACATGCCGCCGCACAATCTGGGCGAGGTCGTCGCCGCCGCCCGCCACCTGATCAAGCACCCGGGCGCCGACCTCGAGACGCTCATGAGGTACGTGCCGGGGCCGGACCTGCCCACGGGCGGCCGGATCGTGGGCCTGGCCGGCATCCGGGACGCCTACGAGACCGGCCGCGGCACCTTCAAGATCCGCGCCACCGTCTCCGTGGAGAACGTGACGGCCCGCCGCAAGGGCCTGGTCGTCACCGAGCTGCCCTTCACGGTGGGCCCGGAGAAGGTCGTCTCCAAGATCAAGGATCTGGTCGGCGCGAAGAAGCTCCAGGGCATCGCCGACGTGAAGGACCTCACCGACCGCGCCCACGGCCTCCGGCTGGTCATCGAGATCAAGAACGGCTTCAACCCCGAGGCCGTCCTGCAGCAGCTCTACAAGCTCACGCCGATGGAGGAGTCCTTCGGCATCAACAACGTCGCGCTGGTGGACGGCCAGCCGCTGACGCTGGGCCTGAAGGAGCTGCTGGAGGTCTACGTCGACCACCGCTTCGAGGTGGTGCGCCGCCGCAGCGAGTTCCGCCGCACCAAGCGCCGCGACCGGCTGCACCTGGTGGAGGGGCTGCTGGTGGCGCTCCTCGACATCGACGAAGTCATCCGGATCATCCGATCGAGTGAGAACGCCGCGGCGGCGAAGGAGTCACTCGTCGCGCGCTTCTCGCTCTCCGAGGTGCAGACGCAGTACATCCTCGACACCCCGCTGCGCCGCCTGACGAAGTTCGACCGCATCGAGCTGGAGTCCGAGCGGGACAGGCTCCACCAGGAGATCGAGAAGCTGACGCAGATCCTCGAGTCCGACGCCGAGCTGCGCAAGCTCGTCTCCTCCGAACTGGCGGACGTGGCGAAGAAGTTCGGCACCGACCGGCGCACTGTGCTGCTGGAGTCGGCGGGCGCCCCGGCCTCCGCGGTGCCGCTGCAGGTCGCGGACGACCCGTGCCGGGTACTGCTCTCCTCCACGGGGCTGCTGGCCCGTACGGCCACGGGCGAGCCGTTCCCGCCGGGCGCGGGCGAGGCCAAGCGCGTCAAGCACGACGCGATCGTCTCGGCGGTGCCGGCCACGGCGCTCGGCGAGGTGGGCGCGGTGACCTCGGCCGGCCGGCTGCTGCGGCTGAGGGTGATCGACCTGCCGCAGCTGCCGGAGACGGCCGCGGCGCCGAACCTGGCGGGCGGTGCGCCGGTGCCGGAGTTCCTGTCGCTGGAGGACGGCGAGCGGGTGGTCTGCCTGACCACGCTGGACGAGTCGTCGCCGGGTCTCGCCATCGGCACGGAGCAGGGCGTTGTCAAGCGCGTGGTCCCCGACTACCCCGCCAACAAGGACGAGCTGGAGGTCATCACCCTCAAGGACGGTGACCGCATCGTCGGCGCGGCGGAGCTGCGCACGGGCGAGGAGGACCTGGTCTTCGTCACCGACGACGCCCAGCTGCTGCGCTACCAGGCCTCGCAGGTGCGTCCGCAGGGGCGCCCGGCGGGCGGCATGGCGGGCATCAAGCTGTCGTCCGGCGCCAAGGTCATCTCCTTCACGGTCGTCGACCCGGCGGAGGACGCGGTGGTCTTCACCGTGGCCGGCGCCCGGGGCGGTCTGCCCGGTGACGTCTCGGAGGGGTCGGCGAAGCTCACGCCGTTCGACCAGTACCCGCGCAAGGGACGGGCGACCGGCGGCGTGCGCTGTCAGCGCTTCCTGAAGGGTGAGGACTGCCTGGTCCTGGCCTGGGCGGGGCTCGCCCCGGCCCGTGCCGCGGACGCCAAGGGCTCCCCCGTGCCGCTGCCCGACCCCGACCCGCGCCGCGACGGCTCGGGCACGCCGCTGCCCAAGCCGGTGGCGGTGGTCGCGGGACCGGTGTAGGCCCTCAGGACCGCGCGTACCGCAGGACGCCCCACATGCTGTCGGGCCCGGCGTCCTGCGGTGCGAGGTCCCGGCAGGCTTCGAGCCCGTCCGTCAGGGCCCGGGCGTCGATGCCCCTGCCGATCATGACGAGGCGGGTGGCGCGCTCCTCGGAGCGCGCCCACGCCGACCGGTAGAACCGCAGGAAATCGCCGACGGCATGCAGGGTGAACTTCTGCCGGTGGCCCTTCACTCCGAAGTGGACGAACCCCTTGATGCGGTAGAGCCCCGCCGGCCGGCCGTCGAGGAACTCCATCAGCCGGCGCGGGTTCATGGGGGTCTCGGATATGAATTCGACGCTCTCGTAGGCGGCGTGCAGATGCCCGCAGCCGTGGCCGTGATCGTGCCCGTCGTCTGACGAGCACGCGCTCTCGTCCGCGCCGAGGTCCTCGAAGGTGAGCTGCCGGACGGCCTCCCGGTGGTCCTCCCGGGGCTTGCGGTCGAAGAGCAGCTCGGGGTCGATCCGGCCGTACGACACCGGGACGACCGGCGTCCCGGGCGCCAGCTCCGCGAGCGTCCCGAGCAGGCTCTCGCGCTCCTCGTCCCCGATCCGGTCGGCCTTGTTGAGGACGACGAGGTCGGCGATGGCCACGTGCCGGTCCAGTTCCGGGTGCGTGGCCCGGACGGCGGAGAACTCGGCCGCGTCGACGACCTCGACCAGCCCGCCGTAGACGATGCTCTTGTTCTCGCTGGCCAGGATCATCCGGATGATCTCCTGCGGCTCCGCCAGCCCACTGGCCTCGATGACGATGACGTCGATGCGGGCCGCGGGGCGCGAGAGCCGGTCCAGGAACCCGTCCAGCTCGCTGGTGTCGACGGCGCAGCACAGGCAGCCGTTGCCCAGCGAGACCATGGAGTCGACCTGGCCGGCGACGGTCATCGCGTCAATCTCGATCTTGCCGAAGTCGTTGACGACGGCCCCGATCCGGCTGCCCCCGCTTCTGGCCAGCAGGTGGTTGAGCAGCGTCGTCTTGCCGGAGCCGAGAAAGCCCGCGAGAACGATGACCGGGATCTGTCGCTTGGCCAAGGGAGCGCCTCCGTCGTCGGTCGGGAACGGGCGGACGGCCTTGGAGCCCTGCTGCCCGGTCCGGGTCCGCTCCAGGATAGGAGGGCCCGCGGCGGTCACCGCCCGCGGCCGGCAGACCTCCGGATGCCACGGGCGGCCCGGTCAGGTTAGGCTCACCTACGTGAGCACGTGCGCGACCGCCTCCCGACTGTTGACCGAGCCGCTGGCCGGCACGGCCGCGCCCGCCCGGACGTGGCTGTTGATCGAGCAGCCCGGCCCGTGGGGCGCCGACGCCCTCACCTCCAGCCATCTCGCCCCGGCCGTCGGCCGGGCCTTGGGCGCGGCGGCCGAGGGCACGGGCGTCCGCGTCGCGCTCATCCGCCGTCCGGGCCGGCACGCCGACTGCCACGAGCCGGCCACGCAGCGGATCTTCGTCGCGCACACCGCTCCGGGCCGTTCATGGATCCGCACCACGCGCGTCTCGGACCCGGCGTCGTTGCTGGAGCTGGACCTCGGGGCGCTGGGTGCCGGCGAGCACGGCGGGCTGTGGGAGGCCTACGAGGGCGAGCCGCTGGCCCTGGTGTGCACCAACGGCAAGCGCGACCGGTGCTGTGCGCTGCTCGGGCGGCCGCTCGCCGCCGAGCTGGCCGCTTCCGGCGGCACCGAGGCCTGGGAGGTCACCCACATCGGTGGTCACCGCTTCGCGCCCACCCTCTTCGTCCTGCCGTACGGCTACGCCTACGGGCGGGCGACCGCGCAGGCGGTGAAGGAGGTGCTTGAGGCGGCGCGCGAGGGTCGGATCACGACCGCGAACTGCCGCGGCCGCTCGGCCTGGGAGCGTCCGGGCCAGGCGGCCGAGCTGGCGGTGCGGGCGCTGACCGGTGAGGAGGGGGCCGACGCCCTGGACGTCACCGGGACCCTGGGGGCCGGCCCGCGCTGGAGCGTGACGGTCTCCCACACCGACGGCCGCGCCTGGCGGGTGGAGGTCGAGCAGGGCGCCGCCGAGCCGCCCCGCCCGGAGAGCTGCGGCAGGGCGCTCGGCACTCCGGCCCGGATGGACGTCGTCGCCGTCACGCCCCTGCCGTGACCCCCCGGGCCGCGGACGCCCCTCAGCCGGCCCGCTTCACGAACTCCGTGGTGTAGGTCTTCTCCAGGTCCAGCGAGGCGTTCTTGATGGCGGGGTTGAAGGACCTGAGCACCTCGTGGACGGTCTTGGGGCCGTCGGCGGGCATCACGCCGTCCTTGGTGAACATCGGCAGCGTGCTCTCGATCGAGCGGACGTACAGCTCCTTGCCGCCCTTGGCGTAGTCCTCGGGCATCTTGGCCGCGATCTCCTCGGGCGAGTGCTCCGACATCCACTTCAGGGTCTTGACCAGGGCGTTGGCGAGCTTCTGGGCGGTCTCCTTGTGGCCGTCGACCCAACCGGTGTTCATGTAGAGGCTGGAGGAGGGGTAGAGCCCGCCGAGCGCGGCCTTGGAGCCCTCGGGGGTGCGCATGTCGACGAGGACCTTGCCGAGGTCCTTCGCCACGACCTGGGCGACGGTCGGGTCGGTGGTCATGCCCCCGTCGATGGATCCCTGCTGGAGCGCGGAGATGAACGTCTGGCCGGCGCCGACGGCCACCGGGGTGACGTCGCCGACCTGGACGCCGTTCTTGACCGCCAGGTACTTCGTCAGGAAGTCGGTGGAGGAGCCCAGCCCGGTGACGCCGAGCTTCTTGCCCTTGAAGTCCTTGGGCGAGCTGATCTCGCCCGCCGCCTCCTTGGAGACGACCTCCACCTCCCCCGGCGTCTGGGCCAGCTGGACCACGGACTCCACCTGCTTGCCCTTGGCCTGGAGGTCGAGGGTGTGGTCGTAGAAGCCGACGACGCCCTGGACGTCACCGGCGACGAGGGAGGTGGTGGCCTGGACGCCCGCCGGCTCGCTCAGCAGCCTGACGTTCACTCCCTCGTCCTTGAAGTAGCCGAGCTGCTGGGTGAGGACCGCGGGCAGGTAGATGACCTTGTCCAGGCCACCGACCATGATCTTGACGGTGTCGCCCTTGAGCGCCTCCTCGTGCTTGCCCGGGCTGTTGGCCGACGAGTCGTCGGCACAGCCGGACAGGGCGAGGCACATCACGCCGGCGACGGCCGTCGCGGAGGTCTTGGCGAGCTTGCCGAACGTACGCATCTTCGTTCCTTACGGTCGGATCGGAGTCGGGCGGTGGTGGTGCGGATCGGTGCGTTCGCGGGCATGTCCTCAGTGCTCTCCGCCGGGCGAGCCGGGCTTCCAGCGGAAGAGCCGCTTCTCCGCGAAGGTCAGCAGGCCCTCGGCGAGGAGCGCGACGGCGGCGAGGATGGCCATCGCCGCGTAGACGCCGGCGGCGTTGAAGGTCCCCTGCGACTCGGCGACGAGCAGCCCGATGCCCTCGGAGGCGCCGATGAACTCGCCGACGATCGCGCCGATGAGGGCGAAGCCGAAGCTGACGTGCAGGCTGGTGAAGATCCAGGAGGTGGCGGCCGGGACGACGACCTGGAGGGTCACCCGGCGGTCGCCGGCACCCAGGATGCGGGCGTTGGCGACCAGGTTGCGGTCCACCTCGCGGGCGCCCTGGAAGGCGTTGAAGAAGACGGGGAAGAAGACCAGCACCACGGCCGAGGCGATCTTGGACTCGGGGCCCAGGCCGAACCAGATGATGAAGATCGGCGCGAGGACGATCCTGGGCAGGGCGTTGAGCACCTTGATGAACGGGCCGAGGACGTCGGCGAGGAAGCGGACGCGGCCGAGCGTGATGCCGAGGACCACGCCCGCCGTCACCCCGACACCCCAGCCGACCAGCGCCTCGTACAGCGTGACCCAGATCTGCCGGCCGAGCGAGCCGTGGGTGGTGCCGTGCGTCGTCCACTGCACGATCTGGTCCCAGATCTTCGACGGCATCGAGAAGTTGAACGGGTCGATCGTCTTGGTGCGGGCGAGGACCTCCCAGGTCGTGAGCAGCGCGGCGAGGAGGAGCACGCGGGCGCCGAGGACCAGCAGCCTGCGGTTGCGGGCGGCCTTCGCGCGGGCTTCGGTCAGGCCCTTGACCGTGCTCAGGGCCGTGGGGGCGCCGACGGACTCTGCGGACTCAAGCGACACGGGAGGCACCCCTCTCACGGGTGATGCGGACTTCCTCGCCGAGGGAGGACCAGATCTCGCGGTAGATGTCGATGAACTCGGGCTCCAGACGCACCGATTCGACCTTGCGCGGGCGCGGCAGCCGGATGGGGAAGATCTCCTTGACGGTGGCCGGGCCCGCGGTCATCACCACGACCTTGTCGGCCAGCGCGATGGCTTCCTCCAGGTCGTGGGTGACGAAGACGACGGAGGCGGGAGGGGCGCAGTCCTCGCGCGCGCCGGGGCGCGATCCGCCCCACAGGTCGAGGAGTTCGTCCGACATCAGGGCCCGGGTCTGCACGTCGAGGGCCGAGAACGGCTCGTCCATGAGCAGGATCCGGGGGTCGTTGACGAAGGTCTGCGCGAGCGCGACGCGCTTGCGCTGGCCGCCGGAGAGCTGGTGGGGGTACCGGTCCGCGAAGGCCGCGAGGCCCACCCGGCCGAGCCAGTCACGGGCCCGCTCGCGCGCCTCGGCCTTCGGCACGCCGCGGAAGCGCGGCCCCGCCATCACGTTGGACAGCACCGTCCGCCAGGGGAAGACGGCGTCCTGCTGGAAGACGAAGCCGACCTCGGGCCTGATGCCCCGGACGGGCTCCCCGCCGATGAGGACGTGGCCCTCGGAGGGCTCCTCCAGGCCGCTCACCAGGGTGAGCGTGGTGGACTTTCCGCATCCGGTCGGGCCGACGACGGCGACGAACTCGCCCTGGGCCACGCTGAGATCGAGATCGCGGACGGCCGTGTGCCGCGCGCCCGAGGGCGTGCGGAAGGTCTTGCTCGCACCGCGCAGTTCGATCGCCGGGACGCCGTCCGGTGGGGTGTCGCGTGGGGTCGCGCTGTTCATCCGTACGCCTTTCGCCGCCGATGTCGTCCGGCCGTCCCCCCGTCCCCGCGGTCTGTCGTGCGGGGCGGCCGGTGCTGGAGGCTAGGAGTGGCGCACGTCACCGGGGCAGTCTTGTGACCGCTGTGCGACTTCCGCGCACGAAGCCTGTTCTGCTCGTTTTGCTCGCGATAGAACAACGAAAGTGACACGGGGGGATAGCAAACGGCCATCGTCCGGCTACGTTCGGTCCACATCCCTGGCTCGTCCAGCGCAAGATCGGAAAGCACGCCCGTACCCCCAGGAAGACGAAAGGGACCCTCATGCGCCCCCGGTGGCCCCGTCGCGTCTCCGCCCACGTCCTGTCGGTCCAGCTCGTGATCACCACGGGCGTCACCGCGCTCGCCACCGGTCTCTTCCTCGAACCGCTCGGCGCCCAGCTCGACGACCAGGCGGAGCACCGGGCGCTGGCCATAGCCCAGGCCACCGCCGCACAACCCGGCATCGCCCACGCCGTGCTGGCCGGCCCGCCCGATCCCGAGGGCCCCGTACAGGCCGCCGCGGAACGCATCCGGCTGGCCACGGACGCCAGTTACGTGGTCGTCGTCGACACGCGGGGCATCCGCTACTCCCACACCACCCCCGCCGAGATCGGCCGGCACGTCAGCACCGATCCGGGGCAGGCCCTGGGCGGACGCGAGTGGACGGGCATCGAGAGCGGCACACTGGGCCGCTCGGCCCGCGGCAAGGTCCCGCTGCGCGACGGCGAGGGCGCGATCGTCGGCGCCGTGTCCGTCGGCATCGCCTACGGCGACGTGCGCGACCTGCTGCTGCACGCCCTGCCCGGCATCCTCGTGGGCGCGGGCGCGGCGCTGGCGGCCGGGGCACTGGCCGCCTTCGCCCTCTCGTGGCGGCTGCGCAAGCGCACCCACGGCATCGAGCTCTCGGAGATCTCCGCGCTGCTCGACGAGCGGGAGGCCATGCTGCACGGCATCCGCGAGGGCGTGGTCGCCCTGGACCGGCGCGGCCGGGTGCGGCTGGTCAACGACGCCGCCCGGCGCCTGCTCGGGCTGGGTCCGGACGTCGTCGGGCAGCCGCTGGAGGCCGTGCTGCCGCCGGGACGGACCACCGAGGTGCTGACCGGGCGGGTGGCCGGTCAGGACCTGCTGATCGTCTCGGGCGGGCGGGTGCTGGTCGCCAACCGCATGGACACGGCCGACGGCGGCACCGTCGCGACGCTGCGCGACCGTACCGAGCTGGAGCAGCTGGGACGGGAGCTGGACGGCACCCGGGGGCTGACCGAGGCCCTGCGGGCCCAGGACCACGAGCACGCCAACCGCCTGCACACGCTCCTGGGCCTGCTGGAGCTGGGGATGTACGAGGAAGCGGTGGACTTCGTGGCCGAGGTCACCGGAGCGCACCGGGCCACGGCCGAGCAGGTCACCGAGCGCGTGCAGGAACCGCTGGTCAGCGCACTGCTGGTGGGCAAGAGCGCGGTGGCGGCGGAGCGCGGCGTGGCCCTGCGGGTGAGTGCGGGCACGCGTCTGCCCGAACGGGTGGTGGACCCCAGGGACCTGGTCACCGTGCTCGGGAACCTCGTGGACAACGCGCTGGACGCCGCCGGCCCCTGCCCCGGCCCCTTCGTGGAGGTCGAGCTGCGGGCCGTGGGGGCCACGGTCGTCCTGACCGTCGCGGACAACGGGCCGGGGGTCCCGGAGGAGGTCCGCGAGCTGGTGTTCGCCGACGGCTGGTCCACCAAGGAGCCGGCCCCGCACCGGCCCCGTGGGCTGGGCCTGTCCCTGGTGCGGCGGCTCGCGGAGCGCTACGGCGGGTCGGCCCGGGTGGGAGAACGGCCGGGCGGGGGCGCGGTGTTCACGGTGGAACTGCCGGAAGCCCTGCGTACGGAGGAACTTGGCGGGCGAGGGCCGGACGGGGAAGCGCTCCTGCGGGAAGCGCGTGATCCGGAAGGGAGCCGGCCTGGAGCGCCGGGACCGGAAGAGCCGTCGCGCGCACCGAGACCGCTCGAAGGAGTGAACCAATGATCGAGGTCCTGGTGGTGGACGACGATTTCCGCGTCGCCGAGATCAACGCCGCCTACGTCGCCCGGATTCCGGGATTCCGTGTCAGGGCGCGGGCCCACAACGCGGCGGACGCCCTGACGGTCCTGGAGCGGGGCGGCGTCGACCTGGTCCTGCTGGACCACTACCTGCCGGACGAGACGGGGCTGTCGCTGGTCCGCCGCATCCGGCAGCTGGGCCACCACACCGACGTGATCATGGTCACCGCCGCCCGCGACGTGACCACCGTGCAGACGGCCATGCGCTACGGCGCCCTGCAGTACCTGGTGAAGCCGTTCTCCTTCCCGGGACTGCGGGTGAAGCTGGAGGCCTACGCACAGCTGCGCCGGACCATCGAGGGCGCCGGGGAGGCCGGGCAGGACCAGGTCGACCGGATCTTCGGGACCCTGCGCACCGCCTCCACCACCACTCCCCTGCCCAAGGGCCACTCCGCACCCACGGCTGACCTGATCCGCCGGGTGCTGTCGGACGCGGCGTGCCCGCTGTCGGCGCACGAGGTGGCGGAGCGCTCCGGCCTGAGCCGTTCGACCGCCCAGCGCTACCTCAAGCGACTGCAGGAGTCGGGGCGGCTGAGCCTGACGCTCAAGTACGGCGAGACGGGCCGGCCGGAGCATCGTTACGCCTGGTCACGGCGGTAACGGCCGTCTTGCGGGCGTGGTCGTTCAGGCCGCCCCGGCACCGGTGAGGGAGCGCACCTCGCTCTCCGCGTGGGCGGCGGCGTCGGCGCCTTGGCGCGAGGTCACGGTGCCGGCCCAGCCGGCGAGGAAACCGAGGGGTACGGACACCAGGCCCGGGTTCTCCAGTGGGAAGAGCCGGAAGTCCAGTCCGGGGAAGACGGCGTCCGGCGCGCCGGAGACGACCGGGGAGAACAGGACGAGCACCACGGCCGGGACGAGGCCGCCGTAGACGGACCACACCGCGCCACGGGTGGTGAACCGGTGCCAGAAGAGCGAGTACAGCAGCACGGGCAGGTTCGCCGAGGCGGCGACGGCGAAGGCGAGGCCCACCAGGAACGCCACGTTGAGGTTCTGGGCGAGCAGCCCGAGCCCGATGGCGACCACCCCGGTGCCGGCGGCGGCCGCCCGCGCGACCGTCACCTCGTCGCGGGGCGCCCGGCCCCCGCGGCGTCTCAGCGTGCCGTAGAGGTCGTGGGCGACCGAGGCGGAGGACGCCAGGGTGACGCCGGCGACCACCGCGAGGATGGTGGCGAAGGCGATCGCCGCGACGACGGCGAACAGGATCGTTCCGCCCGTGGAACCCGCGCCTCCGCCGAGGTCGAGGGCCAGCAGGGGGACGGCCGTGTTGCCGGCGGCGCTGGAGGCCCGCACGGCGTCACTGCCCAGGACCGCCGCGGCGCCGAAGCCGAGCACGATGGTCATCAGGTAGAAGCCGCCGATGAGGCCGATGGACCAGACCACCGAACGGCGGGCGGCACGGGCGGTCGGCACCGTGGAGAAGCGCGAGAGGATGTGCGGCAGGCCCGCCGTTCCCAGGACGAGCGCGAGGCCCAGGCTGATGAAGTCCAGCCTGGAGGTGAGGTCGTGGCCGTAGCGCAGCCCCGGCGCGAGGAAGGCCCGGCCGTGGCCGCTGCGGTCGGCGGCCGTACCCAGCAGGGCGGAGACGTCGCCGTGGAAGCGGACCAGCACGAGCACCGTGAGGGTGGCGGTGCCGCCCATGAGCAGCACGGCCTTGACGATCTGGATCCAGGTCGTGGCCCGCATGCCTCCCACCGTGACGTACACGACCATCAGCGCTCCCACGGCGACGACCGTCCAGCCGCGGGCCCGTCCGTCGGTGCCGCCCAGCAGCAGGGCCACCAGGCTCCCCGCACCGACCATCTGGGCGACGAGGTAGAGCACGGAGACGACGACGGAGGAGGCTCCGGCGGCGATCCGTACGGGCCTCTCGCGCAACCGGGCGGCCAGGACGTCGGCGAGGGTGAAGCGGCCGCAGTTACGGACGAGTTCGGCGACCAGGAACAACACGACGAGCCAGGCCACCAGGAAGCCCACGGAGTAGAGCATGCCGTCGTAGCCGTAGAGCGCGATGAGCCCGGAGATGCCGAGGAAGGAAGCGGCGGACATGTAGTCGCCGGCGATGGCGAAACCATTCTCCATGGGAGAGAAGAGACGGCCGCCCGCATAGAACTCCTCAGGGGTGCCCTGCCGTTCCCGCCCGAACCACGTGCTGATGGCGAGAGCCACGACGACGAAGACACTGAACAGGGTCAGGGCAAGGCCCTGATGGTCCCCGTTCACCGGACGTCGCCCCCACCGGCCGGGCGCCACGCCGCCGGCCCCCTCCCCGCCGGGAGCTCCAGCCGGCGCGGCCGGGTGTCCTGCAGGGTCTCCAGGGTGACGGCCCAGCGCAGCTCCATCGCGGCCGGATCCCGCCGCAGCCGGGCATGGCGGGCGTAGGCCCAGGTCAGCAGGAAGGTACTGGCGAACTGCGCGAGCCCGGCCAGCATCGCCACGTTGAGCGCGCCCATGACGGGCCGGGCCATGACCTCCGGCGCCAGGGTCGCGGCCAGCACATACGCCAGGTACCAGAGGAGGAACGCTACGGTCGCGGGGAAGACGAACCGGCGGTATCGGCCCCGGACTTCCCGGAAGGCGGCGCTGCGCTGGACCTCCCGGTAGATACCGGCCGCGTCATGAGGGGACTCCGCGCCGGTCGGCGGCTGAACCGTTACGGCACGGCGCCCTTCTCTCTTGCCCACAGAACTCTCCTCGGTCGCCGACCCCGTTGGCCGCGTGCCCAAGGATGGACAGACAGGAGAGATCCGGCGCCGTTCACCACCGGACGTTCACTCCATCAGGTGATGGGGGTTCCCGGGGGTTGCGCGATGCCTTGGCGGAAGGCGTACCGCACCGCCTGGGCCCGGTCGCGCACCCCGGTCTTGGCGAACAGGTTGTTGATGTGCGTCTTCACCGTCGCCGTGCTCACCTGGAGGCGACGGGCGATCTCGCCGTTCGACAGCCCTTCGGCGACCAGGGAGAGCACCTCCGCCTCACGGACGGTCAGCCCGTCTGGCAGTTCCCGGGGCGCCGCCGGCCCGGCTGCCGACAGCTCGGCCCCCGGCGTGGAAAGACGCTCCAGCAACCGCAGTTGCACCTTCGGCGACAGACCCGCCTCCCCCGACATCACATGGTTCACCGCCCTGACGATCTCGTCACCGCCGGCGTCCTTGGTGAGATAGCCACGGGCTCCGGCCTGGAGCGCCGGGAAGAGCGAGTCGTCGTCGGCGTACGTGGTGAGCACCACGACCTGGGTGCCCGGGAACTCGGAGCGGATGCGCCGCGTCGCCTCCACTCCGTCGCAGCGCGGCATCCGCAGGTCCATCAGCACCACGTCCGGGGCCTGCTCGGCGACCACCCGCACCGCCTCCAGCCCGTCACCCGCCGAACCCACGACCTCGATGCCGGGCAACAGCCCCAGCAGCATCACGATGCCCTCGCGCACAACGGTCTGGTCGTCGACGACCACCACCCGCGCGGCCCTCCGCTCCGCCCCGCCCCCACCACCCAGGTCGCCCCCGCTCCCCGGGCCGCCGGCCCCGCTCCCCCCACTCGGACCACCACCAGCCATCACGCCGGCACCCGCAGACACACCACGAACCCCTCCTCGTCCGGGCCGGCGGGCCCGGCCTCCAGCGTGCCGCCGAGCAGTTCGGCGCGCTCCCGCATCCCGAGCAGACCGTACCCGGCTCCGGACGCCGCCAGGCCGCCCACCGCCGCCCGCGCCCCGCCGTCACGGACCCACAGCTCGACTTCTCGCTCCAGATAGGTGAATCTCACCTCCACCTGCGCTCCCGGAGCGTGCTTGCGCACATTGGTCAGCGCCTCCTGGGCGGCTCTGCGCACGGCCAGCCCCGCCTCCGCCGGCAGGGTGCGCGCCTCCCCCGTCACCTCCAGCCGTGCCCCCTCCGTCGCCGTCACCTCCCGCAGGAAGTCCTCCGCCCGGGTCATCTCGCCGCGCAGGGCAGACAGTGCCTGGCGGGTCTCCGCCAGCCCCTCCCGCGCCATCCCCCGCGCGGCCGTGACCCGCTCCAGGACCCGCTGCCGCTCCGCCCCGCTCTCTATCAGCAGCCGTGCCGCCTCCAGGTGGACGAGCTGCGCGGAGAGGCTGTGGGCGAGCACGTCGTGGATCTCCCGGGCGATCCGGGCCCGCTCCGCCAGCGCCGCGGACTCCGCCTCCGCCCGGCGCGCCGCCCGCTCCTGGGCCAGCAGCCGGAAGCCGGCCCCCCGCGCCTCCTCGTCCAGCCGCAGCGCGTACCCGATGAGCAGCACCCCGGCCACCGTCCCCGCGGTGCCCGGCACGCTCTTCTCGCTCACCAGGGCATACGCCCCCATGGCGACCCCCGCGAGAGCCAGCCCGTATCCCAGCGGAAGCCGCTCCACGGCGACGGCCGCCGCGACGCACCACACACCGGTGGCCCCGACGTGCGACCCCCCTGCCTGCGCGGCCGCCCCCGTCACGACCAGCACCGCCAGCAACCCGACCGACGTCCACAGGCGCCGCTCCAGCGTCGTGCGGTAACAGCAGCGGATGGCGACGGCGCAGAGCAGGACACCGGCGGCGAGGACCCCGAAGCCCCACCCGCGGAAGACGCCCTCGCGCAACACCTGCCACAGGAACAGCCCGGCCAGGCCCAGCCGTATCAGCCACGCCATCACCTGGCGGCGGCGCGGCACGCCCAACGAGGAGAGCGCCTCACGGGTGGGCCACTCGGTCCAGTTCTCGATCGGCACCGCGTCTCCTCCCGTCCGGATGTGTCCGCCGGCGCCCGCGCGGAGCCCGGGCGCCCCGCGCCTCGGCACGGATCAACGACACGTCCGACGGTACGCAGCCGGCCCTCGGACGGGATCGGCGTACGGGTGGGTTCGGGGTGGAGCGCGGGTGGAGAACCGCCTCCACCCGGAGGTGGAGGACATCAGGTGCCCGACGGCCGGACGGGTACCCGACGGCGGACGGGTGCCCGACGGCGGACGGGTGCCCGACGGCGGACGGGTCACGGACCCGCGGTCAGGGCCTGGGCCAGGACCCCGAGGTCAGGGGCCCGGACCAGGCCCCGAGGTCAGGCGTCGATGCGCGAGCGGTCGAGCGTGGCGGCGGAGTTGGTGATGAACTCCTTGCGCGGCGCGACCTCGTTGCCCATCAGCAGGTCGAAGGTGCGCTCCGCCGCCTCCAGGTCGCTGATGTTGATCCGCCGCAGGGTGCGGTGGCGCGGGTCCATCGTGGTCTCCGCGAGCTGGTCGGCGTCCATCTCACCCAGACCCTTGTAGCGCTGGATGCCCTCCTTGTAGCGGATGTTCTTCCGCTCCAGCTCCAGCAGCGTCTGCCGCAGCTCGTTGTCGGAGTAGGTGTAGATGTACTTGTCCTGCCCCTTCTTGGGGTGGGTGAGCTCCACCCGGTGCAGCGGGGGGACCGCGGAGAAGACCCGGCCCTCCTCCACCATGGGCCGCATGTAGCGCTGGAAGAGGGTCAGCAGCAGGATCCGGATGTGCGCGCCGTCCACATCGGCGTCGGCCAGGAAGATGACCTTGCCGTAGCGCGCCGCGTCGATGTCGAAGGTCCGGCCGGACCCCGCCCCTATCACCTGGATGATCGCGCCGCACTCGGCGTTCTTCAGCATGTCGGAGACCGACGCCTTCTGAACGTTGAGGATCTTGCCTCGGATCGGCAGCAGCGCCTGGAACTCGGAGTTCCGCGCCAGCTTGGCGGTGCCCAGCGCCGAGTCGCCCTCGACGATGAACAACTCGCTGCGCTCGACCTCGTCACTGCGGCAGTCGGCGAGCTTGGCCGGCAGCGAGGAGGACTCGAGGGCGGTCTTCCGCCGCTGGGCCTCCTTGTGCTGCCGGGCCGCGATGCGGGTACGGGCCGCCGCGACGACCTTCTCCAGCACGGCCCGCGCCTGCTGCTTGGCGTCCCGCTTGGTGGAGGTCAGGAACGCCTTGAGTTCCTTGGCGACCACGTTGGCCACGATCCGGGAGGCCGCCGAGGTGCCGAGCACCTCCTTGGTCTGTCCTTCGAACTGCGGCTCGGCCAGCCGCACCGTGACGACCGCCGTGAGGCCCTCCATGGCGTCGTCCTTGACGACGTCGTCCTCGGCCACGCGCAGCAGCTTGGAGGAGCGCAGCACCTCGTTGACCGTCTTGGTGATCGAGCGCTCGAAGCCCGTCACGTGCGTGCCGCCCTTGGGGGTGGCGATGATGTTGACGAAGGACTTGACCGTGGCGTCGTAGCCCGTGCCCCAGCGCAGGGCGATGTCCACGCCCAGCTCGCGGGTGACCTCGGTCGGGGTCATGTGCCCGCGGTCGTCGAGGACCGGCACGGTCTCCTTGAAGGTGCCCTGACCCGACAGCCGCAGGACGTCGCAGACGGCCTTGTCCTGGGCGAGGTACTCGCAGAACTCGCTGATGCCGCCGTCGTAGCGGAAGGTCTCCTCGGTGACGGCCTGGCCGTCGAGCTCGCGCTCGTCGCGGACGACGATCGTCAGGCCCGGCACCAGGAACGCGGTCTGCCGGGCGCGGCCGTAGAGCGTCTCCAGGGAGAGCTTGGCGTCCTTGAGGAAGATCTGGCGGTCGGCCCAGTAGCGGACGCGGGTGCCGGTGCGGGCCTTGGGGACCTTCTTGCCCTTGAGGAGGCCGTTGGCGGGGTCGAAGGGCGCGTCGGGGCCCGACTCCGTGAAGATCCCGGGGACGCCGCGCCGGAAGCTGATCGCGTGGGTCCGGCTGTTGCGGTCCACCTCCACGTCCAGGCGCGCGGAGAGCGCGTTGACGACGGAGGCGCCGACGCCGTGCAGACCGCCGGACGCGGCGTACGAGCCGCCGCCGAACTTGCCGCCGGCGTGCAGCTTGGTCATCACGACCTCGACGCCCGAGAGCCCGGTCTTGGGCTCGACGTCCACCGGGATGCCGCGGCCGTTGTCGCGGACCTCCACCGACCCGTCCTCGTGGAGGATCACCTCGATGTGGTCGCAGAACCCGCCGAGGGCCTCGTCGACGGAGTTGTCGATGATCTCCCAGAGGCAGTGCATCAGACCGCGGCTGTCCGTCGAGCCGATGTACATGCCGGGCCGCTTGCGGACCGCTTCGAGGCCCTCGAGGACGAGCAGGTGCCGCGCGGTGTAGTTGGATCCGTCCCGGTCTGCCCCGGTCAGCAACGCAGTGGACGGCACGGACGTATCGGCGGTCACGCGGTTCGCTCCTCGCTGAATTTCTGTCTGGCCCAAGTGGGGGCACATGTGTGGCTCGGTCGCCGTTCAGAGGGTACCGAGGCCTGATAGAGCCTTTGTGCCGCCACCCTTAAGAACAACCATGCTAATCGAGAGTCGATCACGCGTTCGATAGCTCGATGGAGTGACGTGCACATCACGTTCCCTTCGAGGCATGAACCATTTAGGCTCCGGGCACGTCCTCAAGAACAACCCGGCAAGCCGGCCGGGAGGACGACAACCCCCAGCGACGTGAAACCGTAAGCCCACGCAATACGGCTCATTCGCCGCCAACCGTCAAGATCCGGCTCACTCGGAAGGAAGTTTCGAGGAAAAGCCACGAGCGGGAACGTTTTCGGCCTGGTTGGATGTTGACCCTGGTACGACAGCTCGTCGAGCTAGAGAAGAGGCGACGTGACTACTGTTCTGACCCCCGCGAGCCCGCTGACGGCCGCTGACCGCTGCGACCGGTGCGGCGCTCAGGCATACCTGCGCGTCGTGCTCATGAGTGGCGGTGAACTGCTCTTCTGCGCCCACCACGGCCGCAAGTTCGAGCCAGAACTCAAGAAGATCGCCGCGGAGATACAGGACGAGACGGAGCGGCTGACGGCCGTGCCGGCGTCCGTGTCCGACGAGGACCGCTGAGTCCGCGATTCACCGCTGACACATCGCATCCGACGACGAGCGAGGTCCGGTCATCCAGGACCGGGCAGCCGCGGGCGGCCTCCCCACTGGGGAGGCCGCCCGCTCTCGTACCCTGCGTCACCCCTGAGTGACCCACCGCTCCCCCGGCCGGCCTCACGCCGGCCTCCCCGGCCGCGCGACGACCGGCGGCGAGGGCTGCGGAAGGGCGGGCGGACCGGCGGCCGGAGGCCCCACCTGAGGTGCCGCAGGGGTGGTCTGCGGCATGGCCGGAGGAGTCACCGGCGCCGGGCCCGGGGCGGCGGCCGGAGGCGCCATCACGGGCTGTGCCGGATGGGCGGACGGCTGTGCTGGCGGGTGCGCCCCTGCCGGCGCGTGGTCGACGCTGTGGGCCCGGACCAGCGCGGCGACGGCCGAGATGCGCGTATAGACCCCGGGGCGGCCCGGCTGAGCACATCCGCTGCCCCACGACACCAGCCCCACCAGCCGCCCACGGGCCACCAGCGGGCCCCCGCTGTCGCCCTGGCACGCGTCCCGGCCGCCCAGCGCCACGCCGGCGCAGAGCATGGTCGACGGGGTGTACGCGCCCTCCGGTCCGCCCGGGTAGGCGTGCCGGCACAGCATGTCGTCCAGGACGAGGACCCTGGCCGCGTGCAGGGTCTTCGCGTAGGTGCCCGCCCCGGTCGTGTCGCCCCATCCGTAGACGCCCGCCGCCGTGCCGGGCTCGTAGGCCGGGTCGCCGGCGGGCGCCATCGGGATCGCGTAACCGGCCATAAGCGGCCGCTCCAGGGTGAGGACGGCGACGTCCCCGGCGTTGGACTCCGTGTTGAACGCCGGGTTGACCCAGATGCTCCGGATCGACACCTCGGTGCCGTTGTTCCCGTTCATGTCGCCACGCCCGACGATGACCCGCAGGTCCTTGGCCTCGGCCACGTCCACCCCGAGCACCTCGCGGGTCAGGCAGTGCGCCGCCGTGACGACCGTCCTGGGGCCCACCACGGCTCCGCCGCAGAACTGGCCCGACCGTATGGCTCCGAACCGCTCACGGCTCGCCAGGGCCGCCACCCAGGGGGAATCCGTGATCTTCACCGTCTGCCCGCCGACGACCCCGCGGTCCCGGGCCCGGACCGGACCGGGAACCGCCACCAGCAGCAACGCGGCCGCCGCCGCCAGTGAGCAACTCAGGGCACGCATACCGCCTCCTGACGGAACGGAACCACTTGCCTACCCAGCGTCAGACGGAATGGCGGTCACCGCATCCGGAAAAGCCCGCAGGGCCCGGCTCCTCCGAAGAGGAACCGGGCCCTGCGGGGATGAACCGGCGAGCCGTCCGGACTAGTCGAGGTAGTCCCGCAGCACCTGGGAGCGCGACGGGTGACGCAGCTTCGACATCGTCTTGGACTCGATCTGACGGATGCGCTCACGCGTTACGCCGTAGACCTTGCCGATCTCGTCGAGGGTCTTCGGCTGGCCGTCCGTGAGGCCGAAGCGCATGGAGACCACGCCCGCCTCACGCTCGCTGAGCGTGTCCAGCACGGAGTGCAGCTGCTCCTGGAGGAGCGTGAAGCTGACCGCGTCGGCGGGCACGACGGCCTCGGAGTCCTCGATGAGGTCACCGAACTCGCTGTCGCCGTCCTCACCCAGGGGGGTGTGGAGGGAGATCGGCTCACGGCCGTACTTCTGGACCTCGATGACCTTCTCGGGGGTCATGTCGAGTTCCTTGGCCAGCTCCTCCGGGGTGGGCTCGCGGCCCAGGTCCTGGAGCATCTGACGCTGGACACGCGCGAGCTTGTTGATGACCTCGACCATGTGCACCGGGATACGGATGGTGCGGGCCTGGTCGGCCATCGCGCGCGTGATCGCCTGGCGGATCCACCAGGTCGCGTACGTGGAGAACTTGTAACCCTTGGTGTAGTCGAACTTCTCCACGGCGCGGATCAGACCGAGGTTGCCCTCCTGGATCAGGTCCAGGAAGAGCATGCCGCGGCCGGTGTAGCGCTTGGCCAGGGAGACCACCAGACGGAGGTTGGCCTCCAGGAGGTGGTTCTTGGCGCGCCGGCCGTCCTCGGCGATGATCTCCAGCTCGCGCTTGAGCTTCGGGGCCAGCTTGTCGGCGTTCGCCAGCTTGTCCTCGGCGAACAGACCGGCCTCGATGCGCTTGGCCAGCTCCACCTCCTGCTCGGCGTTGAGGAGGGGGACCTTGCCGATCTGCTTCAGGTAGTCCTTGACCGGGTCGGCGGTGGCGCCGGCGACCGCGACCTGCTGCGCGGGCGCGTCGTCCTCGTCCTCGTCGGACAGGACGAAGCCCTTGTTCTCGCCGCTCTCCTCCTCTTCCTCACCCTTGCCGGGGGTGGGGGTCTCTTCGAGGAGCTCGTCGTCGAGAAGCTCGTCGGAGTCCTTCTTGGCGGTGGTCTTCTTGGCCGCCGTCTTCTTGGCGGTGGTCTTCTTGGCCACCGTCTTCTTGGCCGCCGTCTTCTTGGCGGCGGTCTTCTTGGCGGGCGCCACGGCCTCGTCGGCCTCGCCGTCGTACGAGCCCTGGGCGGATGCCGAGGACGCGGACGCCGAGGGAGACGACTGCCGGGCCGTGACCGTCTTGGAGGAAACGGCCTTGGTGGCGGTGCGCTTCGCCGGGCTCTTCGCTGCGACGCTCTTGCGGGTGCGCTTGGGCGCTTCTGCGGCACTGACCATCAGCGTCACACCCTCCTCGTCGAGGACCTGGTTGAGGCTGCGCAGAACGTTCTTCCACTGGGTTGGCGGAATCTGGTCAGCCTCGAAGGCCCGACGCACGTCGTCGCCGGCGATCTGCCCCTCGGCCTTTCCCTGCTCGATGAGCGCCATCAGAGACTCGGATTCGGCGATCTCCGGCGGGAGCGTACGGGATGTGCTGGCCGACACGAACAACCTCTCGGAACGATGGAAACGGCTTCCGGCCCCGTCCGCGCTGGACCGGGCCGACGACCGTCGGCAAGGATGAACCGACGGCGCGGGCGATAGTGCGGAGCAACACAGCGCCCAGAACGAGGCCTGTATTCCCTCCGCGGCTACCACCTCTTTAGTCATCGCGCTGTCTCAAGGAGCGTTACGCCCAATCCTCGTGGCCCGAGTCACACCCCATATCGGGGTAAAAAGCCACGGAAGGGGCAGATCGTCGATTTTCCCGCCGCTCACGGCCGCGCGGAACGACTCGTCCGGCTCGCGCGCACGGCCGTACGCGCGTGCTGGACGAGCGGTCCCGCGCGCACCGCTTCCGTCCGGACGGACCCGGTCAGTGCTCGCGCGGCGCGGGAACCACGCGCTCGACCTCCGGGTGCGAGACAAGCAGTTGACGCATGGCGGCCTCGGCGCCCGCGGCGTCGCCGGCGGCCACGGCGTCGACGATCCGCAGGTGCTGGCTGACGCCGGCCTCCGTGGGGCGGTCACAGCCGCCGGTCGAGGCTCCGGAGACGTGGAGCGCCGCGGAGACGATGCCCGAGAGGTGCTCCAGCATGCGGTTGCCGGCGACCTGCAGCAGCAGGGAGTGGAACTCGGCGTCGGCCCGGGAGAACGTGAGGGAGTCGCCCTGGGCGAGGGCGTGGCCCATGATCTCGGCCATGTCGGAGAGCCGCTGCTGGACCTCTTCGCGGCCGTGGCCGGCGGCGAGCCGGGCGGCCAGCGGTTCGATGGTCCAGCGCAGCTCGCACAGCTCGCGGCGCTGGTCTTCGCGCTGTGGCCCGAAGGCCCGCCACTCGATGATGTCCGGATCGAGGAGGTTCCAGTCGCTGACGGGGCGGACCCGGGTGCCGACGTTGGGCCGGGCGCTGACCAGGCCCTTGGCCTCGAGGACGCGCAGGGATTCACGGACGACGGTGCGGGAGACCTCGAAGCGCTGCCCGATCTCCTCGGGGACGAGCGGGCGGTCGGCACCCAGGTCCCCGGAGACGATCATCTGGCCCAGCTGCTGGACGAGCTGGCCGTGCAGTCCTCGGCCACGGCTGCCGGCGGCGCGGCGGCCGGCCCGGCTCAGCTCCGCGTCGCCGTCCCAGGCTGGCGCGGCCCCGCGGCCGGACCCGGGGGCCTCCGCGTAGGAGTAACGGTCAAGCTCGCCCGGGCCTGCGAGGCCGGAGTCGGCGGGGCGAGCCGCGGTCATCATGGTGTGCGCAAGGGTACTCACGCTTCCTTTGTCGGCGACACCTCGAAGCCCCTTGAGGTCTTTGGTGAAAAGCACACGAAAGGGTGATCGCCCATTACCTCGCAATTGACGCCCAAACGGACAGAATCGGGCGCACCTCACGTCCGAGTGCACACGGAGAGTGACGTCACCTCGCTCTCTCCTGGAGCCTCTCCAGGCCGATTGTCACTCTGCGTTCGCTGGCGTCCGGGACGGCGCAATAGCACAGGCCTCACCTCGCCCGCCCCCTCAGCACCGTCAGGACGCAGGCCCCGAGCAGCCCGGTCAGGGACAGGGCCAGCGCCCATCCGGCCGGCTGGGCCATGAGGCGCATCGCCGTCGCGCCGCCCTGCTCCACCCCGGCAGGCCAGCGCACGGTGGCGAGGGCGCGCAGCCGTTCCGGAAGCCCCGCCAGGGTCCTCGCGGAGGGCCGGGCGAGCACCCCGCCGAGCAGGGGGACCGCGAGAGCGGGGACCACGAGGACCACGGACAGCCCCAGAACCGTGGACCGGAACAGCCCGGCCGCGAGCAACCCCGCCCACGCGCAGCCCACGGCCAGCCCCGACCAGCCCGCGAACAGGGTCCAGTGGCCCGCGAGGAGGGCGGTGGACTCGCCGAACAGCAGGCGCAGGGCCAGCGCGTCGACGGCCATCGCCACGAGCGCGAGCAGCAGGGCGGACACGGCCGTGACGACGAGCTTGGCGCTCAGCAGTCCCACCCGGCGGGGCACGGCGCCCTGGTCGGGGGCGAGCGCCGGGTAGCGGAACTCCTGGCCGAAGGCGAGGGCCCCGAGCAGGCCGGCGCCGATCGCCGCGGGCGGCAGCGGCAGCCAGCGCGGCCAGCCCGTGAACAGGCGCAGCCCGGCGGGGGCGCCGGTGCGGGCGAGGATCACCGCGGCGCACAGCGAGGCGGCGACGGCGACGGCCGCCACCGTCCAGGCGGTCCGCACCCCGAGGGCGCGGCGGAGCTCGTACTGGAGCGGGCGGGCGGGCCCCGGCGCGAGAAGCCTGGGCCAAGCGCCGGCAGGGGGCTCGGCGCTGGTGCGCACCGCGGCCGCGCCCCGCTTTTCCGACGGCTCGTCGGGGCTTCCGGAGCTTCGGCCGTCGGCCCGTTGCAGGGGGGTGACCGGTCCGGTGTCCGTAGCCTCCTCCGTCAGACGGTGTACGAGGATGCCGTGGCGGTAGGCGGTCTCCCCCACCGCGGCGCAGCTGCTGCCGTAGACCGAGATCCGGCTGCCGCCCTCGTGGACCACCTCCACGGGCGGCTGCCCCATGCGCTCGGTCGCGGCGTCGGCTTCCGCGGTG
Source organism: Streptomyces cinnamoneus (assembly GCF_002939475.1). NCBI lineage: Bacteria > Bacillati > Actinomycetota > Actinomycetes > Kitasatosporales > Streptomycetaceae > Streptomyces > Streptomyces cinnamoneus. Next base: position 5,260,847 of record NZ_PKFQ01000001.1, on the reverse strand, counting down.
AGCACGTGGGCGAGCCGGTTGGCCAGGGGCGACTGGACGACCACGCGCGGCCGCAGTCTGGCACCGGCGAACACGGCGCTCTCCTGGTCGGCGACGAGGCGGCCCTGGTCGAGGGCGACGACCTGATCGCCGAGCCGGGCCGCCTCCTTGGGGTCGCGCGAGGTGACGAGGACCGCGCCGCCCTGGTCGGCGAACCCGCGCAGCATGCCGTGCAGCCAGGCGGCCTCGCGGGGCGTCAGGCCGTCGGCGGGCTCGTCGAGCACGAGGGTGTGCGGATCGCCGAGGAGCGCCGAGGCGAGCCCGAGGCGCCGGTCCATGCCGAGCGAGAAGTCGCCGAGGTGCCGCTCCGCGAGGCCGGCGAGCCCCACGACCTCAAGGACGTCGTCAGCCCGCTCGACGGGAACGCCGGCGGCGGCACTGAGCATCCGCAGATGCCCTCGGGCGGTGCGGGCGGGATGGCCCGGCACGTCTCCGAGGAGCACGCCGATCTCCCGGGCGGGATGCGGGATCCGGTCGAGGGGACGGCCACGGAAGAGCGCGATGCCGCGCCCGGGGTCGAGGCGCAGCATGAGACGCACGGCGGCGGTCTTGCCGGCCCCGGGCTCGCCGAGCAGCACGGTGACGCGGCCCGGGTGGGCTTCGAAGGTGAGGTCGTCGACGGCGGGTGGCTGGTTGCGGCGGGGGACGCTGGTGAGTCCGATGGCCTGGATCATGGCTTCACTCGCGGGACGTCGGGACGTACCGGAGCACCGTAACCCGGTATGTCCTATTTGCTACGCAAGGTAGGCATTCCCGGCGTGTGTCACCGGCATTGCGTGGACCGGGGCCCGAGGCGGACCCGGCCCGGCCCAGGGCGCGGCCTGGGGTCTCCCGTCAGGCATGAGCGCCGCCGGTTCCTGCGGCGTCCGGCGCGGCGCCTCCTAGCGGTAGCTGTGCGAGCCGCAGGGCCCGCGCTGACCCGTCGGGCCCCCTACGCCTCAGGGCGCAGCATGGGCGGGTTGAGGAGGGTGGCCCCGCCCGCCCGGAAGAGCTGCGCGGGGCGGCCGCCCTGGCGCGTCGTGGTCCCGCCCGTGGGGACCAGGAACCCGGGCGTGCCCGTCACCTTGCGGTGGAAGTTCCGCGGGTCCAGGACGACGCCCCACACCGCCTCGTACACCCGTCGCAGCTCGCCCACGGTGAACTCCTGGGGGCAGAAGGCCGTGGCGAGTGAGGAGTACTCGATCTTGGAGCGGGCGCGCTCGACGCCGTCCGCGAGGATGCGGGCGTGGTCGAAGGCGAGCGGCGTCACCTGCTCCCCGTCGCGGCCGTACCCCACCTCCTGGTCCAGCAGGTCCTCCACCGGCGCCCAGCGCACGCTGCGGGCGTCGCCGCCGGGCCGCGGCGCCGGCAGGTCGGGCGCGAGGGCCAGGTGCGCCACACTGACCACGCGCATGCGGGGGTCACGCCGGGGGTCGCCGTAGGTGGCGAGCTGCTCGAGGTGCGCGGCGTTGGGCGGTACGGGACCCGCCGGGTCGGCCGCATGCAGGCCGGTCTCCTCGACCAGCTCGCGGGCGGCCGCGGTGGCCAGGTCCTCGTCGCCGCGGACGAACCCGCCGGGCAGCGCCCACCGCCCCTGGTAGGGGGGCTCACCGCGGCGGACAGCCAGCGCGCACAGGGCGTGCTGCCGCACCGTGAGCACGACCAGGTCGACGGTGACTGCGAAGGGCGGGAAGGCCGACGGGTCGTAGGGCATGACGCGATCATAGTCGTCTCCCTGACGATAAACAGGCTCTTGGCCAGGCTCGGCGAGGGGTCCGTCGAGCGGTCGGCCGGGCACGCGGCTCAGACCCCCAACTGCAGCCCGTCGGCCGCTTCCTCGACCATGCCGAGCCCCAGTCTGCTGACCCTCACCGCGAACGGCTGCTCGGCGACGCGCAGCCCCGTGAACCGCACCTCGCCCAGGGGCGCCGTACGCGGCGGCCGTACCGTCACGCTGCCCGCCGGGACGTCGGGGCGCACCCCGGCGAGCGCCGTCAGCAGCTGGACCGCGCCCGCCGCGGCCACAGCCGCGGGCCGGCAAGCCGCAGGATGCGGCAGCGGCGCGCTGCCAGCGGTGCGCTGCTCGCCCGCGTACATCTCGGGCAGCCGGTGGCCGAAGGCCTCGGCGGCGTCCAGCGTCCCGCGCAGGAGCCCGGCCGCCTCCTTCTCATAGCCCGCCGCCAGCAGCCCGGCCACGGCCACGGCGGTCTCGTGGACCCGTACGGCGCCGCCCCGGTGCCCGAACGGATTGTGGCCCGGCTCCTTCGCCCCGAGGCTGCGCAGCCCCCAGCCGCAGTCGAGGGCGGGGCCGCCGAGCAACCGGGCCAGCTGCTCGGTCCGCGTCGCGTCGAGCAGTCCGAGTGCGTACGCCCCCGACCCGAGGAGGCCCGTGTCCAGCAGATGGGCGGCGGCGCTCCCCAGATGCGGTATCCGCCGGCCGTCGGGGGTGCGGGCGGCCACGGGGCGGCCGCCGCTCAGGTCGTCGGTCCAGAAGTCCACCCGGAAGCGCTCGCGCAGCGCCGCCGCCCAGTCGCGCAGACCCTGCGCCCCGGGGCGGCCGTGGGCCTCCAGCAGGTCGGCACCGAGCAGCGCGGCCCGGTGCGCGTGGGCCTGCACCTCGCAGCGGTAGGGGCCTCCCGGCACGGGGTCCGCGAGGTACTCGCCATCGCCGACGGCGGTCCGCAGCCAGGTCAGGCACCGCTCGGCGGCCGGCAGCAGCGCCTCCGTCTCCTGCGCGGGCAGCCCCCAGCGCCGGGCCTCGGCGAGGACCACGGGGAACAGCAGCGTCGCCTCGACGCCGGTGCACCCCGGAGGCAGATGTACCCCGGCGTGCCGCAGCGCCCCGGGGATGCGCCCCTCTTCCCGCCCCGGCCCCGGCACCTGGGTACGGGCCAGGGTGCGCAGCGTGCCCGCGGCCAGCCGGACGCCCAGGGGCAGGGTCATCCGCGCCGCCCACAGCGCCTCCGCGGGCGCGAGCTGGCCGCAGCGCCAGGGGATGCCGGCGGCGAGATGGCTGTCGCCCGGACGGCCGGGGTCCCGCAGGAGCAACGCCTTGAGATCGTCGAGGCTCGCCGTGAGCAGGGCGGCGGCCCGCGGGTCGTCGCCCTCGGCTCGCGCCTCGCCCCAGGGCGGCGGCGCCCCCCGGCCGCGCAGCGAGGGCTCGGGGCGGCGCGGTCCGCCCGGCAGCTCCGCGTGCACCCTGAGCTCGATGGTGCGGGAGCTGCCGGGTGCCAGCCGTATCTCCCAGCACAGCAGCCCCGTGGAAGCGAGCGCGTCGTCCGGCGCAGGCTCCGCCGTGACCACGGCGTGGGCCCCGTGGGCCGACCAGCGCAGGCCTGCGGCATGCACCCCGGCCGGAACCTCGGGCCCCGGCCGCCCCGCGGCGATCGCCCCCAGCTCGGCGAGGTCGGTGCCCAGGGCCACCTCCAGCACCAGCTTCAGCTCGCGCATCGCCGAACTGCGCAGGGTGATCCGCTCGGTTCCCTCGGCCTCACGCACTCGCTCGACGGTGAGCGCCGGGTCGGGCCCGGCGTCGGCCGCGGTCCGCACCGTCCCGACGAATCGCGCCCGGTCCGCACCCAGCATCCGTCCCTGCACGGGCACCGGGTCCGCCCCCGCGACCCGCACCCGGCACCGCGCCAGCAGTCTCCGTCCACCGCGGTAGAAGCCGTCGAGCCCCTGCCCGGTGAGCTGACCATGGGGACTGGAGATCGCGAGCGCCGGGAGCGCCACACAGATCAGCGCCTCGTGCACGGGCTGGGGTCCCGGGGTCCGCCCGGGGCCGGGGCGCCGGGGCTCGGGCGGACGTCGGGTCGAAAGGGCGTCGGGGGCGATGCCTTGCACTTGTCTGCGCTCCCTGTGGGCGTCACGGACCGGGACGACCGCCAACGATTGCGGGCCACTCAGGTGAACGGCGCGAGGCCCGCGGAGGTCACGGTGGGCCCCCCGGCGGCAGGTCATTGCCGGCCCCGCACCCCGCGCGGCCCAGGGCGCCGCCGCGTCCGGGACCTGCCCGCCGGCCCGTTCGCCCCGGCGGGGCCGGACGGGCGGCTCCCGGCGACCCGGGGGCGCCGTCCGACGGACTCGGCGGGCGCGCGCTCCGTCGTCTCCGGGCAGCCGCCGACGGTCCGCCCGGCGTCCGTTCCGGGCGCGACACCGGGCCCGGCGGTCGCTCCCCGGTCCGCGGCGGCTTCGGGGGCGCCGGTGTCCTCGCGGCCCGGCGCGGCCCGCGTGCCCACGGCCGCGTCCGGCACGAGCGGATCCTCGGTGCGGTCCGTGCCGGCCGCACGGTCCTCCTCGACTCGCGGGGTGTCCTGTACCGCACGGCCCGCGTGCTCGCGGCGCAGGCAGCGCCGCAGCAGCTCGGGGTCCATGCCTTCGTTGCAGGCGCGGTGCAGGAGCTGGGCGAAGAGGTACTCGGAGTCCGCGGTCAGGGCCTGGCTCAGGGCGACGCGGGCCTCCGGCTGGTCACCGGTCGACCAGGCGACCCACCCCGCGAGGGTCAGGGGCGCGGCGGCGTGCTCCGTATAGGGCGGCACGCAGCGCCGGGCGAGGGCACGCCAGACGCGCAGCGTCGCCGGGGCCTGGGGGCCCTCCATCCACTCGGCGGCGTGGTCGCGGGTGGTGCGGTCCTGGAGCCCGAGGATGATGGCCGCCGCCTCGTCGCAGGCGAGCAGGGTGTCGTCCATCGCGTCGGCGTCCGCCTGGACGGCGGGCGGTGGCGTCTCGTGGAACCGCGCGACCACCAGTCGGGCGAGATCCAGCGTCTCCTGCCGCACGGTCTCCACGTTCACCCCGGTCAGGAGGCGCGGCACGAGGTCGGAGGCGGCCGCGTCCAGCGCGGACTCCTGCTCCTGGGCCCGCGCGCCGGTCAGCGGTGCGTACCTGTTCTCCATCTCGCGGAGCGTCCCCCTGACCCGGATGCCGGCGTAGGCGGCGGCCGCGGCCATGACCGACGTGCCGGGGAGGGCCAGCGGCGTGCCGTCGGGCGAGCAGCAGCGCTCGTCCGGGCAGCAGTAGGACCAGAACCGGCCGCCGGAGAGGCACAGGGCCTCGTAGACGGGAACGTCGAGCCCGCCGCAGGCGAGGCGCAGGCTCTGGGCGAACGGGCGGAGGCGCTCCATCACCTCCCGCCCGGTCTCCTCCCCGGTGGGGTCCTGGCACAGGAACAGGACGATCCCGTCGGGCCGGGTGCCCCGCGTGCCGCTTCCCGCGACGAGGGTCTCGGCGAGTTGCGCGCTGACCTCGGGCCATTCCTCGCGGCTGGCCGGAATGCCGAGCCTGAGCCGCCCGCCGAAGCGACCGCGCTCGCCGTGGAGTGCGAGGAGGACGACGCTGTCGGTCGGATGGAAACCCATCAAATAGGGCAGCGCGTCGGCGAGTTCCGCGGGGCTGCGGAGGGTGATCTGGGTTTCGGGCCGGGACTCCCAGGTGGCGGGTGAGACGGCGGACGGCTGCGTCGATTCGTTGTGCTGCGTCATGGCCCGAGAGTCCCGCGGGCCCGGCGATCTCCGCCAGCCCTGTGGATAACCCCGGAATTATTGTCGTACTACTCCTGTGGACAACCCCTCGACGCCGTGTTTCCCCGAGGGGCGGCGCACGTGCCGGCCGCCCCGCGACCACCTCGTTTCGCGCATTGTCAGTGCCCTCGTGTTGCATGGGGGCATGACCAACGAAGCCCTCCGCACCTCGGCGGACACCGTCCTCGCCCGTCTTGTCGGAGACAGCACGGGCACGGCGAGACTGCGCGAGGACCAGTGGCGCGCGATCGAGGCCCTCGTCGCCGACCGTCGCCGGGCGCTGGTCGTGCAGCGTACGGGCTGGGGCAAGTCCGCGGTGTACTTCGTCGCGACGGCGCTGCTGCGCGAGCGGGGCAGCGGCCCGACCGTGATCGTCTCCCCTCTCCTGGCGCTCATGCGCAACCAGGTCGAGGCGGCCGCGCGGGCGGGAATCCACGCCCGCACGATCAACTCCTCCAACACCGAGGAGTGGGAGACCATCCAGGCCGAGGTGGCGGCGGGCGAGGTCGACGTGTTGCTCGTCTCGCCGGAACGCCTCAACAACCCCGACTTCCGCGATCAGGTCCTGCCCAAGCTCGCCGCCGCCACCGGGCTTCTGGTCGTCGACGAGGCGCACTGCATCTCCGACTGGGGCCACGACTTCCGGCCCGACTACCGCCGGCTGCGCACCATGCTGGCCGACCTGCCGCCCGGTGTACCCGTGCTCGCCACGACCGCCACGGCCAACGCCCGGGTCACCGCCGACGTCGCCGAGCAGCTGGGCACGGGCGAGGGGGCGGAGGAGGCGCTCGTCCTGCGCGGGCCCCTGGACCGGGAGAGCCTGAGCCTCGGCGTCCTCCGGCTCCCGGACGCCGCCCACCGGCTGGCGTGGCTCGCCGACCACCTCGACGAGCTGCCCGGCTCCGGCATCATCTACACCCTGACCGTTGCCGCCGCCGAGGAGGTGACGGCGTTCCTCCGCCGGCGGGGCCACACCGTCGCCTCCTACACGGGCAAGACGGAGAACGCCGACCGGCAGCAGGCCGAGGAGGACCTGCTCGCCAACCGCGTCAAGGCCCTGGTGGCCACCTCCGCGCTCGGCATGGGCTTCGACAAGCCCGACCTCGGCTTCGTGGTCCACCTGGGTTCACCCTCCTCCCCCATCGCCTACTACCAACAGGTGGGCCGGGCAGGGCGCGGGGTGAAGCACGCCGAGGTACTGCTGCTGCCGGGCCGCGAGGACGAGGCGATCTGGCAGTACTTCGCCTCGCTCGCCTTTCCGCCGGAGGACCAGGTCCGTCGCACGCTCGACGTGCTGGCCGCCGCGGACCGCCCGCTCTCCCTGCCCGCGCTGGAACCCCAGGTGGAGCTCAGGCGCTCCCGCCTGGAGACCATGCTCAAGGTCCTCGACGTGGACGGCGCCGTGCACCGGGTGCGCGGCGGCTGGACCGCGACGGGACGCCCCTGGTCGTACGACGCGGAGCGCTACGCCTGGGTGGCGCGGCAGCGCGCGGCGGAACAGCAGGCCATGCGGGAGTACGCCACCACGACGGAGTGCCGCATGGAGTTCCTGCGGCGGCAGCTGGACGACGAGCAGGCGGCTCCCTGCGGCCGGTGCGACAACTGCGCGGGGGCCCGGTTCGCGGCGGAGGTCTCCTCGGGCGCGCTGGACGCGTCGCGGGGCGAGCTGGGCCGGCCGGGTGTGGAGGTGGAGCCGCGGCGGATGTGGCCGACGGGCATGCCCGCGGTCGGTGTGGACCTCAAGGGCCGCATCCCGGCGGGCGAGCAGGCCGCGTCCGGGCGGGCGCTGGGGCGCCTCTCCGACATCGGCTGGGGCAACCGGCTGCGGCCCCTGCTGGCCCCCCAGGCACCGGACGCCGAGATTCCGAGCGATGTCGCCGACGCGGTGGTGACGGTGCTGGCCGACTGGGCGCGGGGGGCCGGTGGCTGGGCTTCCGGAGCGCCGGACGCGCCGAGCCGCCCGGTCGGTGTCGTCACCCTCGCCTCCCGGACGCGGCCCGTGCTGATCCGCTCGCTCGGCGAGCGCATCGCCACGATCGGTCGCATGCCCTTCCTGGGCACGGTCGAGTACCGGGACACGGACACGGACACTCGAATTCCGCGCACCAACAGCGCCCAGCGGCTGCGGGCGCTGGACGGCGCCCTGACCGTACCGCCGGGCCTGGCCGACGCCCTGGCGTCCGCCGGCGGTCCCGTGCTCCTCGTGGACGATCTCGCCGACACCGGCTGGACACTCGCCGTCGCGGCGCGGTTGCTTCGGAAGGCGGGGGCGAAGGAGGTCTTCCCGCTGGTCCTGGCCGTCCAGGGGTAGCGGGCCCAACGGGGGGCGGCAAAGCGGAATTTGGGCTACGGATCGCTGGATACCGGTCACCGGCCCCAACCCTTCGTTGCCGCGCGACCATCCGCACCGCGAGAATTGCAACGGATCCCCCACGCCCATTCGTTCCCGGTGCTTACCGGGGACGCCCATGTGGCGTGCGCCCTTGCCTGACCCTCCCGCCGGCCGCAGGCGTTCAGACGAAGGGAGAACCATGGCCCTCGGCTTCGCTCCGCCCCTGCCCGCCGACTCAGCTCCCCGTCTGGGCAGGCTGCTGGCGCCCGACGAGTGGGCGGCAGCGGACGTACCGCTGCTGCGCAATCCGCGCGAGGTCGTCACCGGCCTGCACGACCGGCACCTGCCGGTCCCGAGCACGGCGGTCGTCGCCGTCCTGCACCCGGACGAACGGCTCGCCGCGAGCGCCTCCTTCATCAGGCGCGCGGGCGAAGCCGACGGCTGGGAACTGCGGAACGCGCTCCTCACCCGGCTGCGTCAGGTCATCCCGCACGATCTGCGGCTGCGCTCCCCCGTCCGGACGGCCGTGCTCCTCTACTGCCGCGAGGGCGAGCCCCGTTGGACGGAGGAGGACGGCGCCTGGATGTGGGCGTTACGCGACGCCTGCACCCTGCACGGTTTGCGCTGCGGCGCGTACGTCATTCTCACCCGGGCCGGATGGCAGGTCCTCGGCGAGGGCCGGAGCGGGCGTCAGCCGCGCGCGGAGGCCCGCCGGGCGGCCCCCGCCGGCTCCGGCGGCGGCGCGCCCGCGGCGCTCCGGCACACTGCCGCCCGGTGACCCGGGCGTAGGACGCGGCGGCCGCCGGACAGGGCGCGCGGGCCGCACCGACGGCTCACCCGGACGCGTCCAGGGACGCATCCGATGCCTGTGAGGACGTCAGACGCCCGTGGACAGAAGGCCGTTGACGCGCTGCGGGTCGCCGCAGACGATCAGCAGCGCACCCGCCCGGTTCATCGCCGCCGGCAGCGCACGCGCCACCAGCTCGTCGGTGCCGCCGTTGACGGCGACGACCACCACGGGACGGGGCGACAGCCGGTCGGCGTCGGCAGCCGCGTAGAACACGTCGTCTCCGGCGTCCTGCTGCGCCCAGTAGGACGCCTCACCGAAGGACAGCTCGTGCGCCGCCCACGGGTGCGGGTCACCGGTGGTGAGGACCAGCACCTCGGCGGGCGCCCGGCCGGTGTCGAGCAGCAGGTCGACGGCCTCGTCCGCGGCGTCCAGCGCACCCTCCAGGGAGGCGGGGATCAGCTGGATCTGCGGGGTGGCCGCCCGGGTGCCCGCCGCGGCGTCCTGTGGGGCGCGTGGGGAGGGAACCGCCGGAACCGGACCGCGTTGCGCAGCGGGGATGCCGGGGCGCGTCGGGACCGGTCGGGGACCAGGGACAGGGCGAGGGGTCGGCGCGGTGCGGCCGGTGGCTGCAACAGCGCGGGGACCCGGGACACTCTCGTGAATCTGAGGCTCCTCGGGGATGAGAGGCATGAGTTGATGTTTATCAAACGCCGGTGCGAGTCGCGTCGGCGGGTGGCATTTCGGGCCACTCAGAAGTCGAATCCGAGCTGACCGCCTGCCTCCAAAGCCATGGTGTCGGGGGTGAGCCGGGCTCGCTTGAGGTGCTGCCAGCGCGGCAGCGCGTCCAGGTAGGCCCAGGACAGCCGGTGATGCGCCGTGGGCCCCAGCTCCTCCAGGGCGGCACGGTGCACCGGCGAGGGATAGCCGGCGTTGTCGCAGAAGCCGAAGTCGGCGTGGTCGGCGCCGAGTTCGGCCATCATCGCGTCACGCCGGACCTTGGCGATCACGGAGGCCGCGGCGACCACCACGCAGGACTGGTCGCCCTTGATGACCGTACGGACCTTCCACGGATCGCCGAGGTAGTCGTGCTTGCCGTCGAGGATCACCGCGTCGGGCCGGACGGGCAGTCCCTCCAGGGCGCGGGTCGCGGCCAGCCGCAGCGCCGCCGTCATGCCCAGCTCGTCGATCTCCTCGGGAGAGGAGTGGCCGAGGGCGTAGGCGGTGACCCACGCCTCCAGCTCCCCGGCGAGCGCGGTGCGGCGCTTGGGAGTCAGCAGCTTGGAGTCGGTGAGACCGTCCGGCGCACGGCGCAGGCCGGTGATGGCCGCGCACACCGTGACCGGGCCGGCCCAGGCGCCTCGGCCGACCTCGTCCACACCGGCGACGATCTTGGCTCCCGTCGTCGCTCGGATGGAGCGTTCGACGCTGTGGGTAGGCGGTTGGTAGGGCATGGCGCCAGTAAGGTTACGCCCCCCGCGCCGGCCTGTCCCGCCCCGCCCCCACTCCTGCCCGTCCCATCAGCGCGCGACCCCCGGGAGCCACCCCGGCAGGGCCTCGGTGTGCCGGAGCCAGCTCTCGGGCGGAGCGCCTCGTTCCGCGGCGGCCACGACTCCGCCGGCGATGGCGGACGTGGTGTCCACGTCGCCGCCCGCCCGCGCGGTCGTCCAGAAGGCCTCCTCGAAGGAGCCCAGGTGGCGTGCAGCGGCCCACAGGGCGAAGGGCACCGTGTCGTGGGCGCTGGTGCGGCGCCCACAGCCCAGGACGGCGGCGACGGTGGTGGCGTCGCCGTAGTCGAGCATGTCGCGGGCGCGGCGCAGACCGGCCTGCACGGCGCTGCGCGGCACGAGCGCGATCACGCCGTCGAGCAGTTCTTCCGGGGTGACGGCTCGCGCGGGGCTGGCGGCGATGGCCGCGGCGGCGGCCACGGCCATGCTCCCGGCCACGGCCTCGCGGTGCTGGTGGGTGGTGTAGGCGGAGATCTCGGCCTGGTGGGTGGCCTGCTCGGGGTCGTCCGCGTACCAGGCGCCCAGAGGGGCGATGCGCATGGCGGCGCCGTTGCCCCAGGAGCCCTGCCCCTTGAACAGCGCGGCCGCCAGCTCGCGCCAGTCACCGCCTTCCCTGATCAGGCGCAGCATGCGGCCCACCGCCGGGCCGTACCCGCGGTCGAAGTCGTGGCGCTCGGCGAAGGAGCGCGCGAGGGCGTCCTGGTCGATGCGCCCGTGTTCGGCGAGGACGGCCAGCACGGAGCAGGCCATCTCCGTGTCGTCCGTCCAGCGCCAGGGAGCGGGCGGCAGCTCGCGGCGCTTGAGCGCGGGATAGTTGGCGGGGACGAAGAACTGGGAGCCGAGGGCGTCACCCACGGCCAGCCCTCGCAGGCTCGCCAGGGCTCGGTGGAAACGGTCAGCGTTCATCGGTGCGAACTCTAATAGGTGAAGCCGTACGACTCAGGTGTGCACCAGCGCTCGAATGGCCGGTCAAGGTGATACCGGCCGTCGGCCCCGAGCTGGAGCATGCGGATCTCGGCGTTGCCGGGATTCGACAGGCACTCGAATTCGGCGACGGTCCAGTGCAGCCATCTCATGCAGAACAGCCGCATGGTCAGGCCGTGGGTGACCAGGAGGACGTTCGGTGGGTGGTCGGGGTCCTCGAAGCTGCGCCACAGGCTCTCCAGGAAGGATCCCACCCGGTCGTAGACGTCGGCGCCGGACTCGCCCTGGGCGAAGCGGTAGAAGAAGTGTCCGTAGGCGTCCCGGTAGACCTTCTGGCGGCGCACGTCCTCGCGGTCCTGCCAGTTTCCCCAGTCCTGCTCGCGCAGCCGCGGTTCCTCCCGGACCCGGACGCGGGTCGGATCGAGCTTGAGGCCGTGGAAGGTCTGGTGGGTGCGCCGGTAGGGCGAGACATAGACGGAGACCCGTTCGCCTTCGAACAACTCGCGGAGGTAGGCGCCGGCCTTCTCGACCTGTTTGCGGCCGGCGTCCGTCAGGGCCAGGGCATGGTCCGGCTCCCTCTCGTAGACCGTGTCGTCCACATTGCCTTCCGACTCTCCGTGCCGGAGGAGGACGATGCGCCGGGGGCGTGCCATGCAGCCACCCTAGATCGATCGGGTGCCGGCCGCCTCGTACTCCTGGCCGGCCACCGCCCGGCCTGCGCGTATCTCACACTGCCGCCCGGTGAAGCGGCCGCGGAGCGCACGGTCGTGGGAGACGATCACGAGGGCGCCCGCCCATGCGGCCAGGGCGTCCTCCAGCTGCTCGACCAGGCCGAGGGCGAGGTGGTTGGCCGGCTCGTCGAGCAACAGCAGGTCAGCGGGCCGGGCCAGCAGCCGGGCGAGTCCCAGGCGACGGCGCTGCCCGGCCGAGAGCGAGCCGACGGGCACATGGAGATCGCGCTCGCGGAAGAGGCCGTACGACAGCAGCAGGGCGCGCTGTTCCTCGGGCGTTCCCGGCAGTCCCCTGCGGAAGGCGTCGAGCAGCCGCTCCGCCGGCCGGTTCACGGGTATCTCCTGGGCGAGGTAGCCGATGCGTCCCCGCCGGGAGACGATCCCTTCGTCGGGCGTCGTCACGCCGGCCATCAGGCGCAGCAGAGTGGACTTGCCCGCGCCGTTGGCACCGTGGACCAGCAGCCGCTCGCCCGCCCGGACCGACAGGGCGTCCACCGCGAGCCGCTCGCCCACCCGCACGTTCTCCAGGGAGACGAGGGTCCCCGCGGCCGTGCCCGTACCCGGCCGCGCGGCGAAGCGGAGGGGCTCCGGCGGCCGCGGCACGGGCTCCTCCTGGAGCCTGCGCAGCCGCTCGCGCGCGTTGCGCACGCGGCTGGAGACGGAGGACTGGACGCGGCCCTTGTCCCGGTCGTACGCCATCTTGTTGCCGTCCTTCATGGGACGCCCCTGTGCGACGCTCCGGGCCGTGGTCGAGGCCGTCTCGGCCAGCGCCTCGGTCTCGGCGCACCAGCGTTCGTAGGCCTGTTCCCAGCGGCGGCGGGCGGCGGCCCGCTCGGCGACGAAGCCCTCGTAGCCCCCGCCGTAGCGGACCAGCGTCCGGCGGTCGGCGTCGACCTCGACGACGGCCGTGGCCACGCGCCGGAGGAAGAGCCGGTCGTGGGAGACGGCGAGGACCGTGCCGGGGTGGGCCCTCAGGGTCTCCTCCAGCCAGTGCAGGGCGGCCCCGTCCAGATGGTTGGTCGGTTCGTCGAGGAGCATGACCTCGGGCGCCGCCGCGACGAGGCACGCCAGGCCGAGCCGGGCCTGTTCGCCGCCCGACAACCCACCCAGCGGCCGGTCGCGCGCCATGTGGGCGAGCCCCAGGCCGTGGAGGGCCTTGTCGACGCGGGCGTCGGCCTCATAGCCGCCACGAGCCTCGTAGGCGGTCAGCAGCTCCCCGTACGCGGCGAGCGCTTCGGGGCCCGACGCGCCGAGGCCGGCCTCCAGCGTGCGCAGCCGTTGCTCCATGGCCCGCAGCTCCGCGAGGGCCGCGTCGATCGCGTCGGCGACCGTGTGGTCCGGGGAGAGCCCGGGGGTCTGGCGCAGATAGCCGATGCCGCCGTGGGCGACGGCGACGACACGGCCGTCGTCGGGGAGCTCCATGCCGGCCAGCAGCTTGAGCAGGGTGGACTTCCCGGCACCGTTCTCGCCGACGATGCCGATCCGTTCGCCCGGCCGCACCGAGAGGGAGACGCCGTCGAGGAGCAGCCGGTCGCCCCGGGAGACGGACACGTCGTTCAGGGAGAGCTGGGTGGGCATGCGGGGCGACCTCCATGGACACGCGGGCGAACAGGCGAGCCGAGGCGGCGAAGCGCCAAATGCGATCGAAGTTGCATTACGCTCAGCATGACACGACCCACCCAGCTAATGCAACTGGAGTTGCAGTTGTCTTCGGAAGCCCCCTCCACCGGCAGCCCGGGCACGGTCCGCCCCGGCGGCCGGACCGCCCGCACCCGCGCCGCCGTGCGCGACGCCGTCCTCGCCGGCCTGGTCGAACACGGCTACCCCGGCCTGACCGTCGAGTACGTCGCAGAGCACTCGGGCGTGCACAAGACCACGCTCTACCGGCGCTGGGGAGGCGTCGAAGGACTGGTGACGGACGCCTTGGACTTCGCCGGGGAGGACAGCTGGACACCGCCCGACACGGGCAGCCTCCAGGGGGATCTGCGGGCCCTCGCCCGGGAAGTGGTGGATGCCTTCGGCGACCCCGCGAACGCCGCCGCTCCCACCGCCTTCATCGCGGCCGCGTTCCAGTCACCCCGGGCCGCCGACGCCCTGCACCGCTTCTACTCCGAGCGCTTCGCGCGCTGCGCGCCGCTCGCCGCCAGGGCGGTGGAGCGCGGCGAGGCCCCCGCCGGCACCGACAGCGGCGCCGTGGCCCGCGCCGTCTCCGCGCCGCTGTTCCTCCGGCTGTTCATCACGCGCGAGCCCATCGACGCGGACATCGCCGACCAGGCCGCCGACGCCGTGCTCGCCGCTGTCCGCGCGGGCGTCTACGCGCCGCCGGCCTAGGCAACCGGGCGAGCGTCCAGGCCAGGACCACCTAGGAGGCGGACACGTCCAGGGCTCCGGGCCGCGCCCGCGACGACGTGCCAGGCCCCGGGTCTCACACCGTCCAGGACGGCTCTATCGCGATGACGTCTCCCCCGATGGCCGCCACATCGGCCTCGGTCTGCGCGCGCAGGCCCAGACGCTCCACCCGGTCCGTGCGGTACTTGCCGTGCTCGGCCACGGAGTTCCACATCGACAGCACCAGGAACTCCTGGCCGGGAGCCTCCCCGAAGACACCGCGCAGCATGCCGGGAGAGCCGGCCATCGCGGGGTTCCACACCTTCTCCTGCATGAGCACGAAGTGCTCCACCCTGTCCTCCCGGACCCGACAGTGCGCGAAACGCACGACGTCGGCGTCGGTGAACTGTGGCTGGAATCCGACCTTCACGTCGAAGCGGTGCTCGAAGAGCCGGACCTGGATGTCCTTGTACGTGCCGGACTGCGCGGCGGCAAGCCGGTCGTGGGAACGCGCCATGAAGGAGTCGTAGAAGGCCCGGCTCTCCCAGAAGCCGAAGAGGTGCACCACGTCAGGGCGTGCCCGGCTCCAGCCGCCGCCCTGCCCCCGGAAGCCCGGCTCCCCGAGCAACCCCGCCCACTTCCGCTGCCCCCGCTCGAACCCCCGGCGGTCCACCACGGTGCAGCGAATCCACTTGACCAGCACCGGGCCATCGTACGGCTCCCGGAGTGGCGCGCATCACGTACCCGTGGAGTACACCCGGGCGGGAGCCGCCCTCTCCTCGTCGTTCGACTCGACGGCGAAGTCCCGGGAGAGCACCTGCGTCAACTCCTCCGCCGGAACCTCACGACACTCGGCCGAACCGCCGCGGACGCACCGCTGACAGCTCCGGTCCCACCAGCGTCCGCCGTAGGCCCGGCTCCGCCCGCTGGACCACCGCCCGGGAGACGAACGGTGAGCGCGGGTGCGCATACAGAACGACGAAGAGGGTGCCGACCACAGGTCGGCACCCTCTTCCCGGTCACGGCGCTCTCAGGAAGGAGCACTCACCGGCACGTCACCCGGGGCGTCAGCTGCACCCGCTCGTCGAGCCGCAGCCCTCGCAGAGGTAGCAGCTGCCCGCGCGGCGCATCTTCGTGCCGCAGGAGAAGCACAGAGGGGCGTCGGCGTTCAGGCCCAACTGCATCTCGACCAGCTCGGTGGAGTTGTGCACCTGCTTGGGGGCCGGAGCCGCCGCCGGCTGGGCCGGGACCTCGGGCTTGGCGGGCTCGACGTGACGCGGGGCGGACTGGGCCAGACCCTCGACGTCCATCTCGTCGTCGGCCGCCTCGTAGGAGCCGGTGTCCAGGTGACGCTGGCGCTCCTCCGCGGAGTGGATGCCGAGCGCCGAACGCGTCTCGAAGGGCAGGAAGTCCAGCGCCAGACGGCGGAAGATGTAGTCGACGATCGACTGCGCCATCCGCACGTCCGGGTCGTCCGTCATGCCGGCCGGCTCGAAGCGCATGTTGGTGAACTTCGAGACGTAGGTCTCCAGCGGCACGCCGTACTGCAGACCCACCGACACGGCGATCGAGAAGGCGTCCATCATGCCCGCGAGGGTCGACCCCTGCTTGGACATCTTGAGGAAGACCTCACCCAGGCCGTCGTCCGGGTAGGAGTTGGCCGTCATGTAGCCCTCGGCGCCACCGACGGTGAAGGAGGTGGTGATACCCGGGCGGCCCTTGGGCAGGCGCTTGCGGACGGGGCGGTACTCGACGACCTTCTCCGCCGCGGCGGGGGCCTCGGCGACGGCCTTGGTCTCCTCCTTCTTCTTGGCGGAGAGCGGCTGGCCGACCTTGCAGTTGTCGCGGTAGATCGCGAGCGCCTTCAGGCCCAGCTTCCAGCCCTCGAAGTAGACCTCCTCGACCTCCTCGACGGTGGCCGACTCGGGCAGGTTCACCGTCTTGGAGATCGCGCCGGACAGGAAGGGCTGAGCGGCGGCCATCATGCGCACGTGGCCCATGGCGGAGATCGCGCGCTCACCCATGGCGCAGTCGAAGACCTCGTAGTGCTCGGCCTTCAGGCCCGGGGCGTCGATCACGTTGCCGTGCTCGGCGATGTGGGCGACGACCGCCTCGACCTGCTCCGGCTGGTAACCGAGGCGCTTGAGCGCCTTGGGGACCGTGTTGTTCACGATCTGCATGGAGCCGCCGCCGACGAGCTTCTTGAACTTGACCAGGGCCAGGTCCGGCTCGACGCCCGTGGTGTCGCAGTCCATCATCAGGCCGATGGTGCCGGTGGGGGCCAGCACCGACGCCTGGGCGTTGCGGAAACCGTCCTTCTCGCCGAGGCGGAGGACGTCCTGCCACGCCTCCGTCGCCGCGGCCCAGACCGGGGTGTCCAGGTCGTCCATGCGCTTGGCGGCGGTGTTGGCGTCGGAGTGCTGCTTCATGACGCGCTTGTGGGCGTCGGCGTTGCGGGCGTAGCCGTCGTACGGGCCGACGACCGCGGCCAGCTCGGCGGAGCGCTTGTAGGAGGTACCGGTCATCAGCGAGGTGATGGCACCGGCGAGCGCGCGGCCGCCGTCGCTGTCGTAGGCGTGACCGGTGGCCATCAGCAGGGCGCCGAGGTTGGCGTAGCCGATGCCCAGCTGGCGGAAGGCGCGGGTGGTCTCACCGATCTTCTCGGTCGGGAAGTCGGCGAAGCAGATGGAGATGTCCATCGCCGTGATGACCAGCTCGACGACCTTCGCGAAACGCTCGGCGTCGAACGACTGGTTGCCCTTGTCGTCGTCGCGGAGGAACTTCATGAGGTTGAGGGAGGCGAGGTTGCACGAGGAGTTGTCCAGGTGCATGTACTCGCTGCACGGGTTGGACGCGGTGATCCGGCCCGACTCCGGCGAGGTGTGCCAGTGGTTGATCGTGTCGTCGTACTGGATGCCGGGGTCGGCGCAGGCCCAAGCGGCCTCGGCCATCTTGCGGAAGAGGCCCTTGGCGTCGATCTCCTCGATGACCTCGCCGGTCATCCGGGCGCGCAGCCCGAACTTCGAGCCGGTCTCGACGGCCTTCATGAACTCGTCGTTGACGCGGACGGAGTTGTTGGCGTTCTGGTACTGGACGGAGGTGATGTCCTCGCCGCCCAGGTCCATGTCGAAGCCGGCGTCGCGCAGGGCGCGGACCTTCTCCTCTTCCTTCACCTTGGTCTCGATGAAGGCCTCGACGTCGGGGTGGTCGACGTCGAGGACGACCATCTTGGCGGCGCGGCGGGTGGCACCGCCCGACTTGATCGTTCCGGCGGAGGCGTCGGCGCCGCGCATGAACGAGACCGGACCGGAGGCGTTGCCGCCCGAGGAGAGCAGCTCCTTGGAGGAGCGGATGCGGGAGAGGTTGAGACCGGCGCCGGAACCGCCCTTGAAGATCATCCCCTCTTCCTTGTACCAGTCGAGGATCGACTCCATGGAGTCGTCGACGGAGAGGATGAAGCAGGCAGAGACCTGCTGGGGCTGCTTCGTGCCGACGTTGAACCAGACCGGGGAGTTGAAGCTGAAGACCTGGTGCAGCAGGGCGTAGGTCAGCTCGTGCTCGAAGATCTCCGCGTCGGCCGGGGAGGCGAAGTAACCGTGCTCCTCGCCCGCCTTGCGGTAGGTCAGCACGACGCGGTCGATCAGCTGGCGGAGGCTGGACTCGCGCTCGGGGGAGCCGGTGGCGCCACGGAAGTACTTGCTCGTGACGATGTTGACCGCGTTCACCGACCAGAAGTCGGGGAACTCCACGCCGCGCTGCTCGAAGTTGATCGAGCCGTCGCGCCAGTTGGTCATGACGACGTCACGACGCTCCCAGACGACCTCGTCGTACGGGTGCACGCCCGGGGTCGTGTGGATGCGTTCGATGCGCAGACCCTTGCCGCTCTTGTTTCCCTTGGAGCGGGAACCTCGTGCAGAGCCGCTCGTCGTCTCGGTCATGCCGCCTCCCTCATACGGGCAAAACGCCCTAATGCGCCTATTTTCTTCCGGGGCGCGATGTGTTCTGTCACCCGGCTGCGCTCAGCGCGCCGGGTAGGTCTGGTGGTCGCCGCTCAGTCGGCGGCGACGGCGGGCGCGGGGACTTGGGAGTCCTCGTCGGACCCGTCGGCGTCGGTCGTGGGCGCGGCCTCGCGCTCCGCCCGGCGCAGTCCTGCGCGCAGCTCGGCGACAGCGGCCTCGAAGTCCTCAAGCGAGTCGAACGCCTGGTACACGGACGCGAACCGGAGATAGGCGACGAGGTCGAGGTCCTTGAGCGGCCCGAGTATGGCGAGCCCGACGTCGTGGGTGGAGAGCTCCGCGCTGCCCGTGGCGCGCACCGCCTCCTCGACCCGCTGACCGAGCAGGGCCAGGGCGTCCTCCGTGACCGGGCGCCCCTGGCACGCCTTGCGCACGCCAGAGATGACCTTGTTCCGGCTGAACGGCTCGGTGACCCCGCTCCGCTTGATCACCATCAGTGACGCCGTCTCCACGGTGGTGAACCGGCGGGAGCAGTCGGGGCACTGGCGGCGTCTGCGGATCGAGCAGCCGTCGTCGGTGGTCCGGCTGTCGACGACCCGGCTGTCGGGGTGCCTGCAGAAGGGGCAGTGCATGGCTCTCCACCCTCCTCACCCTCGAAAACTGTGCACGATCTCCGGCATCGGGGGCCCCTGGGAAGGAGCCTCGCCGAGCAGCCCCCAGCATAGGCGATGGTCGCGACCACGAATGACCGGGAGGGACCTTCGACCACAACTTGTGGGTAGCTCCCGCCATCAAACCACTAGATCTGGTGCCGGATGGCGAACCGTCCGTGTCGCGTGTCGCACCGCGGAAGCAGGACACGACCCCTTGGAGGCCGCCCCTGGGGCGGGCTCGCCCGCCTCGGGTGTCACACTGGACGGCAGAGCGCCGCACCGCCGCACGACGGCCGGAACCATTCGTTCCGACCACCTCCGGCAGGCTCGCGCGGTCCGTCGGCGGACCGCCGGACCACCGGGGCGCGGAGGGCCGCGAAGCTCGCGGTGCGCGCTACCGACAGTGAGACGACTTCGGGGCGACTTCGCACCGAAGAGTACCGTAATGGGGCGAATTGATCTTCGCCCGTACACCCTTCGATCTGATCAAGTCAGCCGATCCCCGATATTTCACTCGAACGTGTGTTTGGCGCAACCTTTCGAAAGCAACTACCGTTGTCCAGCTAGGGAGAACATTTCGAGAGGGGCCGACGTGACCACCACCGCAGACAGCGCCACCATCACCGCCCAGGACCGCTCCCAGAACCGACTCGACCAAGCACACCCGATGAACGACGCAGCCATGAACGCCGAGGGGCAGAAGCCGGCCCGCTCGCTCCCGGGACGCCCGCCGGGGATCCGGGCCGACAGCTCCGGTCTCACGGACCGGCAGCGCCGAGTGATCGAGGTCATCCGGGACTCCGTCCAGCGCCGCGGCTACCCACCATCCATGCGCGAGATCGGCCAGGCGGTGGGCCTGTCCAGCACGTCCTCCGTCGCCCACCAGCTCATGGCCCTGGAGCGCAAGGGCTTCCTGCGCCGGGACCCGCACCGTCCGCGCGCCTATGAGGTGCGCGGCTCCGACCAGCCGAGCACCCAGCCGACCGACACCACCGGCAAGCCCGCCGCCTCGTACGTGCCCCTGGTCGGCCGGATCGCCGCCGGTGGCCCGATCCTGGCCGAGGAGTCCGTCGAGGACGTCTTCCCCCTCCCCCGCCAACTGGTGGGCGACGGCGAGCTCTTCGTCCTGAAGGTCGTCGGCGATTCCATGATCGAGGCCGCGATCTGCGACGGTGACTGGGTCACGGTCCGCCGCCAGCCCGTCGCCGAGAACGGCGACATCGTGGCCGCCATGCTGGACGGCGAGGCCACGGTCAAGCGCTTCAAGCGCGAGGACGGCCACGTCTGGCTGCTCCCGCACAACGCCGCCTACCAGCCGATTCCCGGCGACGAGGCGACCATCCTCGGCAAGGTCGTCGCGGTGCTCCGGCGCGTATGACAGAACGCGCCGAAAGGCCGGGCCCCGGAACCACTGCGCCGGTTCCGGGGCCCGTCTTCTGTCGCTGAGACGAGTCTTCTGCCGCTGAGGCGAGCAAGACCCATGGGCCTGCTCGCCCCGACCGCTCGCACACCGCTCACAGGCCGCTCGCGGCGGTCGGGAGGCGGTGGTGGTTCGGAGCCCGCTAGCGGCCGTCCGCCTTCGCCGCGCCGTCGATGGCGGCCAGGGAGCGCCGCACCTGGTTACGGTCCGTGGTGTACCAGAAGTCGGGCATCGAGGCCCGCAGGAACGAGCCGTAGCGCGCCTTCGCCAGCCGCGGGTCCAGCACGGCGACCACGCCCCGGTCCCCCGACGCGCGGACCAGCCGGCCCGCGCCCTGGGCCATCAGCAGGGCGGCATGCGTCGCGGCGACGGCCATGAAGCCGTTGCCGCCGCCCTCCTCCACGGCCCGCTGCCGGGCGCTCATCAGCGGATCGTCCGGGCGGGGGAAGGGCACCCGGTCCATCACCACCAACTGGCAACTGGGCCCCGGAACGTCCACGCCCTGCCACAGCGACAGCGTGCCGAAGAGACACGTACGGGCGTCGGCGGCGAAGGTCCGGATCAGCTCTCCCAGCGTCTCCTCGCCCTGGAGCAGGATCGGCACGTCCAGCCGCTCCCGCAGTTCCTCGGCCGCCGCCTGCGCCGCCCGCATCGAGGAGAACAGCCCGAGCGTACGACCGCCGGCGGCCTCCACCAGCTCGGCCAGCTCGGCCAGCATGTCGGACCGGGTGCCCTCACGGCCCGGCTGGGCGAGGTGCTGGGCCACGTAGAGGATGCCCTGTTTGGGATAGTCGAACGGCGAGCCGACGTCGACACCCTTCCACTGGGGGACGTCGTCCCCCGCGACGCCCTCAGGTGCCAGGCCCAGCGAAGCGCCGACGCCGTTGAAGTCACCGCCGAGCTTGAGCGTGGCCGAGGTGAGGACCACCGAACGCTCGTTGAAGAGCTTCTCCCTGAGCAGCCCGGAGACCGACAGGGGCGCGACCCGCAGCGAGGCGCCGAAGCGGTCGTGGCGCTCGTACCAGACCACGTCGTATTCGGAGCCCTCCACGATGCGCTCGGCAACCGCGTGGATGTTCTCCACGGACGCCAGAGCCTGCTTGCGGACGGCGTCCTCGTCCTGGACCGACTTGTCGCGGGTGTTGCCGAGGGCGCTGATGACCGTGCGCGCGGCGTCGCGGAGGGTCATCAGGCAGTAGCCCAGGTCCTCGGGAATCTTCTCCAGCCGGCCGGGCAGGGCCAGCTCCATCAGCCGCTCGAAGCTCTCGGCGGCGGTCTGGAGGGCGTCCGCCGCCTTCTCGTCGACGAGCTTCGCGGCCCGCCGCACGGCACGGTTGACCTGGCCGGGCGTGAGCTCGCCCGTGGCGACGCCGGTCACGCGGGAGACCAGCTCGTGGGCCTCGTCGACGATCAGGACCTCATGGCCGGGCAGCACCGGCGCGCCCTCGATGGCGTCGATGGCCAGCAGCGCGTGGTTGGTGACGACGACGTCGGCGAGCTTGGCCCGCTCCCGGGCGGCCTCGGCGAAGCACTCGGCGCCGTAGGCACATTTGGAGGCACCCAGGCACTCGCGCGACGTGACCGAGACCTGGGCCCAGGCACGGTCGGAGACACCCGGGGTCAGGTCGTCGCGGTCACCGGTCTCGGTCTCGTCCGACCAGTCGCGCAGACGCAGCAGGTCCTTGCCGAGCTTGCTGCTCGGCGCCGCCGCCTCGAAGGGGTCGAAGAGCCCCTCCTCCTCTTCCTGCGGCACTCCCTCGTGCAGCCGGTGCAGGCACAGGTAATTGGAACGGCCCTTGAGCATGGCGAACTCCGGGCGGCGGCGCAGCTGCGGGTGCAGTGCGTCGACCGTCCGGGGCAGGTCGCGCTCGACGAGCTGGCGCTGGAGCGCGAGCGTCGCGGTCGCGACGACCACCCGCTCGCCGTGCGCGAGCGCGGGCACGAGGTAACCGAGCGACTTGCCGGTGCCGGTGCCCGCCTGCACGAGCAGGTGGGAGCCGTCGTCGATGGCCGCGGCGACGGCTTCGGCCATGGCGACCTGGCCGGGGCGCTCGGTGCCGCCGACGGCGGTGACCGCCGCGTGCAGCAGGTCGGTGAGGGAGGGCGAGGAGGTGGCAGTCATAGCTCTTTCAGCCTACGGTGCGGCACTGACATCGTGGGCCGTGATCGGCCACGCCGCGTGAACGGACCGACCCCGCCGCGGGCACGGATCCGCCCTACAGCGCCCACCTCAGGCAACGGTCCCGCACTATCAGCGCCGCGAGCTTGTCCGGCAGCTCCACCTCACCGGTGAGCCGGAACCCGGCGCCGAGGAAGGCGGCGAGGCACGGCGTATTGCGCAGATCGGGCTCCGCGATCACCCGGTCGCAGGAGGGGCGGCGGTCCAGGACGAGGTCGGCCACGGTGCGCAGCAGGTGCGTGCCGAGACCGCGGCCCCGGTCGGCGACCTTGCCGATGACGAGGTGGATGCCGGTGTCGTGCGGCCGTGAGGGGTAGTACCGGGCGATGGGGTCGAGGTCGGCGCGGTAGACCTCCCAGTAGCTCATGGGGACCCCGCCGAGCACGCCCAGGCACGGGACGCTCCGTCCGTCCCCCTCCAGCTGGGCGCGGAGGTGACCGGCGGTGGCGTCGGGGCCCGACAGGTTCCAGAACGCCGCCACCGCCGGATCGTTCATCCACCGGGTGACGAGCGGCAGGTCGCGTTCGATGCGGACCGGTACGAGCTGGAAGGGGCCGACGGGAGTGGCCACCGGGCCCCAGGACGCCAGGTCGTCGAGGAGACCGGTGTCGCCGGGGCCGAGGGTGGGGGCGTGGTGTTCGTGGGCGAGGAGCTCGGCGAACTCCTCGGCCAGCGGCCGCAGGTCGACGGTGTCCGTGAAGTCGTCGACGCCGTCGGGACGGGCGGATGCGTACCCCCCGACGCCGCCCGCAGTGAACGGGGCCGCGCCACCGTGCCCCCCGGGCGTCCCGGCATCGACGGGCGGAAGCAGCAGGCTGTCGTCCCTCTCGGTGCTCATCGCTCACCCGGCCGCAGTAAAGAGGGGGTTGGCGATGTCGACGTAGACCGACTGGGTGTCCACCGGGCCGACCAGTTCGTCGAGGCCCCGCAGCCTCGTCAGCATGTTGGCCTTGCAGCGCAGGGTCGGCATGTCGAGCAAACGTTCCGGCAGGGACGAGCCGGTCCCCCGGTCGTCCGTCCGGCCGGCGCCGGAGGCCGCGGTCTCCTTGAGGAAGCGGCGCAGCGCGGCCAGCAGGACCTGTTCGTCGGCCAGGTGCTGGGAGCCGAACGCGCCGATCAGGCCGAGGATGTTGTTGACGCCCAGGTAGTAACCGAACCGCTCGTCGGCGACCTCGTCGGCCACGAAGGTGTCGCTCTCCTCGCCGATCCCCGGAAGCTGGCCGTCGAGCGCGGCGCGGTGCGACTCGCGGAAGTAGTAGCCCTGGTTGTCGCGGTAGCGCCCGCCGACCGGCCAGCCTTCGGGGTCCAGGAGCACGAGCGTGTTCTGCTGGTGGGCCTCCAGGGCGATGCCCGCCTCGCCGTCGAGCCAGAGGACGGGCCGTACGACCGCGTCCAGATAGCGCAGGAACCATTCCGTCGCCACCGCGCCGGCGGGCCGCCCGGTGCGGTAGGCCAGCCGGGCCACCGTGTCGGCGAGGCGCGAGTACGTGGCCGGCTGCCCGGCGGGGGTCCGCCTGCCGGGCCAGGGGCGCGGGGAGACGAGACCGGCGAGGCACACGGCGTCGTCGCCGGGGCCGAAGGGGTTGTGCCGGATGACGGCGTCGACACCGGGCAGCGGGGTGCCGTCGGGCGCGTCGACCGCGAGCCAGGCCGGGTCGCGGACGATGTCGAAGCCCAGTCCGCTCCCGCAGGCCGACCGCCAGCGCTCGGCCAGGCCGCTGCGCAGCAGGCGGTGCACCTCGAGGCCGCGGTGCAGTTCCTTGCGGAGGTTCTCCCGGCGGGAGTTGGTGATGCGCAGGCCCAGGGAGAGCTTGAGCATGGTGGGCGCGCCGGGCCGGTGCACCGTACGGACCGATGAGGTGGGGTACCAGGGGTCTCCGTGCGGACCGAGGTCTTGGAGCAGGCCGGCGTCGAACAGGGCGGTCACGGCGGGCCGGTGGTGGAGGTCGTGCGCCTGCCAGGGGTGCAGGGGCAGGATGACGCTGTCGGCCGGGATCTTGAGCTCCGGCCCGGCGAGGCGGGCGGCCAGGGTGGGGGCGTCGATGGCGCGGCCGCGCTCGGTCCAGGCGGAGTCCGCGGCCAGCACGGAACGGTGGACG
Organism: Streptomyces cinnamoneus; assembly: GCF_002939475.1. Lineage (NCBI taxonomy): Bacteria > Bacillati > Actinomycetota > Actinomycetes > Kitasatosporales > Streptomycetaceae > Streptomyces > Streptomyces cinnamoneus. The sequence continues at coordinate 5,236,393 of NZ_PKFQ01000001.1, read as the reverse complement.
GCGAGCCAGTGCAGCGGGAAGCGGCCGCGCGACTCCGGGGAGAAGGCGTGGGCTTCGGCATCGGAGAGCCCTTCGCGGCTCTTGGGCGCGGGGTGGAGGGGGTGCCCGAGGAGGAGGGACTGCTCGCCGTACAGGAAGAGTTCACCGGCGTCCGGGTCGGCGGGGTGGGCGCGCCGGGCCCGGAGGAAGTCCGCCGTGCGGCGCGTGGAGTCGGCGACCCGGCCGGCCAGGTCGGCGCCGTCCCACGTGGGGGGCCGGCCCAGCAGGGCCGCGCGGTGCGCGGCCTCGTGGCCGAGGAGGGCCGCGAGGGTGACGGCGTCGAAGGCGGGCGCGTCGTCGGGGCCGCCGGTGAGGGTGACGGCGCCGAAGCGGTGCCAGCCGGTGGCGGACCAGTAGTGGACGCGGACGCTCAGCGGGGTGCCGCTCGCGTTGAGGGGGAGGTAGAGGATGTCGCCGTGGGGGCGGGTGATGTTGTTCTCCCGCACCCAGCAGCGCAACAGGTTCTCCACGGCCGCGGCGTCCGCGGCGGCGCGCGGGTCGGGGTGGTCCAGCGGCTCGGCACCAGCGTACGGGCCGGGGCCCGCGGTCCCGGCGTGGCCGTTCTGGTGGGGCACCGCGGCGGCCGGTGGCCGGCCGGCGGCGGAGGCACCGGTGTGGGGGGTTGCGCTCATGCGGTGTGCGGCGTGCAGGTCAGGGCGTTCCCGCCGGGGCTGCGGCGCCTGCCTCCTTCGGGGATCTGGGGGTCGGGATCCGGTGGCCTGTGCGGGAGACCGTGGCGATGGCGTCGGAGAGCCGCTCGAGGACCGCCTCCGCCTGTTCGTCGGTGATGGTCAGGGGCGGCAGCAGCCGGACGACGCAGTCGTGCCGGCCGCCCAGTTCGACGATGAGTCCGCGGCGCAGGCACTCCTGCTGCACGGCGGTGGCCAGCGCGGGACCGGCCGGCAGCGGTACGCGCGCGGTGGCGCGGCCGGGGCCGGGCTCCGCGCCCGGCCACGGGGCGGCGTGGGCGGCGCCCTCCGGGTCGACGATCTCGACGCCCATCATCAGTCCCCGGCCGCGCACGTCACCGACGCAGTCGTGCTCCGCCACCAGCGGGCGCAGGCGTGCGAGCATGCGCTCCCCGAGCGCTGCGGCGCGCTGGGACAGGCCGTTCTCCCTCACATGACGGAGCGTCGCGGTGCCGGCGGCCATGGCGAGCTGGTTGCCGCGGAAGGTGCCCGCGTGGTCGCCGGGCTGCCAGACGTCGAGGGAGTCGCGGTAGACGACGACGGCGAGGGGCAGGCTGCCGCCGATGGCCTTGGACAGGACCATCACGTCGGGCACGACGCCGCTGTGCTCGACGGCCCAGAACGCTCCGGTGCGCCCCACTCCGGTCTGGACCTCGTCGGCGATCAGGGGGATGCCGCGGGCGGCGGTGAGGTCGCGCATGCGGCGCAGCCAGCTGTCGGGCGCCGGCAGCACCCCGCCCTCGCCCTGCACCGGTTCGACGATCATGCCCGCGGGGGGCCGGACGCCGCTCGCGGGGTCGTCCAGCAGGCTCTCGGTCCAGCGGGCCGCCAGGTGTGCGCCCTCGTCGCCGCCGACTCCGAAGGGGCAGCGGTAGTCCTGGGGGAACGGCAGGCGGGCCACCCGCACGCTGGGCGCCCGGCCGGAGACGGCGAGCGCGCCGGCCGTCATGCCGTGGTACGCCCCCGAGAAGGCCAGCAGCCCGTCGCGGCCGGTCGCGGTCCGCACGAGCTTGAGCGCGGCCTCGACCGCGTCGGTGCCGGCGGGTCCGCAGAACTGGACGCGGGCCGAGGCGGCCAGCCCGGCGGGGAGGGTGGCGAACAGTTCGCTGGTGAAGGCGTCCTTCACCGGGGTGGCCAGGTCGAGGACGTGCAGCGGGGCGCCGGAGTCGAGCACGGAGCGGATGGCCTCCAGCACCACGGGGTGGTTGTGGCCGAGCGCCAGCGTGCCCGCGCCGGAGAGGCAGTCGAGGTAGCGGCGCCCGTCGGCGCCCTCGATCGTCATGCCCCGCGCGCGCACCGGCACGATGGGCAACGAGCGGGCGTACGTCCGGGCCGCGGACTCGCGGGAGGCCTGCCTGCGCAGGATGCCCTCGTGGGTCGTCGGCGACGCCCCGCACGGCGCCGTCGGCGGTCGCTTGCTCAAGGCCACGGCTGTGGGTCCTCCTCCTGCTGCTGAACGCTGGTCGGCTGTCCCCCGTACGTACCAACGACGCCGCGAGCCGTGGATCACGGCCCGCGCGCAAGATCCTTCGAACCGGAACCGGGGACCCGTGCGCGTCCGTCTCCCCCGGCACCGGCATAGTGTGGCCCTGGCCCGCGCCGGAACGGTGCATGACAAGTTCACAACATTTCCGCGCACACAGCGGGCATTCCGTGCTCAACGCGTACAGAAAATAGGGGGAGTCCACTCCATGCCATCGAACCGCAGGTCGGTCCTCGCCGCGGCCGCCGTCGCCGCAGCGCTGGCGCTGACCGCCACCGCGTGTGGGCCCACCGACGACAAGGCGGCGGGGAGCGACACCAAGGCCAGCGCGTCCGCCGGTCAGAAGGGCGACGACTTCCCCAGCCTGCCGAAGGGGATCTCCGCCAAGGACCTGGACAAGTGGAAGCAGAAGTGGAAGGACGGGGCCTGGAAGAACTGGGACAAGGAGCAGTGGCTGCGTGAGGCCCGCGACTTCATCAACCCCATCATCGAGGGCCACTGGAAGCCCGGGGACATGAAGGACGCGCGCTCCAGCGACAAGACCCTCGCCACCCAGGGCGCCCCCGGCGCCCTCCCGGGCAGCGGCACCAGCGACCAGGGCGCCACCGACCCCGTGCCCCGCCCGGTGCAGGCCAAGGCGGTCACCCTGCCGTACCACGACAACGCGGCCCCGGTGGGCAAGGTCTTCTTCGACGGACCCGAGGGCCACATGGTCTGCTCGGCGACGGTCGTCAAGGACCCGGCACACCCCGGCAAGTCCAACATGGTGTGGACCGCCGGCCACTGCGTGCACGCCGGCAGGAGCGGCGGCTGGTACCGCAACATCGCCTTCGTGCCGTCCTACAACGACAAGGGCCTGCCCGCCTCGCAGCTCAACAGCGCCCCCGTACAGGACGTCGCCCCCTACGGCGTGTGGTGGGCCGACTGGGCGCAGACCTCCGCGCAGTGGATCACGCAGGGCGCAGAGACCGGCGGCGCCGGCGCGCCCTACGACTTCTCCGTGCTGCACGTGCGGAGCGAGAGCGGCACCGGCAAGTCCCTGGAGGAGACGGTCGGCAACGCCCTCACCGTGGACTTCAGCACCCCGAAGGTGCAGTCGATCGCGAACATGGGCGCCTGGGGCTACCCGGCGGCACCGCCCTTCGACGGGCAGAAGATGTACGACTGCCAGGACAAGCCGGGCCGGCTGACCATCGAGCCCTCGCAGCCGACGATGTACCGCATCGGCTGCACCATGACCGGCGGTTCCTCCGGCGGCGGCTGGTTCGCCCGGGGCGCGGACGGCAAGGCGGTGCTGGTCTCCAACACCTCGATCGGCCCGTCCAACAGCACCTGGCTCGCGGGCCCGCGTCTGGGCCCCGAGGCGAAGGGCGTCTACGACGCCATCAGCCAGAAGTTCGCCGGCAAGCGCTAGACCGGGAACGCCCGGCACACTCCCCGGTCGGGCAAGCGGAAGGGGCCCGCACCGACGTTTGTCGGTGCGGGCCCCTTCCGCTCTGAACGCGTCAGGGACGCGCCGGTACGTACTGCTGGAGCTCTGCTGCGAGTTCCTCGTGGACCCGCGCCTTGAGCAGGGTGCCCTCCGGGGTGTGCTCCTCGGAGATCACCTCGCCGTCGGCGTGGGCCCGCGCGATCAGGGCACCGTGCGTGTACGGCACGAGCGCCTCGATCTCGACCGCGGGCCGCGGCAGCTCGGTGTCGATCAGCGCGAGCAGTTCCTCGATGCCCTGGCCGGTCCGCGCGGACACCGCGATCGAGTGCTTCTCGATGCGCAGCAGCCGCTGGAGCACGAGCGGGTCGGCCGCGTCCGCCTTGTTGATCACGACGATCTCGGGCACGTCGAGGGCGCCCACGTCGCGGATCACCTCGCGCACGGCGGCGAGCTGCTCCTCGGGCGCCGGGTGCGAACCGTCGACCACGTGGAGGATCAGGTCGGAGTCCCCGACCTCCTCCATGGTGGAGCGGAACGCCTCGACGAGGTGGTGCGGCAGGTGCCGGACGAAGCCGACGGTGTCCGCCAGCGTGTAGAGCCTGCCGGAGGGCGTCTCGGCCCGGCGCACGGTCGGGTCGAGGGTGGCGAACAGGGAGTTCTCCACCAGCACGCCCGCGCCGGTGAGGCGGTTGAGCAGCGAGGACTTGCCCGCGTTGGTGTAGCCCGCGATGGCGACCGAGGGGACCTTGTTCCGCCGGCGCTCCTGGCGCTTGATGTCGCGGCCGGTCTTCATCTCCGCGATCTCCCGGCGCATCTTCGCCATCTTCTCGCGGATCCGTCGCCGGTCCGTCTCGATCTTGGTCTCACCGGGACCACGCGTGGCCATGCCGCCGCCCGAGGAACCGGAGCCACCGCCACCCATCTGCCGGGACAGCGACTGGCCCCAGCCGCGCAGCCTGGGCAGCATGTACTGCATCTGGGCCAGGGACACCTGTGCCTTGCCCTCGCGGGACTTGGCGTGCTGGGCGAAGATGTCGAGGATCAGGGCGGTCCGGTCGACCACCTTGACCTTGACGACGTCCTCAAGGTGGATCAGCTGGCCGGGGCTCAGCTCACCGTCGCAGACGACGGTGTCGGCGCCGCTCTCCAGGACGATGTCCCGCAGCTCCTGGGCCTTGCCCGAGCCGATGTACGTCGCCGGGTCCGGCTTGTCCCGGCGCTGGACGACGCCGTCCAGGACGAGCGCGCCCGCGGTCTCAGCCAGGGCCGCGAGCTCCGCGAGGGAGTTCTCGGCGTCCTGCACCGTGCCGGACGTCCAGACGCCGACCAGCACCACGCGCTCCAGGCGCAGCTGCCGGTACTCGACCTCGGTGACGTCCTCGAGCTCGGTGGAGAGACCGGCCACGCGGCGCAGGGCCGCACGCTCGGAACGGTCGTACTGGTCGCCGTCGCGCTCCCCGTCGATCTCGTGGCTCCAGGCGACGTCCTCTTCCATCAGGGCGTCGGCCCGAAGGCTCTCCGGGAGGCTCTGCCGGTCCTGGGGAAGGGAAGAAGAGGAGGTCATTTGATCCTTACGTCGTTGGGAAGGCGCCCCCGTGTCCCGGGGGCTGCTCTCAGTGACGACAACGTCCGGGGGGCCCCGGAGATTCCCCCGGGCGGCCCGCTTGCCGACGTGTCGATGTTGCCATGCCGCCGCCCGGCCGTCACGCGGGTTTCCGGGCCGCCTTCCAGTCGGGGTGGCCCGGCATCGCGGGGGTCCGCTCCCCGTACAGCCAGGGGCGCAGGAACGCGGACTGGTCCCGGCCGGAGACCTCGCCGGCGAGGGAGACGAAGTCGGCGGTGCCGGCGGTGGAGTCGCGGTGCCGGGAGACCCACTGGCGCTCCAGGCGCTCGAAGGCGGGCGCGCCGATCCGCTGCCGCAGGGCGTAGAGGACCAGGGCTCCGCCGTCGTAGACGACCGGCCGGAAGATACTGATGCGCTTGCCCGGCACGGGCCCCTTCGGCGCCGCCGGCGGACCGCCGTCGGCGCGCCACTGGTCGGACTGCTCGTAGGCGGCGTGCATGCGGTCCTCGAGCTTCTTCCCGGCCTTCTCCTCCGCGTACAGCGCCTCGTACCAGGTGGCATGGCCCTCGTTGAGCCAGACGTCGGACCACAGGCGGGGGCTGACGCTGTCACCGAACCACTGGTGCGCGAGCTCGTGCACCATGATCGATTCGAGGTACCAGGCGGGGAAGGCCGGCTTGGTGAACAGGTCGCGCTCGAAGAGCGAGAGGGTCTGGGTCTCCAGCTCGAAGCCGGTCGACGCCTGGGCCATGAGCACCCCGTAGTTCTCGAAGGGGAACGGGCCGACCTTCTTCTCCATCCAGGCGAGGTGTTCCGGCGTCTTCGCCGTCCACGCCTCCAGCGCCTTCTGGTCCTCCGCGGGCACCACGTCCCGCACCTGGAGGCCGCGCGGCCCGGTGCGCTCGGGCACGGCGAAACGGCCGATGGCCACCTGGGCGAGCTCCGTGGCCATGGGGTGGAGGGTGCGGTAGACCCAGGTGGTCTTCGCGCCCTCGGTCCGGCGCCCCGCGGGCCGCCCGTTGGCGACGACGGTCAGTTCCTTGGGCGCGGTGACGCGGAAGGTGAACAGCGCCTTGTCGGAGGGGTGGTCACTACCGGGGAAGACGCGGTGCCCGGCGTCGGCCTGGTTGGCCATGACGAGCCCGTCGGCGGTGGGCACCCAGCCGCCCGGGGCGGCCTCGCGCGGGTCACTGGTGTGGTGGACGGCCACGGTGAACGTGGTGCCGGCCGGCACCTTGCGCTGGGGGGTGACGACGAGGTCCTCTCCCGCGCTCGTGAACTCGGCGGTCCGGCCGTCGACGTCGACCGAGGCGACGGTGCCGTGGGTGAAGTCCAGGTTGAAGCGCTCCAGCGGTTTCGTGGACCGGGCGACGAGGCGGGTCACGGCGTCGAGCGGTTCGTCGTTGGCACGGTAGTCGAAGGAGATGTCGTACGAGGCGACGTCGTAGCCGGGATTGCCCAGGCTGGGGAACAGCCGGTCGCCGATGCCCAAGGGGGCCGGGGCCGGCGGCGCGGCCGCGCCGACCACGAGGGCGGCTGCTGCGACGACGAGGGCGGCACGGCGGCGCGGAAACCGCCGGCGCCGGGGGGAGCGCTCTCGGAGTGAGTACGGCATGCCCCACCGCTATCAGCGCACAGCCGTCCGCCGGTGGCGGCACGACGCCGCCCCACCCGTACGAGCGTCTCGAATGGTCGTATGTGTTTCATACCGGCTGCTCCGGGCAGCGGTACGGCCCGCGCCTTCCGCACCCCCTTTCGGAGGCACGGGCTAGAGCGGTGCCGGAGCCGCCTGGCGTCCCGCCCTCTCGACGTCGTAGACACCCGGGACACGTCGCATGGCACGCATCAGCTCCGGCAGCCGGCCGGCGTCGGACAGCTGGAGGGTGTAGGTGTGACGCACGCGCTGCTCGTGGGGCGGCTCCACCGCGGCGGAGATGACGGCGGCGCCCTCCGCCGCGATGACCTCGGTCAGGTCCGCGAGCAGATGCGGCCTGCTGAACGACTCGGCCCGCAGGGTGACGCGGTAGTCGACGGCGTCCGCGCCGTCCGTGACGCGCCAGTGCACCGCGACCGGCCGTCGCCCGGAGGTGACCATCCGCTCGACCGCGGGGCAGTGGCTCCGGTGCACCGTCACCGTGCCGCCGCGGACGGTGAAGCCCGTGACCTCGTCGGGCGGGACGGGCGTACAGCAGCCTGCCAGGCGCAGGCCCGCGCCGGCGTGCCCGGAGCCCTCGGCGACGACGGCGACGGTGCGGCGAGTGGGTCCGGCGGGTGCGGGCGGGTGGGGGGCGGCCCGCAGCGGGCCGGGGGCGGGCTGCGCGGGGGGCGCCGGGGGCGGGGGGTCGGACGCGGGGTGGGTGGCCAGCCAGCGGCGGATGGCGATGCGGGCGGCGGGGGTGCGCACGTGGTCGAGCCAGTCGGGCGACGGCCCGGAGGCAGGATCGGCCGACATCAGCAGCTGCAGGGTGTCGCCGTCGCGCAGCACGGTGCTCAGCGTCGCCAGACGGCCGTTGACACGGGCGCCGAAGCAGTGGTGCGCACCGTCGCCGTGCAGGGCGTAGGCGGCGTCGACGCAGCTGGAGCCCGCGGGCAGGCCGAGCGTGCCGCCGCCGGCCCGGAAGACGGTGATCTCGCGGTCCTGGGCCAGCTCGTCGCGCAGGGAGGTCCAGAAGGTGTCGGGGTCGGGGGTGGCGCGCTGCCACTCCAGCAACCGGGAGAGCCAGCCGGGGCGGGTGGGGTCGGCGCGCTCGCCGTCCGTCGCGTCGGGGACCTCGGGGGCGGCGTAGGGATTGCCGAGGGCGATCACGCCGGCCTCGGCGACGCGGTGCATCTGGTGGGTGCGGATGAGCACTTCGGCCGCGCCGCCGTCCTCTCCTGCGACGGCGGTGTGCAGCGACTGGTAGAGGTTGAACTTGGGGACGGCGATGAAGTCCTTGAACTCCGAGATGAACGGCGTGAAGCAGGTGTGCAGCTCGCCCAGGACGGCGTAGCAGTCGGCGTCCTCGGCGACCAGCACCAGGAGCCTGCCGAGGTCCGAGCCGGTCAGCTCGCCGCGCTTGAGGCGCACACGGTGTACGGAGACGAAGTGTCTGCGGCGGACGATGACTTCGGCGGCGATGCCGGCTTCCCGGAGCACGGCCCGCACGCGCGCGGCGGTCGCCTCCAGGGGGGTGGGCCGGTCAGCGTGGGCGAGGACGAAGTCGCGGGTGCGGGCGTATTCCTCGGGGTGGAGGATCGCGAAGACCAGGTCCTCCAGCTCGGTCTTGAGCGCCTGGACGCCCAGCCGCTCGGCGAGCGGGATCAGCACGTCCCGGGTGACCTTGGCGATGCGGGCCTGCTTCTCGGGGCGCATCACGCCGAGGGTGCGCATGTTGTGGAGGCGGTCGGCGAGCTTGATGGACATCACACGGACGTCGTTGCCGGTGGCGACGAGCATCTTGCGGAAGGTCTCGGGCTCGGCGGCGGCGCCGTAGTCGACCTTCTCCAGCTTGGTGACGCCGTCGACGAGGTAGCGGACCTCCTCGCCGAACTGCTCGCCGACCTGATCCAGCGTCACCTCGGTGTCCTCGACGGTGTCGTGCAGGAGCGAGGCGGTCAAGGTCGTGGTCTCCGCGCCCAGTTCGGCGAGGATCAGGGTGACGGCGAGGGGGTGGGTGATGAACGGCTCGCCGCTCTTGCGGGTCTGGCCGCGGTGGGAGGACTCGGCCAGGACGTAGGCCCGGCGCAGGATGTCGAGATCCGCGCCGGGATGGTGGGCGCGGTGGACCTTGGCGACGTGGTCGATGGCATCAGGGAGCCGTCCGCGGGCGCCGGAGCCGGCGAGCGCCGCGCGGCCGAGCCGTCTCAGGTCGATGCGGCGGCCGCGCCTGCGGCCGGGAGCACCGGTGTTCGTGGCCTCTGCGCTCATGGGCACCTCCGGCAGCGGTCGACCGGCGGTCGGCTCGCGCCTCCAGACCGGTGCTTGATGCTACCGAGCCCATCACGCAGCGCTCACCCGCTCTCGCCCAGAGTGAAACGGATCACCCATTCGAGGGAGCGCGGGGCCGGCGGACGACTTCGCTCCCGGCGTGCGCGGGGTCAGCCGGCGTGCGCGGCGGGCTCGATGCCCGCCCAGGAGGCGTCGAGGACGCCCTCGGCGACGATCACGGCGGGCCCGGTCATCTCGACCGTGCCGTCCGGGCTCTCGCTGATCACCAGGCGGCCGCCGGGCACGTCCACGGTGTACGTGACGGGGTGGCCGAGGACGGCGGGATCGGCACCGTCCCGGCGGGCGGCCGCGACCATCACCGCGCACGCGCCCGTGCCGCAGGAACGGGTCTCGCCGGAGCCCCGCTCGTGGACGCGCAGCGCGACGTGGCGCGGGCCGCGGTCCACGACAAATTCGACGTTGACGCCGTCGGGGTAGGCGGCGGCGGGGCTGACGCCGGGGGCCGTGTAGAGGTTCCCGGCGTCGGCGAGGTCGTCGACGAAGGAGACGGCGTGCGGGTTGCCCATGTTGACGTTGCGGGCGGGCCAGCTGCGCTCGCCGACGGTGACGGTGACGTCCCCCTCGGGCAGCGCCGCGCGGCCCATGGCGACGGTGACGCCCCCGGGCTCGCCGTCGGGGCCGGCCTTGGCGATGTGGGCACGGCGAACGCCCGCGCGGGTGGCGATCGCGAGGTCGCCCTCCTCGGCGAGGCCCGCCCGCTGGAGGTAGCGCGCGAAGACGCGGACGCCGTTGCCGCACATCTCGGCGATGCTGCCGTCGCTGTTGCGGTAGTCCATGAACCACTCGGCCTCGCACGCCATGGCGCGGGCCTCGGGGTGTGCGGCGGAGCGCACGACGCGCAGCACGCCGTCCGCGCCGAGGCCGGCTCGCCGGTCGCACAGCTGGGCGACGGCGGCCGGGGACAGCTCGAGCCGGCCGTCGTGGTCGGGGATGATCACGAAGTCGTTCTCGGTGCCGTGACCCTTGAGGAAGGCGATCTGCGCGGTGCTCACCATTCGATGGTACGGGGCACCTCGGACAGCGCCTCGCACAGGCCCGGGACCGCCTTCGGGGGTTCAGCGCAGGCGCGCCACGCGCCAGACGGCGAGGACGACCAGCACGGTGACGACGGCGGTGTACGCGGCCACGTACCGCCAGTCCGGGCGGCGTCCGGAGCCGCGCGGGGGCAGCCCGGGCCAGGTGTAGCCCACGCGGCGGGCCGCCATCACCCCCCAGCCGGCGGCGCAGCAGCTGAGGAGCAGGCCGAGCATGGCCACGACCGGGCCGCCGTCGCCGAACTCGAAGGCGAGCGGGAAGGCGAACAGCAGCGAGCCGGTCGCGGCGAGCATGACGATCGGCGCGAGCTGCCAGACACGCAGCCGGCGCGGCGGGCGCAGCTCGCGGAACGACGCGGGCGCCGTGGTGTCCGGCGCGCTCCCCTCGTCGTCCTCGGGACCGTCCGGGGTCAGCGTTTCCGGTTCCGCCCCGGCCGCCGCCGGGACGTGTCCCCTGCGCGGCGGCTGCTGCGGTCTGTCACGAGGGCCGGCCTCCATCGCCACGCGCCCTCCCAACCGGACTTCACGGCTCGATCGAAGCTCGATGATGGCACGTCGGAGATGGCCCGCAGGGCGTGCGGAGCGTCCCGATGCCATCACGTGATCAGGCTGTAATCGCCCGTTCGACCAACGCCAGCGCTTCCTCGGTGAGTTCCGCGCGCCGGTCGGCCGCGCCGCTCAGCCAGTGGACCCGCGAATCGCGCCGGAACCACGAGTCCTGGCGCCGGGCGAACCGCTTGGTGGCCCGTACGGTCTCGGTGCGGGCGGCCTCCTCGTCGCACTCCCCGGCGAGGAAGGCGAGCACCTGCTGGTAGCCGAGCGCGCGGGAGGCCGTGCGGCCGTCGCGCAGTCCCGCCCGCTCCAGGGCGCGCACCTCGTCGACGAGCCCGGCCTCCCACATGCGGTCCACGCGCACGGTGATCCGCTCGTCCAGTTCCGGGCGCTCGACGTCGACGCCGATCTGGAGGGCGTCGTACACCGGCTCCTCGCCGGGCAGGTTGGCGGTGAACGGCCGGCCGGTCAGCTCGATGACCTCCAGGGCCCGCACGATGCGCCGGCCGTTGCCCGGCAGGATCGCGCGGGCGGCGGCCGGGTCGGCGGCGGCCAGCCGGGCGTGCAGGGCGCCGGGGCCGAGCTCCGCCAGCTCCCCCTCCAGGCGGGCGCGGACGGCCGGGTCCGTGCCGGGGAAGTCCATGGCGTCGATGGTGCCCTTGATGTACAGCCCCGATCCCCCGACGAGGACCGGGGTGCGGCCCTCAGCGAGCAGCCGGTCGATCTCCGCCCGGGCCAGCCGCTGGTACTCGGCGACGCTGGCGGCCTCCTTGACGTCCCAGATGTCGAGGAGGTGGTGCGGCACGCCCTGGCGCTCGGCCATGGTCAGCTTCGCGGTGCCGATGTCCATGCCGCGGTAGAGCTGCATGGAGTCGGCGTTGACGACCTCTCCGCCCAGGTGCTGGGCGAGGGCGACGCCGAGATCGGACTTGCCGGCCGCCGTGGGACCGACGACGGCGATGACCCTGGGTGCGGGGAGTGCGTTTCTCACCGCATCAGTCTCCCAAACCTCCGGGCCACCCCACGAATGAGCGACGTGACGAGACGACGGCGGGTTCGTTGCCTGTTGCGAGGTTCCGAGAGCCGGTTTGCGGACCGGTGTCCGCGAGCGGCCCCCTGGGACGCCCCGGACGACACGGGATTTCGCTCACACCAGTAAGGTAATGGAGTAGATATGGGCGTGTTTTCAAGGATTCTCCGTCGGTCGTCCTCGACGTCAACGGAAGAGGCCGCGGCTGCCACTCAGACGGCGGAATCCACCGACACGGCGGAGACGGCCGAGGCGAAGCCGGAGGAGGCCGCCGAGGCCAAGGCCGAGGAGACCGCGGACGAGGCGGCCGAGGGAGTGGAGATCCCCAAGCAGCAGTCGGCGGAGAAGGCGGCCGACAGCGAGGCCGGTGAGGGCGCCCGTAAGTAAGTGTGGCAAGAGAAGAAGACGAGGGGCGGTCGCCATGGGCCTGTTGAACGATCTGAAGGCCAAGCTCGGCCCGCTCAAGGGCAAGGTCGGTGACCTCGCGCACCAGCACGAGGACAAGATCGGCCACGGGCTGGAGAAGGCCGCGCAGGTGGTCGACGCGAAGACCAAGGGCAAGTACAGCAGCCAGATCCGGACCGGCACGGGCAAGGCCAGGGAGGCCCTCGGCCGCCTTGCCGAGAAGGACCACAAGGGCGGCGGTACGGACTCCAGGACCCCCTGACCCCCTCGTCGGCGACCGGCCGTGGAGCCTGACTCCACGGCCGTCGCCGTGCCGGCCGCGCGCCGCCGGGGGCGGCCGCGGCCGGGACGGGCGGCGTCAGGACCAGGCGGCCACGAGGTAGCCCACGCCGTAGGGCGCCTCGTCGTACAACAGCGAGCCGCGCAGTCCGGCGCTCTCCCCCGCGCCCGCCAGCACCTGCCAGGGCGCCCGGCCGGCGGCCTTCAGTTCGAGGCCCAGCTCCGCGTCCAGGGCGGCCAGCGCCTCCGTGTCCGCCGCGGCGAGCGCCCGCGCCGCCCGCGCGTCGAACGCCTCGGCCCGTTCGTCGAGGTAGCCGGGCGCCTTCACGGTCCGGCAGGCACTGCCGTCACCCATGACCAGCAGCGCGACCCGCTCGGCCTCGGCCGCCAGCTTCCTGCCCACGCCCACGCACCGCTCGGTGTCCAGCGGCTCGCCCACGCCGAGGCCCTCGACGGGCGCGGCGGCCCATTCCGTGCGCCCCAGCAGCCACGCGGCGACGGCCAGGGACTGCGGCAGCTCGCGCTCCCCCGCGGGTCCGCCGGGGCCGAGCCGTACGTCCAGGTCGACGCCGAGTCCCCGGAACGATCCGACCGCCCCCTGCGGATGCGGGCCGCGGCCCTGCAGGGCGGCCGGGCCCACGACCACGAGCCGGTCCGGCCGCGCGGCGGCCAGGACGGCCACGGCGTCCAGGCAGGCGGCCCGCAGCGCGTCCAGCTCGGGTGCCGCCCCGGCGGCGACCTCCGGGACGAGCAGCGGCGGACAGGGGCAGACGGCTGCGGCGACGAGCATGACGGAACAGTAACAAGGCGCCCGCGGGTGTCAGGGAAGATCGGTGCGGCCCAGCCACGACGGCGTGCGGGCAACACCGTCCGCGTCGCGCGGAACGTCGGGCACCGCTCCGGGCGGAGGCACGGCGCTGTCGCGCGGCGCTTCGGGCGGAGGGGCGGCGCTGTCGTGCAGCACCTCCGCCACCGAGAAGCGGTGGTGGCCGTCCGCCCAGGAGCCGTTCACGACCAGCAGGAAGCCCTCCGCTGTCCGCAGCAACCGGGTCCGCTGCGCCCACCGGGGCGGCGGGAAGGCGCGGGCGCGCGCCTCCAGCTCCCGCAGGGCGTCCTCACGGGTGCCTTCCAGCTGGCCGACGACGTCGGCCAGCCAGCGGCGACTCTCCCCCGAGCGGACGTCCGGCTCGACGACCAGCCCCACGTCGCCACGGCCGCTCCCCGGCGTTCGCCTCGCGCGTCAGTCGCAGCCGCAGCCGGTGGCGGCCGGGGCGGGCGTCGGCACGGGCGCGCCGATCGTCGGGATGCCGAGCATCACGCCCGCGGGCTTCTCGGCCGGGGCGGCGTTGCGCCTTTCCCACGCGTCGCCCGCGCGCGTACGGCGCACGGCCTTGGCCGGGCCCTCGGCGAGGAGGTGGTGCGGGGCGGCGTAGGTGATCTCCACGGTGACGACGTCGCCCGGGCGGACCGGCTCGTCGGGCTTGGTGAAGTGCACCAGGCGGTTGTCGGGGGCGCGGCCGGACAGACGGTGCGTCGCGTCGTCCTTGCGGCCCTCGCCCTCGGCGACCATGACCTCCAGGGTGCGGCCGACCTGCTTCTTGTTCTCGTCCCAGGAGATCTCCTCCTGGAGGGCGACGAGACGCTCGTAGCGCGCCTGCACGACCTCCTTGGGGATCTGGCCCTCCATGGTGGCCGCGGGGGTGCCGGGGCGCTTGGAGTACTGGAACGTGAAGGCGTTCGCGAAGCGCGCCTCGCGGACCACGTGCATGGTCTGCTCGAAGTCCTCCTCGGTCTCGCCGGGGAAGCCCACGATGATGTCGGTGGAGATGGCGGCGTCCGGCATGGCGGCGCGCACCTTCTCGATGATGCCGAGGAAGCGCTCCTGGCGGTACGAGCGGCGCATCGCCTTGAGCACCGTGTCCGAACCCGACTGGAGCGGCATGTGCAGCTGGTGCATCACGTTCGGCGTCTCGGCCATGGCGGCGATCACGTCGTCGGTGAAGTCGCGCGGGTGCGGCGAGGTGAAGCGGACCCGCTCCAGGCCCTCGATCTTGCCGCAGGCGCGCAGCAGCTTGGAGAACGCCTCGCGGTCGCCGATGTCCGAGCCGTAGGCGTTGACGTTCTGGCCGAGCAGGGTGATCTCGCTGACGCCCTCGCCGACCAGCGCCTCGATCTCGGCGAGGATGTCGCCGGTGCGGCGGTCCTTCTCCTTGCCGCGCAGCGCCGGGACGATGCAGAACGTGCAGGTGTTGTTGCAGCCGACGGAGATGGACACCCAGGCCGCGTACGCGCTCTCGCGCCGCGTGGGCAGCGTCGAGGGGAACGCCTCCAGCGACTCGGCGATCTCGACCTGCGCCTCCTCCTGGACGCGGGCGCGCTCCAGCAGGACCGGCAGCTTGCCGATGTTGTGCGTGCCGAAGACGACGTCGACCCAGGGGGCGCGCTTCACGATGGTGTCGCGGTCCTTCTGAGCGAGGCAGCCGCCGACGGCGATCTGCATGCCGGGACGCTTCGTCTTCATCGGGGCGAGCCGGCCGAGATTGCCGTACAGCTTGTTGTCGGCGTTCTCCCGCACCGCGCAGGTGTTGAAGACGACGACGTCGGCCTCCCCCTCCGCGGTGCCCTCGGGCGCGCGGACGTAGCCCGCGTCCTCCAGCAGACCGGAGAGCCGCTCGGAGTCATGGACGTTCATCTGGCACCCGTAGGTGCGCACCTCGTATGTCTTCGCACTCATCTCAATCGACCAGGGTACGTGGTCTGCCGGACACCCCGCCTCCTCCCGTCTTCACGACCGGCGGGCGGACTGGCAGGATCCGCCCATGGCTCCACGACTTCCGCACCCGGGCAGGCGCCGCGCCGTGCAGACGGGCGCGGTGGCCGCCGCCGTGTTCGCACTGTTGCTGTGGTGGCTGCTGCCACCCGGCGAGAAACCGAAGCCCAGCGGCCGGCTGTGGTTCTCCACGGGGGTGCCGACCGGCGTGTACGCCAAGTACGGCGATCTCCTCAAGGAGGACCTGGCGCAGGACCTGCCGTCGTTGGACGTGCAGCTCACACGCAGCCAGGGCGGCATGGACAACCTGCGGCAGCTCACCGCCGGCAAGGCCGACTTCACCCTGGCGACGGCGGACGCCGTGGCCACCTACCAGCAGGAGCACCGGACGGGGGCGGACCGGCTGCGTGCGTGCGCACGGCTGTACGACGACTACATGCAGTTGGTCGTGCCCAGGGACTCGGCCGTGCGGTCAGCGAGGGACCTCAAGGGGCTGCGGGTGGGGGTCGGGGCGGACGCGTCGGGGGTGCAGCTGATCACGCGGCGGCTGCTGGAGGCGGCCGGGCTCCGCTTCGACTCGGACATCGAGCCGGTGCGCGTCGGCATCGACCGGATGCCGGGACTGCTGGAGAAGGGCCGGCTGGACGCCTTCTTCTGGTCCGGCGGGCTGCCGACCAACGCCGTCCAGTCGCTCGGCCGCCGGCTGCCGATCCGCCTGGTGCAGCTCGGGGACCTGATCGGGCCGCTGCACGCCCTCGGGCCGCAGACGCGCTTCTACCGGGCGGCCACGATGCCGGCGGACGCCTATCCCGAGCAGCGCTCCGGTCAGGTCGTGAAGACGATCGCGGTCGCGAACCTCCTGGTGACGCTGGAGAGCACCGACGCCGGCCTCACCGAGAGCGTCACGCGTACGGTGATCAGAAGCAGGGACCGCATAGGGACCAAGGTGCACGCCGCGCAGAAAGTGGACCTCCGTACGGCGATCTTCACCAACCCGCTGACACTGCACGAGGGTGCGCGCCGCTATTACGTGTCGGTCAAGCCCTAGGGGGTGTCCCCGGCACGTGGCACCGCGATGGTGACCCGCAGGCCGTTGGGCTGGTTCTGCGCGTAGGAGATGGTGGCGCCGCCGGCCGCCAGGAGCGCGCGGGAGATGGACAGGCCCAGGCCCGAGCCCGAGACGTTCTGGTGCCGGCCGCTGCGCCAGAAACGGTCGCCGACGCGGGTGAGCTCCTCCTCGGTGAGTCCCGGGCCGCCGTCGGCGACCGTGATGTGGACGCGGTCGCCGGCCAGGCCGACGGCGACGTCGACCCGGGCGCCCTCGGGCGTGAACTTCAGCGCGTTGTCCACGACGGCGTCCAGGGCGCTGGAGAGGGCGATGGGGTCGGCCCAGCCGGTCACGGCGGACGGGCCGGCGTAGGCGAGCGTGACGCCCTCGCGGTCGGCGACCGGCGACCAGGCGCCCATCCGGTCGGTGACGACCTCGGCTATGTCCGTCAGCTGCGCGTCGCTGGCGGCGTGCTCCGCCAGCGCCAGGTCCAGCAGGTCGTCCAGGACGCGGGCGAGACGCTTGCCCTCCGCGCGCACCGACACGACCTCCCCGTGCCCGTCGGGGAGGTCCAGGGCCAGCAGGTCGATGCGCAGCAGCAGGGCGGCGAGCGGGTTGCGCAGCTGGTGCGAGGCGTCGGCGACGAAGGCCCGCTGCTGTTCGAGGACGTCCTCGACGTTGTCGGCCATCTCGTTGAAGGAGCGCGCCAGGCGGCGCAGCTCCGGCGGCCCGCTGTCGGCCACGACGCGGGAGTTCATGCGGCCCGTCGCGATGTCGTGCGCGGCGACGTCGAGGGTCCGTACGGGCTTGAGCACCCAGCCGGTGAGGCGGAAGGCCGCGCCGACGGCGACCAGCATCGCCGCCGTCTCGCCGGCCGCGAGCACCAGCCAGTCGTGCAGGATCCGCGAGCGCAGCCCCCCGGTGGGCGATTCGGTGACGACGACCGCGACGACGTCGCCGTCGCGGATGACGGGCGAGGCGACGGTGAGCCGGCTGTGCCACCAGGGCCAGACCTGCCGGGGGTCGTGGCTGCGGCGCCCGGCGAGGGCCTCCAGGAACGCCTGCCGGCCCTCGCCGCCGGCGGGCAGCGACCACTGGGCGGGGGCGACGGCCATGGCCTTCTCGTTGCGGTAGAAGATGCCGGCCTTGATGCCGTAGAGGTCCTCGTAGCGGGCCAGTTCGGAGCGCAGCGTGATGAGCCGTTCGTCCGCTTCGTCGGCCGGTTCGAAGGGACGCGAGGTGACGTACTGGGCGAGCGCGGCGAAGCGGGCGGTGTCGTCGATGCGGTCGACCACGACCCGCTGCTGGTGCACGGCGGCCATGCCCGCGGCGAGCGGGAAGCCGAGCGCCAGCAGCACGCCGGCCATGAGGACGATGAGGAGCGGAAGGAGTCGGGTGCGCACGGGCTCGGCCGGCCTCAGACCGGGAGCACGATTTTGTAGCCGACTCCGCGAACCGTCTCGATCAGTGCCGGCAGGCGCAGTTTCGAGCGGAGCGAGGCGATGTGCACCTCCAGCGTGCGCCCCGTCCCCTCCCAACTGGTGCGCCAGACCTCACTGATGATCTGTTCGCGGCGGAAGACGACGCCCGGGCGCTGGGCGAGCAGGGCGAGCAGGTCGAACTCCTTGCGAGTGAGGGGGACGGTGGTGCCGTCCACGAAGACGCGGCGGTTGGGGAGTTCGATGGTCAGCGGGCCGAGGGACAGGGCCTGGGGGGCCGCGGGGTCCTGCGGCTGCCCGGGGGCGCTCTCGGTCTGCGGGGTGCGGCGGGCGACGGCGTGGATGCGGGCGAGCAGCTCGCCCGTGTCGTAGGGCTTGACCACGTAGTCGTCCGCGCCCAGGTTCAGGCCGTGGATCTTCGAGCGGGTGTCGGCCCGGGCGGTGACCATGATGACGGGCGTGGCGGTGCGCTTGCGGATCTTGCCGCAGACCTCGAAGCCGTCCTGGTCGGGCAGGCCGAGGTCGAGCAGGACGACGCTGAAGGGCACGCCTCCGGCCGGCAACAGTGCGTGGAGGGCCTCCTCGCCGCTACGGGCGTGGGTGACGTCGAAGCCGTGCCGGGCCAGCACGGCCGACAGGGCCGCGGCGACGTGATCGTCGTCCTCCACGAGCAGGAGTCTCATCGGCCCCCTCCGGGCAGCGCGTACGGCAACACCGCATCCACGCCGATGGATGCCGGGTGCGTCAAGGGGTTCCTGCCCGCCGGAGGGCTTCTGTTATGCAGCCGGTACGCCCGTACGCCCCTGGCGTCCCGTTGACGCGGAGTGTCCGGTTGACGCTGGATCGTTATGCTCAATTTCAGCTCAGATGTAATGACGCTGGTCGTTGCGGCTCATTAGGGTCCTCCCAACCGAGGAGGACGGAGCGAGGAACGCCGATGAGCGAGGTATCGGTGACCAAGGACGCGGCACCTGCCGCGGACGCACTGGTCGTCCTGGACAAGGTCAACAAGCACTTCGGCGCACTGCATGTGCTCCAGGACATCGACCTGACGATCGCGCGTGGCGAGGTCGTGGTCGTCATCGGGCCCTCCGGGTCCGGCAAGTCGACACTGTGCAGGACGATCAACCGGCTGGAAACGACAGATTCCGGGTCGATCAGCATCGACGGCAAACCGCTGCCCCAGGAAGGCAGGGAGCTGGCGCGGCTGCGCGCCGACGTCGGCATGGTCTTCCAGTCGTTCAACCTCTTCGCGCACAAGACCGTGCTGGAGAACGTGACGCTGGGGCAGGTGAAGGTCC